>PWTM01000363.1 GCA_003563855.1 PVC group bacterium | reverse complement strand
TCGGCGCTCCCGGGGGAGCGAGGAGGGGGATCCGTATGAATGCCGGGGATGCCGGGGATCCCGGGAACGCCGACCGTCCGGTCGGCTGGGGAGAGGATGAGAGCGGGGAAAGTGCCGAGCAGACGCTCGGCGCTCCCGGGAGAGCAGGTGGATCCGTATGAATGCCGGGGATGCCGGGGATCCCGGGAACGCCGACCGTCCGGTCGGCTGGGAAGAGGATGAGAACGGGGAAAGTGCCGAGCAGACGCTCGGCGTTCCCGGGGAGCGAGGAGGGGGATCCGCATGAATGCCGGGGATGCCGGGGATCCCGGGAACGCCGACCGTCCGGTCGGCTGAAAAGAAGATGAGCATGGGGAGAGTGCCGAGCAGACGCTCGGCGTTCCCGGGGGTTCCTCCTATGCTTCCGAGACCAGGGTCAGCAGGGCCGAGACGGCGCCGCTGGCCGGGTCGTCCGGCTGGCCGCCCCCGACGGAGATGCGGAAGTCGCCGGGCTCGAGAAACGGCGTGCCGTCGTCCCGGTAGCAGACGAGCTGCTCGGGCTTCAGCGTAAAGGTCAACCGCCGGGTCTCGCCGGCCTTGAGCGAGACGCGGGCGAAGCCTTCCAGGTGCAGCCGCGGCACGGGCACCGAGGCCTCCACGTCGCTGACATAGAGCTGCACGACCTCGTCGCCGTCGCGTTCACCGGCGTTGCTGACCTCCACGCCGACCTCCACCGTGTCGGTCGGCTGCATCACGGCCTGCGGTCCCGCGGCCGCGCGGCCCGGGACGTCCAGCGCCAGGTTCGCGTAGGCGAACCGGGTGTAGCTCAAGCCAAAGCCGAACCGGTACTGCGGCGCCTCGGTCATGAACCGATAGGTGCGGCCGGCCATGGCGTAATCCTCGAACGGGGGGAGCTGGTCCAGCGACCGGACCAGCGTGACCGGCAAACGTCCCGAGGGATTGCAGTCCCCGAAGATGACGTCCGCGACGGCGTTCCCCCCCTGCTCGCCCGGGTACCAGGCGTACAGGATCGCGTTGCAGTACGGCGCCACGTCGGAGAGATCGATGGGGCTCCCGCTCAGGACCACCAGCACGATCGGCTTGCCCTGGGCGTGCAGCGCCTCGAGGAGCTCCCGCTGACGCCCGGGCAGCCCGATCCTGACGCGGTCGCCGCCGCCATCGGACAGCGCCACGCCGCCCTCCTCGCCCTCCAGCTCCGTCGTATTGCCCAGCACGGCAACGATCGCGTCGGTCCGGGGTCGGACCCGGAACCGGTGCGCCCCCTCGAGGACGGGCTCGTCCCGGTACAGGTGACAGCCGGTCCCTGTGGTCATCTCAGATCCGACTGAGAGGCGGTCAAGGATGCCGTCCGCCACCGTCACCACGTTCGGCGAGAAACCGTGGTAGTTGGCGAGCATCGCGGTCTTGTTGTCGGCGTTCGGTCCCACCACGCCGATCACGTTCAGGTTCCTGCTCAGCGGAAGCACGCCGTCGTTCTTCAGCAGGACGATCGACTTGCGGGCCGTCTCAAGGGCCAGGTCGAGATGCTTCGGACAGCGAACCACCGAGGGCGGGATGGCGGCGTAGGGCACCTTCTCCTCCGGATCGAACAGGCCCAGCCGCATCCGGGCCTCGAACAGGCGCTTGACCGAGACATCGATCTCCGCCTCGGTGACCAGGCCTTCCTTGACCGCGTCCAGCAGTGCGCCATAGGCATCGCCGCAGTTCAGGTCGCAGCCGTTCCGGACGGCCAGCGCGACGGATTCCTCGCGCGTTTTCGTGACCTTGTGGTGCATGTGGAAGTCCTTGATCGCCCAGCAGTCGGATACCACGTACCCCTCGAACCCCCATTCCTCCCGCAGAATGGTCTGCAGGAGCCGCCGGCTGCCGCAACAGGGCTCGCCCAGGGTCCGGTTGTAGGCCCCCATGACCGACGCCGCCTTGCCTTCCTGGACCGCGGCCTTGAAGTGCGGCAGGTAGGTTTCGCGCAGGTCGCGTTCGCTGACGACGGCGTCGAACGTGTGGCGCAGGGGCTCGGGGCCGCTGTGCACGGCGAAGTGTTTTGGGGTGGCCACCAGCTTCAGGTGCTTCGGGTCGTCCCCCTGCATGGCCGTGCAGGCCGCCACCGCAAGGCGGGCGGTGAGGTACGGGTCCTCGCCGTAGGTCTCCTGTCCCCGCCCCCAGCGCGGATCGCGGAAGAGGTTGATATTCGGCGTCCAGTACGTCAGCCCGAAGTAGATCTTGCGGTTCCCCTGCTTCGCGGCCTGGTGATGCTTCGCACGCGCCTCGTCCGCGATGGCGTCGAAGACCCGGAACACGAGCGGCGCGTCGAAGGTGGCCGCCATCCCGATCGCCTGCGGGAAGACGGTGGCCTGGCCCGCCCGGGCCACGCCGTGCAGGCACTCGTTCCACCAGTTGTAGGCCGGCACCCCCAGCCGCGGGATCGGCGGGGCCTCGTGCAGCATCTGCGCGATCTTCTCGCGCAGGGTCATCGCGCCCACCAGCGTATCCACGCGCTCCCGCGTGCCGAGGCTCGGATCGAACCACGGGTGATCGGTGTTCATCTGCGGCTCGTTTCCCGGTTGCTTCATCCCGTCCTCCGTTTCGCCCGGCGCACGGACGCGTGGCGGTCTCGACGTGTCCAACCTAACCGTTCCGGCGCGGGTTGTCAGGCGTTCGGTGCGGGGCTATGTTTCCCCCGGCATGAATATCGACTTCTACAAGATGCACGGGGCGGGGAACGATTTCATCCTGGTCGACGACCGGGAGGGGCGGTTCCCCTGGCGGGACCGCGACTGGGTGGCCCGGAGCGCGGCCCGGCGGACCGGCGTCGGCTGCGACGGCGTGGCGCTGATCCAGCGTTCCGACCGGGCCGATTTCCGCATGCGGTTCCTGAACCCGGACGGCGGCGAGGCCTCGATGTGCGGGAACGGCGCCCGCTGCATCGCGCGGCTGGCGGCCGAGCTCGGGGCGGCGCCGGCGCGCATGCGCATCGAAACGGAGGCCGGCCTCCTGCGCGCGGTTGTGGACGGCGACTCGGTCCGGGTCTGGATGACCGAACCGCGCGGCTGGTCGCCGAACCGCGAGCTGACCTGGCCGGACGGCGCGCCCGTGCTCGGCCATGTGCTCGACACCGGCGTGCCGCATTTCGTCACCGAGGTCCCCGATATCGAGGCGGTCGATGTCGCCGGGCTCGGCGCCCGGATCCGCCGCCATCCCGCCTTCGCGCCGGAGGGCGCGAACGCCAACTTCATCCGGATCGAGAGCCGGGACCGGCTGCGCCTGCGCACTTACGAGCGCGGGGTCGAGGCGGAGACGCTGGCCTGCGGCACCGGGATGGTCGCCTGTGCGCTGGCCGCGGCGCGGCTGGGACGCGTCGATCTTCCCGTGACGGTCGTGCCCGCCAGCGGCGACCGGCTCGAAGTCGATGCGCGCCTCGACGACGAGGCTTTCCGCGAAGTCACCCTGACCGGCCCGGCCGTCCATGTCTACCGCGGCGTGCTGGTCTACGCGGGGGACGGGGGCGGGACGGTGATCAGTGATCAGTGATCGGTGATCGGTGATCCGGGGGCGCCGCGCGCTTGGGGCGGCGCACGGGCTTCCAAGGCCTGGAAGACGGGGCGCTGAACTCTTCCAAGCATTGGAGGAGCCGTTCGCCCGTGCCGGTTCCGCGCCGCGTAGCGGCGCCCTGGAGTGCGCGAGCTTGCTCGCGCTTTCCGCGGCGCGGCTCGCCGCGCCGCAAGGTGCGCAGCGAAACGAACCGTCCAGGGGTTGCCGGGCGCAATCGGGGAGCCGGACGGGCTGTTCTATCGCCGCGGCGAGCCGCGGCGAACAGAGCGGCGGCGAGCCGCCGCACTCCAGGGCGCCTGCGGCGCGGGAGAGCATTCGCTCGCGCCGGGTCGCGTCGCGACGCGGCGGAACAAAGCGGTGACACGTCACCGCACTCCAAGGCCGCTGCGCGGCGCAGGAGCGCCCTCTCCGTAGGGGCGGCCCCCCGTGGCCGCCCTTCCGGTCACTGGCTCCGACTCTTTGCGCCTTTGCGCCTTGGCGTGAGAACCCATCCGTGACGCTCAGTCCGTCTCTTCCGCCGGGCGGAAGTCGAGCAGGCGCAGTTGGATGTTCGTCCGTCCGCGCCAGGTATTGCGCTGGGCTTCGTAAAGGACGTCGATCCAGGGGGACGGGTCGCCGCGGGCGGCCATGCCGAAGCCGATCGCCGCGCGTTCGACCGCGCCGTCGGCCAGCCGCAGGCGCCGGTGGTCCGCGCCGACGATGCGGGATTCGACGACCCGCACCCGGCGGCTGGCCCAGCGCGGCGCCGCGTTGGCCGCCCCGAACGGCGCCATCGCGTCGAGGGCCCCGAGCAGCGCCTCGTCGGCCTCGTCGAGCGCGAGCCAGGCGTCCACATCGAGCGCAGGCGGCGGCTCGTCGGCGCGGAGTTCCCGGCAGACGGCCTCGAAGTCCGCGCGGAACGCGTCGAGCCGGCCGGGTTTCAGCTCGACGCCCGCCGCCGCCGCGTGGCCGCCGAACCGCTCCAGGTGCGGGGCACAGGCGGCGAGGGCCCCCGCGAGGTCGAACCCCTCCGGCGCGCGACCCGAGCCCCGCCCCCCGCCGTCGGGCCGCAGGGCGATGACAACGGCCGGCTGATGCCGCCGCTGGCAGAGCCGCGCGGCGACGATCCCGACGACCCCGGGATGCCAGGGGCCGGCGGCGACCAGTCCGCCGGCCGGATCCGCCTCGAGCGCCTGATCGAGCGCCTCGCCCAGGACCCGGTTCTCCGCGCGCTGCCGCTGGCGGTTGAGGGTATCGAGCCGCTGCGCCCGGCGGCGCGCCTCGTCGGGATCCGCGCACTGGAGCAGGGCGAGCGCTTCTTCCGGCGTGCCCATCCGGCCGGCCGCGTTCAGGCGCGGGGCCAGCGCGAACCCGACGTGCCAGGCCTGGGGCGGGCCGGCGACGCCGGCGACGTCGAGCAGGGCGCGCACGCCGACCGAGGGCGCCTCGGCCATGCGGGCCAGGCCGAAGCGGGTCAGCGTCCGGTTCTCCCCGGCCAGCGGCGCCACGTCGGCCACCGTGCCGAGCGCCACCCACTCGAGGTAGGGGCGCAGGTCGAGCGCCTCCGCGCCGGGCCGCCCCGCGTCGCGCGCCGCCTTGACCAGCGCATGCGCGAGCTTGAACGCGACGCCCACGCCGGCCAGGTGGCGCCACGGGGCCTCGTCCGCGTAGTGCGGGTTGACGACCGCGGCGGCGTCCGGGGGGGCGTCGCCCGGCGGATGGTGGTCGGTGATCACCAGGTCCACGCCGCGGCGCCGGGCCGCCGCGGCTGCCGCGTGCGCCTTCGCGCCGCAGTCCACCGTGACCACCACATCGGTCGGGGCGGCCTCGAGGCAGCGCTCGATCGAGCCGACCTGCAGCCCGTACCCGTCGTCGAGCCGGTGCGGCAGGAAGGGGCGCACGCGGGCGCCGAGCCGGCCGAGCACCGCGCTCAGCAGCGCCGTGGCCGCGACGCCGTCCACGTCGTAGTCGCCGAAGACGGCCACCCGCTCGCCGTCGCGCGCGGCGCGCGCGAGCCGCGCGCAGGCGGGCGCCATGCCCGGGAGCGCGAAGGGATCGTCCAGCGCGCTCAGCCGCGGCCGCAGGAAGGCATCCGCCGCGTCCGCCGTGCGGATGCCGCGGTTGAGCAGCGCCTGCGCGGCGGCGCGCGGCAGCCCCGCCGCCTCGGCCAGGCGGGCCGCGGCGTCCGGCGCCTGCGGGCGGGTGCGCCAGGCCGTGGCCACGGGCGGCTCAGGCCTCCGCGCGCCGCGCGCTGTCCGGGTGCCAGAAGAGCACGACCGGCGTGGCCACGAAGATCGAGGAGTAGGTGCCGACCAGCACCCCGATGAGCAGCATGAGCGCGAAGTCGTTGATCGCGCCGCCACCGAGCACGAAGAGCGCCGTGACCGTCAGCAGCGTCGTGCCCGAGGTCAGCAGCGTGCGGCTCAGCGTCTGGTTGATGCTGATGTTCGCGATCTCCGAGTAGCGCCGGCCGCGCATCAGCTTCAGGTCCTCGCGGATGCGGTCGAAGACCACGATCGTGTCGTTGACCGAGTACCCCACGATCGTCAGCACGGCCGCAATCATCGGCATGCTGAGCTGGCGGCCGAGCAGGCAGAAGATGCCGATCGCCAGCAGCGCGTCGTGCAGCAGCGCGGCGATCGCGCCGATGGCGAAGGAGAACTCGAAGCGCCAGGAGATGTAGAGGATGATCCCCGCCATCGCCCAGAGGAGGGCGAAGAGGCCGCGGCGCTGCAGCTCGCGCCCGACCTGCGGGCCGACCTCGTCCTGCTGGACAATCTCGTAGAGCGTGCCCGGCAGCGCGGATTCGAGGACCTCCCGCGCCGTCGCGCCGTCCTCGAAGGGGACCCGCACGGTGAGCATCTCGCGCATGTCCGCCTCGCCCGCGAGCACCGCCTGGTACTGGATGGAGGTGTCGCCGATCCCCTGCGCGCCCAGCGCCTCGCGCAGGTCGCCCTCGGCGACCCGCTCGGCCGGCGTGCCGCGGAAGGCGACCGTGAAGGCGGAGCCGCCGAGGAAGTCGACGCCGAAATTCGCGCGGCCGCGGACGACGAAGACGCTCCACGTCGCGGCCAGCAGCAGGACGGAGGCCGCCAGCGCCACCCGGCGCTTGCCGAGGAAGTCGATGTTCGGGGTCCCGACCCAGTTGCGCATGCGCAGGCGCGACAGGCGCGTGCGCTGGGCGATCTGTTCGAAGAAGAGCCGCGTCACGACGATCGCCGTGAACATGCTCACCAGGATGCCGGCGCTGAGCGTCACGGCGTAGCCGCGCACCGGGCCGGAGCCCTGCCAGAACATGATCAGCGCCGCCAGCAGCGTGGTCACGTTGCTGTCGAAGATCGTGCTGAAGGCCTTCTCGTAGCCGGCCGGGATCGCCGCCAGCAGCCGCTTGCCCGAGGCCTGTTCCTCGCGGATGCGCTCGAAGATCAGCACGTTGGCGTCCACGGCGATGCCGAGCGTCAGCACGATTCCGGCGATGCCGGGCAGCGTCAGCGTCGGCAACATCCCCGCCGTGCCCGCCCCGCCGGTACCCGTCAGCACGCCCATGAACCCGGAGACGATGACCATTGCGAGCGGGAGCATGATGAGCACGAGTGCGAGCGCGAGGTTCGCGATCACGCCGGCGACCGTGTAGTAGAGCAGCATGAAGAGGATGACCGCCGTGCCGCCGATCAGCGAGGCGTTCACGCCGCTGCGGATGGCGTCGCGGCCCAGCGACGGGGAGACCGTCCGCTCCTCGACGATCCGCACGGGCACCGGCAGCGCGCCGGTGAGCAGGACGTTGACGATCCGTTGCGCCTCCTGGACCGTGAACGCGCCCGTGATCTCGGCGTTCCCCCCGAGAATCTCCTGCCGGATGACCGGCGCCGAGTACAGCCGGCCGTCCATGACGATCCCCAGTTGCCGCCCGGTGTCGCTGTCGCGGTTGCGCTCGCCGCGCGGCGCGTAGTCGCGCGTGACCTGGGCGAAGCGCCGGCGGCCCATGGCGTTGAGCTCGAGCAGAATCTTCGGCTGCCCCATCGGGCCATACTCGAGCCGGGCCGACGACACCGCCTCGCCGGTCATCTGCGGGGCCGTTTCGACGTAGGTCGGGCGGTGGACGATCGAGCCGTCGTCGAGCTCGTCGCGCTGCAGCATCAGCTCCGCGCCCTCGCGCGGCGCAAAGCGGCGGATCTCCTCGCGCGAGGCCGGGTCCGGCTCGGCGGTGTCCAGGACCAGGTAGGGCTGGCCCGGGACCCAGCGGTAGCCGCGCGGCGCGCGCTCGTCGGCGCGCAGCCGCTGCACCCAGCGGTCGCTCATCTCGTGGACCAGCCGGAACTCGAGGAACGCCACGCTCTGGATCGTCGCCCGGGCCTCCTCCTGCCGCGCCTCGTCGATGCCGGGCATCTGGATGACGATCCGGTTATCCATGTGCGTGAAAATCTGCGGTTCGGCGATGCCGAGCCCGTCGACCCGGTTGCGGATCGCCTCGAGCGCCGCCTCGCGCGCGGTGCGCAGCTCGCGCGTGACGCGGCGGTCGAGCTCGGTCTCCGAGATCTCGGGCGCGCGGCCGCGCAGCGTTTCGCGCAGTTCGTCCTCGTCGATCTCGACGACGAAGCTCGATCCGCCCTGCAGGTCGAGTCCGAGCTGGATGCGGCCGCGCCGCACGAGGCGCCCCTCCTCGTCGTAGCGGTCCGTCGGCGGGTAGACGAGTGCGAGCGAGCCGGCGACAAAGACGGCCAGCAGCAGCCACTTCCAAACGGCATTCTTGTCCATGCCTGTAACCTCCGTTGCGGCGGCGGGCGCCGCGCGCCAGGCGGCCGACGCCCGGCGCCGGACGCGTCGGCCCGAACCGTGCAGAATACGGAAACGCGGCCCGAACGCAAGCGCGCGCGGGCCGCGCAGGCCGGCCGCGCCCGGTCAGCGCCGGGTCAGCGCGACGCTTCCTCCGCCGGCTCGGCGCCCTTCTCGAGCACCTGCGAGACGGACTGCTTCACGACCTCGACCTTCACGTTGTCGGCGATCTTCACGATCAGCGTCCGGTCCTTGACGTTGCTGACCACGCCCAGGAGGCCGCCGCCGAAGACGATCCGGTCCCCGGTCCGCGCGCGCTCGATCATCGCGCGCCGCTCCTTCTCGCGCCGCTGTTGCGGGCGGATCAGGACGACGTAGAAGACCGCGATCATCAGGCCCAGCCAGACGAGCATATACAGTGGCGACTGCGGCTCCTGGTCGGGGCCGCCCATCATCGCCAGCACGGTTTCGAATCCCATCATCACGCGTTCGCTCCTTCCCCTTCGCTCGCTTCACCGGTCCCGTCGTCCGCCCGCTCCCGCCAGCCTGCGCGGAACCGTTCCCGGAACGCGGCGAACGCGCCCTCCGCGATCGCCGCCCGCATCCGCCGCATGAACCGCGCATACGCGGCCAGGTTGTGCAGCGTCAGCAACCGGACTCCCAGTATCTCGTTCACGTTCAGCAGGTGCCGGATGTAGGCCCGGCTGAACTGCCGGCAGGCCGGGCACGGGCACCCCGGCTCGACCGGCCGGTCATCCTCGCGGTACCGCGCGGCCTTCGCCGGGAACCGCCCCCGCTCCGTCAGCGCCGTGCCGTTGCGCGCGTAGCGCGTCGGCATGACGCAGTCGAACAGGTCCACGCCCATCGCCACCGCGTCCGCCATCTGCGCGAGCCCGCCGACGCCCATCAGGTAGCGCGGCCGGTCCGCCGGCAGGAACGGCACCGAGGCCTCGATCCCGCCCGGGATCAGCGCCGCCGGTTCGCCGACGCTCACCCCGCCGATCGCGTACCCGTCGAACCCCAGCCGGACCAGCCCCTCGGCGCACTGCCGGCGCAGGCCGGCGTGAACGCCGCCCTGCACGATGCCGAACACCTGCTGGCCCGGCGCGCGGGGTTGTTCCGCGCACACGGCTGCCCATGCTAGCGTGCGCTCGACCGCCCGGCAAGCCTCCGGTTCCGGGCAGGGCCAGGGCGGGCACTCGTCGAGGACCATGGCGATGTCCGACCCCAGGCGGCGCTGGATCGCCATCGCCTCGCGGGGGCCGAGCCGGTGCAGGGCGCCGTCGTAGGGCGAGCGGAACTCGACGCCCTCGTCCGTGATCCGCCGCAGGGCCGCCAGGCTGAAGACCTGGAAGCCGCCGCTGTCCGTCAGGATGGCCCGCGGCCAGCCCATGAACCGGTGCAGTCCGCCGCGCCGCTCGATCAGCGCGTCGCCCGGCCGCGTGTGCAGGTGGTAGGTGTTGCCCAGCACGATCCCGTAGTCGAGCGCCAGCAGCTCGTCCGGGGTCATCGCCTTGACCGTGCCCTGCGTCCCCACCGGCATGAACGCCGGCGTCTCGACCGGGCCGTGCGCGGTCGACAGCCGGCCCCGCCGCGCCCGCGACGCGGGATCCGTAGCCAGGATCTCGAACCCGTTCCCCACGCCCGTCCCGCCTCCCGCGCCCCGCCGGCGCCCGGCACGATCCCCCGCGCCGCCCCGTTGGTAACACATGCCGCCGGTCGCGTCAGCCGCGGGCCGCGCGACACCGCGGATAAGGGACACCCCCCAGTCTTTCTCGGAGAACTCGGCCGACGACTACGGCGGACGAACGAAGTTCCATCGTAAACCGTAGTCGTCGCCGTAGTCGTCAACCGAATGGGGACGAAAACGGAGCGACCCCGCCGCGACCCGGGTTTCCGTGTTCCCCGCTGCACCGCACCGGCCCCGTGGCCTCGGGGAACTCGGCCGACGACTACGCCGACGACTACGGCGGACGAACGAAGTCCCATCGTAAACCGTAGTCGTCGCCGTAGTCGTCAACCGAAATGAGGCCGCCGCGAAGAGTTGAAGAAGCCCACAGGATTCCGTGATTGACGGGCGCTGCCCTGCGGCCAAACTGGCAGGGATGACAAGGTGGTCGCGAATCGCATCGACGTTCGTCGCGGGAGTTGTGCTTGCCGCCGGTTGCGCGAGCCTGCCGGGCACGCGGTCCGCTTCCGAGGCGGACGCGTTGGAGATGGAGCGCGTCGTCGACCTGCTGGTGGGGCATCCGCCGTTCGACCGATCCCGCATGGCCGAGCTGTACGGCCCGCCGCTGGAGACCGAACCGCACGATGGCGGCCGACTCGTCAGCGATGCCTACGGCATCGGCGAGGGCCTCGTCCTCCGCGTGGCTCGAACGGCGCGCGACCCGGAGGATCGATTCTCGGTGCAGCAGGTGGATCTGCGGGTGGAGGGAGAAACGTCGCCGGATCCGGCCTGGCGATTCGCCTGGCCGTCCGCGCCCGTGAACTGGGAGAGTCGCGCGCGCAAGGTTGCACGGCTCAACGCTGCCTGGCGCCGCATCCTGGCGCGAACGCCGGCGATCGAACGCGCGGAATCCTTTGCGGACGGCGAAGTGCAGCGCACCTTCCGGGTCATGGAGCCGTTCGACTATCCCGTGGGCCGCGAGACCTGGACGCGCGACGGCGTTGTCGTCGCGCAGGGCGTCTACCGCAACGGCGAACGCTGGTCCGGCTCCTTCCTGGAGCACGTGAGCTCATCGACCCGTCCGAGCTTCCGCTTCCGAAAAGTGGTGATGGACCGAGGCGCCCTGCAGCACAGCTTCATCCCGGAATGGGAGGTCTATCGCAAAATGCCGTGGAGGCCGTACCCATCGCAGGCGCGCGGCTCTGCCACGGAGGCTGCGGTGGATGCCGCCGCGTATCGCCAGCACCAAGCCCTGCTCGATCTCCTGGAGGAGCCCGCGTTCCTCGAGTGGACACGCGCGGAAGGCCTGCGAGAGGCCTATCGTGTGCTCGTCCGGCCGACCTTCTCGCCGGCGCTTCTCTTCAAGGTCGTCCTGCGGTCCGAACGCGGTCCGCCGTTCCTGGAGTGGGCGATGACCGATGGCGGCGCGGGGTTCCCGGATTCGCTGACGCAGGTGGTCCACCGTTCCCGACGGCCGTTAGCCCGCTCGGAAGTACGGGAACTCCGCCGCATCGTCGCCCGCAGCCTCTTCTGGTCGGACCGCCGCGAATGGAGTCCGCTCGCCCTCGACGGCTGGTCGCTGTCCTACGAGGGCCTCCGGGCCGGCCGCTACGCCTTCCGGCGCCACGACAATCCCGACGCGGCTTCTGCCGAGGCGTTGGCGTCGTGGTTGCTGAACAACGTGCCGTGGTCCGATCACCTTCCGCCGGGCTTGGACTTGCGCGACCCCTACCTGTCGGAAGTGCGCGATCTGGTCCTCAACGCGGTGGCGATCCTGGAAACCGCCGGCCGCCGGGAACAGGTGGACGAGCTGCTGCACCGGCCGGCCGCCGACACGCTCGCCCGGGCGTTCCGGGAGGCGGCCCGCCTGCGGGCGAAGGAGGGGATGCAGCCCTATCGGTTCGCCGCATTCGACACGCTGGCCTGGGATGCGACGGGGGATGTGCTGATCACGCCGGACGGGGATCCGGTGCACGTCAGTGGTCACCTGGTGCCGCCGTGCTTCTGGACCGCCGCCCGGTCTTTCAGGATCAGCCTGACACGCCCGGAAACGAGCGGCCACACGGCCGTCGCAACCATCGAGCTGACACCCGCGGCTACCGTGGCCGCGCTCCGGGCGGAAGGCGCGCCGCCGCCGTCGCCGATGGCGATGACGCTTCTGGAAGAGCTCGGTCTCAACCCCGAGAACGCCGCGGTGAGCGGCGAGCCCGACGCGGTCGAGACCCTGATCGTGGCGCCGCCGCCCTCGCTTCCGGGGGCCCGGTCGTACCTGATCACGCTGCGCCACGCGGAGCGGGCCTACCGCGTCTCGTACCAGGGCGGATTCTGGGGTATGGGCGGGGGATACCAGCGCCCGTTCCCCGATGACGGGTGAGGGAGGGTAACCATATGCCGGAAGCGAAGACCGGGCGGCTGCGGGTGGCGCTCGGCTGCATGACGTTCGGCGGGCAGGTCGACGAGGCCGCGGCCGACCGGATGGTGGGGCGGTTTCTCGATGCGGGGCACCGCGAGATCGACACGGCCCACATCTACGGCGACGGCCGGGCGGAGGAGATCCTCGGCCGCATCCTGCCCCCTGCGCGATGCGCGGACGCCGTGCTGGCGACGAAGGCGCATCCGGGCGAGGGCGGCGGGCTGGCGCCGGACCGGCTGCGGGCGCAGTTCGAGACCTCGCTGCGGCGGCTTCGGCGGGAGCGGGTCGACATCCTCTACCTGCACGCGCCGGATGTCGCGACGCCGATCGAGACCACGCTCGAAGCCTGCGCCGCGCTCCACCGCGAGGGCCGCTATGCCGAGCTCGCGCTGAGCAACTACCCCGCCTGGGAAGTCGCCCATATCCGCCACCTCGCCCCCGCGCTCGGTGCGCCGGTCCCGCGCCTCTACCAGGGCATGTACAACGCCGTCACGCGCGACGTGGAACGCGAACTGTTCCCCTGCCTGCGCCGGCTCGGCCTGCGGTTCTACGCCTACAACCCGCTCGCCGGCGGTCTGCTGACCGGCCGGTATGCGCGGATCGAGGACGTTCCGGATCGCGGCCGGTTCCACGAGTACGGCTTCTACCGGGAC
This sequence comes from PVC group bacterium, assembly GCA_003563855.1. Classification (GTDB taxonomy): domain Bacteria; phylum Verrucomicrobiota; class Kiritimatiellia; order PWTM01; family PWTM01; genus PWTM01. Next base: position 8,732 of record PWTM01000363.1, on the reverse strand, counting down.
CGCTACTGGACCGACGCCTATTTCGAGGCGCTGGCCCGGGTGCGGTCGGCAGGCGCGGCCGCCGGCCGGTCGATGGCGGGGACGGCGCTTCGCTGGCTCGTCCACCATTCCGCCCTGGCCGGTCGCGGCGGGGACGCGGTCATCCTCGGCGCCAGCACGGATGCGCACCTCGAAGCGAACCTCGCCGCCTGCGCGGCCGGGCCGCTGCCCGAAGACGAGGTCGCCGCCCTCGACGCCGCATGGTCCCTCGCCCGCCCCGCCTGCCCGAAGTACTTCCGGCCCTGAGCGGGTCTGTGTCCCGCCCCGCCATCGCTGTAGGCCGGCCCTCAGCGGCCGGCGCGGAACGGGGCTGGCTGGTGGCGCGTGAGCCGCGAGGCCCGGCGTGTCGCGCTGGAGCGCGCTCCCCGGGAACGCCAGGCTCCAGCCTGGCCTCCTTCCGCTGGCCTTCGAACCCGTCCTATTTCGACGGGTGCGAGAATACGGTCTCGAACGCAAAATCGAGGCGGGCGGCAAGCAGGCAATGGCGGAGATAGTCCGCCAAGGCGGCGATGGAGTAGGACAGCGTGTCGTCGGGTACTCGCCGATCCAGGCGCACCGAGAGTGGCGCACCGCCTCGGAGGAAGGGGAACCCGCATGAGCGTGCCTGGCCCGACTCCTCATGAAAACGCCGGAGCGCGTCGAAGTCGGCGTTGGCGGCGTAGTCGGAGAGCAGGAGTTCGCCCGCGGTGAGGGCCTGCAGAAGATCGTCCGCGTTGACATAGATCCCGAGCGGAATGCGTGTTCGCCGAAAAGCGCTCACGATCGTGGACTTGCCGGACCCATTCGGCCCCGCAAAGACTCGCAGTCGCTTAGCGGCTGGTCTCGGCAGCCCGGTAGACGCCATCGTGCGCAACCCGATACGTACGGATGTCAACCCGAACGGGCGCATCACCGTTGAAACTCACCACCAGTGCCTTGCCCTTTCGATGGGCGCGATAGCCGGCTCTGCGCGCCGCCCGCGCCGCATCGCGGATTCTTCCGTCCACAGCGATGGCCATCCGCGTACTCTGCTTGCTGACGGTTGCTTTTCTGGTCATCGTCTCTGCCCTCTGGGGCCGAAGTCGACGCCCCACTCGGAACGAACCGCCCATCAGCATACATGCGGCCCTCGGTTCCGGCAATGTTCCGGTTATCGCATGTTCCGGTTATCGCCTCCGATTCTCGCCTACCGAGCAAGGACGATCAAGAAATCAGGGCGCCGCGGACAAGGGACACACCCCAGTCTTTCTCTCTTGGGTGCCTGGAGGGAAGCGTCCCCGGCCCAGCCTTTTCTCCCCCACGGGGCAAGCCCGTGGGGGCCGGCCGGCCCTGCCACGCCGGGAGGGAAAGCGCCTGCCGCGCAGCCGCGGAAAAGGGAACTCCCGCGACCGACAGGCCGGCCCTCAGCGGCCGGCGCGGAACGAGCTGGTTGGTGGCGCGCGAGCCGCGATGCCCGGCGTGTCGCACCGGAGTGCGCCCCCCCGGGAACGCCAGGCTCCAGCCTGGCCGACCAAGGGGAAGAGAACGTCGCGGACCAGAACCGTGCCACGCTGGAGCGTGGCGTTCCCGGGGGGCGCGGCTTGCGGACACAACGCCGTCAGGGCTCGAGGCCGAGGCGCTCGATCTTCGGGCGGATGACGAGCGTGCAGTAGGCGGCGGAGGGGTTGCGCGCGAAGTAGTCCTGGTGCTCCGGCTCCGCCTCGGTGAACGGGCCGGCCTCCGCGATCTCCGTGACGATCGGCGCCGGGAACCGGCCGGAGCGGTCCAGCTCCGCGCGAACGGCCTCCGCCTCGCCTCGCTGCGCGGGCGTGTGGACGAAGACCGCGGAACGGTACTGCGTCCCCACGTCCGCGCCCTGCCGGTTCGGCGTCGTCGGGTCGTGCATCGCCCAGAACCGCAGCAGCAGGTCGCGGTACGAGATCCGCGCCGGGTCGAACGTCACACGCACCGCCTCCGCGTGGCCCGTCGTGCCCGTGCTGACCTGCCGGTAGGTCGGGTTCGGCGTCGTGCCGCCCGTGTAGCCGCAGACGACGTCGCGCACGCCTTCCGTCCGGCGGAAGACCGCCTCCACGCACCAGAAACAGCCGGCCGCGAACGTCGCGACCTCCAGCGCCTCGTCCCCCTTCACGTCCGCCTCCTCCCCGCGCGCGCCGGCCACCGCCAGCATCGCGGCCAGTACCTGCACCATCCGCCTCATGCCCGACTCTACGCGATCGCGCCCCGCATGCAAGCGACGCGCGCGGCAGTTCTCATTCTGGCGCTGCATCGCGAGATGGGGGTCCCCTGCAATGGCCACCAGGCCAATGGGCCCCGGGTGTCGCGCCATGCAAGAAGAGGTGCGTCTTCATGCCGCGCTCGCCGACGCAAGAGGCCATGCCGGTGTGGAGTGCGGCGGCAGAGGGCGAAGACCGGCGACGCCGCTTTGCCGCGGCCTGCGGAGTCGCCCACGGCGTGGGCTGGACCGCCCGGCCGAGGGGGCTGAAAGCGCCGTCGCCGCTGCGCTCTGCCGGCGCACTCCAAAATGCGTACCGGCCCGTGCATTGAGGTTCGGCGAACGCAGGTGCCCAGGAGGCGGCGCCAGAATGAGAACTGCTGGCGGTGGCGCGCGGCACCCACCGGCCGCCGTGCGGGGCGAGGCAAGACACAGGAGGAGAAAAGCTGAAACGCTGAAAGGGGGAGGGCGGAGGCCCTCTTGATCCGTAGCCCGGACTCGTCGCCCGCGCGCCGGGGAGGCGGCGCGGCGAGCCGCGCCGCGGAAAGCGCGAGCAAGCTCGCGCCCCGTCATCCGACAGGGCAGGCATTCCAGGGCGCCGCTGCGCGGCGCGGGACCGGCGCGAGGGGATACCCTTCCCGCGCCGCAGGCGCCCTGGAGTGCGGCGGCTTGCCGCCGCTCTGTTCGCCGCGGCTCGCCGCGGCGGGGCACGAAAGCGGCCTCGCGAGCCTGATGATCCTGCCCCCCTGCCAACCGTTCTCGTCCCCTGGGTCAGCCAGGCTGGAGCCTGGCGTTCCCGGGGGCACGCTCCGGTCTACGTTCCTCCCCCTTCGGCGCAATCCCCCGGGACCGGCCCGGGCCCGCGCCCCCGGCCGGCCCCGGGCGATTGCGCCTTCCCCCGCCGCCGGTCGGCGGGTAGGATGCGCGCGCATGCCGCACGCCTGGTCCAGCCTCGGCCGCCACCGTGATCTGCTCGCGATGCTTGTCGCGCGCAATCTCAAGGTCCGCTACAAGAACAGCGCGCTCGGGTTCTTCTGGACGCTGCTCGGCCCGCTGTTTCTCATCCTCGTCTACGCCGCGTTCCTCGGCATCATGCGCTTCGAAATCGACCTGCGCGTGCTGGTCAGCGGGATTCTCGTCTGGCAGTTCCTGGCCATGTGCGCGGGCGACGCGCTGCAGGCGATCTCCGGGAACGCGAACCTGGTGAAGAAGGCGGCCTTCCCCCGCGGCATCCTCGTCCTCTCCATGGCGCTGGCCAACCTGCTCAACTTCCTCCTCTCGCTCCTGGTGCTCGCCGTGTACCTCGCGATCGCCGGCACCACGCTCGGGGCGTTCGGCTGGCTGCCGCTGGCGATCGTCAGTCAGTTCGCGCTCTGCCTCGGGCTCGGCCTCGCGCTGGCCGCCGCCAACGTCTATTTCCGGGACACCGAGCACATCATGGGCACGGTGCTGATGGCCTGGTTCTTCCTGACGCCGATCATCTACGCTGCCGCGCTGGTGACCGACCGGTTCGCCGCCCGCCCCTGGATTGGCCGGCTCTACTTCCTGAACCCGATGGCCGGCCTGGTCTCCGCCTACCGCCGGTTCTTCCTCGGCGCCACCGATGTCGAGCCGGTGGCGATCCTGCTCTCCTGCGCCGTGGCCTGGCTCGTGCTGGCGGCGGGCGTCGCGATCTTCCACCGCGCCGAACCCCGGTTCGCGGAGGTGCTCTGATGGACGCCGCGCACGCGATCGAGCTCGAGGGGGTGGGTAAGCGCCTGCGCCTGCGCCGGACCGCCGCCTCGCTCAAGGCGGCGGCGATCGAGCGGCTGCGCGGCCGGCGCGGCGAGTTCCTCTGGGCCCTGCGCGAGGTCTCGTTCGAGGCGCGCCGCGGCGAGACGCTGGGCATCATCGGCGCCAACGGCGCCGGCAAGACGACGCTCCTCTCGCTGGTCGCCGGGACGATGCGCCCGACCGAGGGCGCGATCCGCACCCGGGGCTCGGTCTCCTCGCTGCTCGAACTCGGCGCCGGGTTCCATCCGGACCTGACCGGCCGCGAGAACGTCTTCCTCGCCGGCACGATCATGGGCCTGCGCCGGCGCCAGATCCGGGAGCGCTTCGACGCGATCGTCGAGTTCGCCGGGCTGCATGCCTTCATCGATCAGCCGGTCCGGCACTACTCCTCCGGGATGTACGTCCGGCTCGGGTTCGCGGTGGCCGTCGAGGTCGATCCCGACATCCTGCTGGTCGACGAGGTGCTGGCGGTCGGGGACATCGACTTCCAGCAACGCTGCATCGAGCGCATGCGCGCCTTTCACGAGGCGGGCAAGACGATGCTGATCGTCTCGCACGACCTGCCGACGATCCAGGCGCTCAGCGACCGCATCCTGCTGCTCGACGCCGGGCGCGTGGTCGAGATGGGCCGGCCCGGGGACGTGGTCGGCCGCTACCGCGCGGAGACGATGCGGGAGGTCACGGGCGGGCTGACGCGGGAGTGGGGGACCGGAGAGATCCGGATCGTCGGGGTCGAAATCCGGGACCGCGCGGGCCGGCCCGCCGAGACCGTGGCCTCGGGCGGGACGCTGACCGCGGTCCTGCGCTACCGGGCGGCGCGGCGGATCGAGCGCCCCGTCTTCGGCTTCGCGCTCAGCGACCGCACGGGACGGCGCCTCTACGGCAGCAACACGCAGATCGCGGGCCTCGCGGTTCCGTTTGTCGAGGGCGAGGGCACGCTGACGCTGGAACTCGCGCCGCTGACGCTGGCCGAGGGCGGCTACCTGCTCTCGTTCTCGGCGCACTCCGAGGACCACCGCATCCACTACCACCGCATCGACCACGCCTTCCCGCTCGTCGTCGAGGGCGGCCTCCCGGTCGAAGGCCCGCTCTACATCCCCGCGCGCTGGACGCTGCCGGGGTGATCAGGGCGCCGGTTCGATCCGCAACTCGGCCGGGGGCGTGACGGCGCGTTCCCGCGGCGGGGGGAGGTCCCGGAACGCTGCGCAGTGGTCGTAGGGGTAGCGGTACACCCGCTGGGCCGGGTCGGTCAACACGTGCTCCCAGACCAGCGCCTTTTCCGGCGTCACCTCGAACAGCCGGCGGCACAGGGACTCGAGGATCAGCGTGTTCCCGTTGGGCAGGCGCTGGCAGTTCGCCGTGAAGCGCGAGAAGAAGCGGTGCCCGTCGTCGTAGACCCAGACCAGCCGGTGGTCGCTCGGATCGATCTCGAGGACGTAGGAGCAGCCGCAGTGCGCCAGATCCCTGTGGGGGGAAGCCCCGTTGTCGAAGACGAGGATGTGACCCGCGCCCGGCAGCCCCTTTTCGATCATGTGCGGCTCGTGCGGACCGGAGAGCCCGCCGTTGTAGTCGCCGGTATAGGACCAGACGACCTCGCCGCTCTCGCGATCCACGATGCTGATCGTATCGAGCTGCCGCAGGCTCTGGAGAATGTTCCCGGGTTTGAAGCGGAGGTCTCCGGCATCGTGCCAGCGGTTCTCCGGCAGCTCCTGGATCGTGTTCGTGTGCGTCCAGTCCGTGATCGTGTTGTTGTTCGGCCCGCCGACCCAGTCCCGGTTGGCCGGGATCGGGTTGCAGGCGTTGAGGTCCAGGTGCTCGTGCTGGAGCCAGCGCCAGAGGATCCGCCCGTCCCGGTCGACCTCGATCAGCTCGTCGCCGTGGACGCCGAGTTCGCGGCGTTGCGGGTCGGTAATCCTCGAACCATAGTCCGGCGGCACCGCCACCGTGCAGATGAGGAATACCGTGCCGCGTTCCGTGGGCCAGAAGTCATGGTGCGCCGGATGCTCCGGCTCGTAGGCCCAGGTCTCCCGCCCCGTCCAGTCGAAGGCGGCCACATGCCCCCGCCGGCGGCGGCCGCCGAAGAGCGCCATCAGCCGGCCGTCCGGGAGCAGGCGCGCCCGGTGGATGAAGCCCTTCTGCTTCTCGGGATCGACGGGCCAGCGGTGCGCGACGCCCCCGTTCATGTCCACCAGCTTCACCACGCCGGCGCCCGAGACGAGGTTGTACCCCCCGCAGCTCTCGGCAGGCTTATAGAGCGTCGTGCCGACCGGATAGACGCTCTTCATCGCAGCGCCACCCGGTCCTCGCTCTTCGCTCCTGGCTCTTCGCCCCTCACCGCGCCGGCGTCAGGGTGAACTCCTTGATGGAGAACCCCTTCGGATATCCGTCGCTCGTGTGCGAGAACCGCAGCACGTTGCGGCCCGCGGCCAGCTCGATCTCCACCGGCTCGGTCGTATCCCACAGGCCCACGGTGTGCGGGAGCGCGATGTTCACCGGGTCGGCGCCGTTGGCCGAGACCCGCAGGTGCTGCTGCCAACTGGGCGTCACGAGCTTGGCGGTGAGCGCGTAGGTTCCCGCCGCCGGCGCCTCGAAGGTGTACTCGAAGTCCTGCGCGTTCCCGCTGCGGCTGTAGTGCATCTGCATCCCGCCGAGCTGGCTGTTCATGAAGAGGATCCTTCCCCCGCTCCGCGTCGGCCGGCTGGTCGCGACCGCGGGGATCGTGATCGTGCCGTCCCGGCCGACGGTGATCCTCAGGTCATCCTCGGTCACGGGCGTGGCTTCGATGGCGTACCGGACGTCGGAGGTATCCGCCTCGCTGAGCTCCTCGCCCACCGCGGCCAGCGCCTCAGTGTCGCCCGCGTCGATGATCGCCCGCTGCACGTAGAGCGAGACGCCGTACCAGAACCCGGGGCGATGGCGCCCGTGGACCCCGAAGACCCGCCGCTCCTCGAACACGTCGCCGATCCACTGCGCGCGCTTGACCTCCATGAATCGCGCCGGGTTCTCGCGCGCCTGTGTGTTGGCCAGGAAATCGCGATCCCGGTCGTAACGCGTACGCGTCCAGCCCGAGCCCCAGCCGGCGCCGAGGACGGGAACCCAGCCGTCGGGCGTCCAGCGCACGAGGGCGCCATGTCCCCGTTGCGGGCGCGCCGTGGTGGGAATGCCGAAGGCGCGCAGGATGAAACGCCCGATGAACGCGCGCCGGCCGCAGACCCCGCCGTTCATCAGGATGTTCTGGAAGAACTGGAGGTCGTCCCGGTCGTGCCGGACGTCCTGCGAGCCGTACCGGATATCCGTACGCACCAGCGCCACGTACCGCCAGCGCTGGTCGTCCGTGGCGATGTGGTCGGGGCGGTAGTTGCGGAGCATCTCGCGCCCCCAGGCGAGGGTCTCGGTCGGCTCGTTGCCGTCGACGACGAAGCGCAGCTCCCAGGCGGTCCGTTCACGGAAGCTCGGGTCCAGTTCGCCGTCCAGGAAGGCCTTCTCGTAGTGCAGGTACCGGTCCACCGGGTCCACGGTCGCGGGCGCATCCGTCGCGGCCACGGGGTTCCGCTGCCCGATCGGTTCGGCATGTTCCAGGCTGATCGCCAGTGCGAGCCGCTGCAGGACGCCTTCCGAGGCCCGGTCGCTGGCATCCTGGATCGCGCGGTAGATCTTCATCGCCTCCCCGTAACGGCCGTCGTCGGCGCCGTCCGCCACGAGCATCTGCAGCATCAGGTCCTCGTCGGCCAGCAACTGCTCGACCAGCGCTTCGTTCTCCGCGCTCCGCGCGGAGAATGTCGCCAGCCGGCGGGGCTGCGCTTCGAAGAGAACGACGGTCTTCGCCAGCCGGCCATCGAGTTCGTCGCTGGCCAGCAGGTCCGCCAGGCCGAGGTCGGCGAGCGCCTGCATCGTGGCATTCTGCGCCTCGGTATGGGCCTCCTGGGCCGCTTCGACCGCGCTTCTCAGTTGCGGTTCTCTGGCCCTGACCTCTTCGTACGCGCGGGTGCGCTCTTCGAGGGCGCTGACCCCGTCTTCGCGGTTCTTCTGTGCCGCGGCCAGCGCTTCCTGCGCCGCGGTTCGGTCCTCCGCCGTGGTCGCCTGCTCGAGCTGGGCCCGGGCGGCGGCGATGTTCCGATCCGCCTGGCGGATCCAGTGATTCCGCGCGTGCCCCACCAGGCCGTGCGCCCTGCCGATGGCGCCGAGTTCGTGATTCGCCTCGTTCAACCGCTCCTTCGCGGCCGCTTCCGCCTCGCGGGCCTGAAGGTAGGCGGCCCGTTTCTGCTCGTCGACCTCGGGCAGCGCCGCCTCGATCTCCGCCCGGAGCGTCCGCAGCATCCCGGCGTAACGGGCTTCGAGCCGCGCCACCGCCTCGGCGGGCGGGTCCTCCGCGCGCGCGCCGTCCGCCCATCCGCCGACGGTTCCCATCGTCGCCGCGATCAGCGCAAAACCGATGGCCTTCGAAATCCGTGTCTTCATCTTTTCGTCGCTCCCGCTGTTCGGTCCCGATCCGCCGGGACGCTTCCTGTTGCCTTGCGTTGTGCGTAAGACAGCCCGATGGGGTAAGCCTATCAAAAAAAGAGGATGAACAGGAGGGCATCCGTGCGACAATCGAGTGCCGAAAATGCGGCGAGGTTGACAACGAGCGGGCGGGCGCCTATCGTCCGGTCTTCCGGGCCAACGTAGCTCAGCTGGCAGAGCAGCGCATTCGTAATGCGCCGGTCGTCGGTTCGAATCCGACCGTTGGCTC
>PWTM01000068.1 GCA_003563855.1 PVC group bacterium | reverse complement strand
GCCCCGCGGTCCCGCGGGGCGCCCGAGCCGCCCGGAAGACGCCGCGCGGTGCGCGACGATCTCCCGGGTGCGGTATTCGCAGGGTCAGGGCGTTTCGAGGATGACCTCGGCCGGCGCCTCGCGCTCGGGGGCCGCCGGGGCCGCCGGGGCCGCCGCTGCCAGCGCTGCCGCCAGCGCCTCGGTCACGTCCACTTCCTCGACGCCGTCAGCCCTGTACTCTACGCCCTGGACCACGGCGCTGACGCCAGACTCGCGGGCGACCTGCGGAAGTGCGGCCCGGACGGCCGCAAAGAAGCCGTCGACCGCCTCCTGCTGCAACTGCTGCATCCGGGCGTGGATCTGCTGCATCTGGGCCTGGTCCTGCGCCTGCGCGGCCTGCTGCATTTCCGCCTGCATCTGCTGGGCCTGTGCCTGCAGTTGCTGCTGGCCGGGGTAGCGGTTGAATACGGCCTCCGCGTTGAACACGCCGATGCGGACGGCCGCCGCCGGCGCCTCGCCCCCGTGGGCATCGCCCTGCGCGGCAGGTCCGAGCCACAGGATGCCGGCCACCAGGGCCGACGCCAGGACGGTCGCGGTCCATGTACGATTCTTCATTGCTTTTCTTCTCCGTGTGCTGGCCGGCTCCTTGTTGAGCAGCGAACCGCCCGCCCGACCGAACGAACGCTCATGCCGACGGGGGGATGATCGCCTCCCGCCTCCGTCCCGCATGCCCCGCCAGCCGTACGGCGCGAGGCGCGCGTATAGGTCGTCCGACCCGGATACGCTCTGCCCGTTCAATATCCGTCAGAGCGGAAGGGCCTTGCTCAGGCGGGCGAGGGTGCGCTGCGCGTCGTGTGCGAGGTTCTGGCGTTCGGCGGCGAGCGGGTCCGCGGCGAGCCAGTTCACCGGGGAGACGGGACGCGGTGTCGCTACGGTCGCCCACGGCGTGACCGGCGCCGGCACCGCGGTGGCGAGTTCCGGCGCAGGCGCGGGCGGCGGGGTCTCGCGCCGCTGCATCACGGCGAGCGCGAGCAGCGGCAGCGCGACGGCAGGGATCAGCCAGGGCCAGCGGCGCGGGGACGCGGCGGGGCGGGGCGTGTCCGCGACCGCCCGGAGGATGGACGCGGCGCGCGCCTCGGCCTCCGGGTCGGCGGATTCGACATCGCGCGCCGCGCGGCGCAACGCGTCTTCGAGGACCGCGCGGCGGTCCGGTCGGGAGCGGGGAGAAGCAGGGTTCATGACGGGGCCTCCGTTCTGCGATGGCGCGCCGCGCAGGCGGCGAGCGGGACCGAAGCGCGCGCGTCCGCGTCGAGGGCGCGCGCCAGTGTGCGCCGCGCCCGGTGCAGCGCGACGCGCGCGGCGACGGGCGAGCAGCCGAACCGGGCGGCGGCCTCGCCGACCGGGAGATCCTCGCCGTACCGAAGCCAGAGCAGCGCGAACGCCCGGGGCGAAAGCACGGCGCGCGCAAAGTCCCAGAGATCGCCGCCCGGCGGCGGCCCGGGCGGTGCGGGCAGCCGCTCGTCGAGCGGCACCTGTGCGCGGCGCGCACGCAACAGGTCGATGGCGCGCCGGCGCGCGACCGTAAAGAGCCAGGGCTCGACGCGCGCCCCGGGCCGGTGCCGGGGAAGATGGCGGTGGAAGCGGATAAACACCTCCTGCCCCAGGTCGCGCGCATCCTCGCGGTTGCCGGTCAACTGCGCCAGGAACCGGTGTACCCGGGGCTCGTGCCGGCGCACCAGGTCCCCGAACGCGGCGGCGTCTCCGGCCTTGGCCGCCGCAATCAGGGCTTCGTCGGAACCTGGCGCATCGGCGGTCACGGCAGCGTGGGCAGCTCCCCACCGGCCGCATCCATCCACTCCCGCAACTGGGCGACGAGCCGGTGGGCGGGCGCCGCCACGCGCAGGCGAAGTTCGGCGCCCTCGGCCTGGACCCGTAGGTTGCGCGCGATTTCGACGAGCATCGGCGGCGCATCCGCTTCGAGCTGAACCAGGGCGGCCATCCCGCGAACGACCTCGACGAGCTGCTGGGCACGCTCGGCATCCGGGGCCGTCAATCGCATGTGCGCCGTCACGCGGCCGACCGCTTCGGTGATAACCAGGCTCCCGCCCCGCGCGTCGCGGATCAGGGTGGAACGCGCGTCCGCCGGGAGCGCTGCGCCGGGGTTGGTCACGGCGACGGTCAGGAGCGCCGGGTCCTCGGCGCGCCGGGGCAACCGGTCGGCCTGCCCGGCCAGCGAGGGCGCCCGGCCGCGCAGGATATCGAGCGCCTGCTGGATTGCCGACTCATCGGAGGCCAGCACGAGTCGGGTGGGCCCGTCGAAGGCGCCGAAGAGAGTCTGGGCTTCGCCGTCGGGCCGCTCGTGCTGCCAGCTATGCACCAGGTCGCCGTGGTGGGCGGCGGCCGCGTGCTCGGGCGCGCCGCGTACGACCGTGGTGAGATGCTCGATGTCGAAGTTTCCGCTCAGCAGGAGCGCCGCCGCCTCGGGGCGATCCGCCGGCGCGAACGCGGTTACCGACGCGAGGCCTTCCCGCACGTCGACCCGGAAGAGCGCCGCCGCGGCATCGATCCGGCTCGCGATCGGCGGCCGTGCCATCTGCTCGAGCAGAAACGCGCCCATTTCGCCGTCGCGCAGCGTTTCGAGGTCGAAGTGAACGAACCAGGCCGTATCGGCAGGCACGTGGCGCGGCTCGATCGCCCCGCCCCGCGCTGCGCCCGCCACAAACACCAGTGCCGCCGCCACGCGGCCGACACGCCACAGATTCCCAAGGTACCGATGATTCATCGCTGCATCCACTCCGGTTGCGGCCACTCCCGCCCCACGCGGGCGCCCTGCCGATAACTACGGCCGACCGACGATCATGTTACAGGAGAACGCGGCAGAAGCGAAGGACCACATCTTGACAGGGGGGGCGGAATGCCGCATACGGGCACGGTGCGGCTTCGGTGGCGCGGGGCCGACGGAGGGGGTGGCATGCGCTGTCCGAAGTGCGGGCACTTGGGCGACAAGGTCGTCGACAGCCGCTCGGTGCGGAGCGGCGGAGCGATCCGGCGGCGCCGGGCCTGCCTGAACTGCGGGCACCGGTTCACGACCTACGAGGAGATCCTCCGCGCGAGCCTGCGCGTGATCAAGCGCGACGGGCGCCACGAGGAGCTCGACCGCCAGAAGCTGCTCAACGGGGTGGGGCGCGCCTGCGAGAAGCGCCCGATCAGCGTGCAGGAGATCGAAATCCTGGTCGACGGCGTGCTCCAGGAGATCGAGGCGGAATACGAGCGCGAGGTGCCGAGCACGGCGATCGGCAAGAAAGTCATGGACCGGCTCGAACGGCTCGACGAAGTGGCCTACGTGCGGTTCGCCTCGGTCTACCGCCGGTTCCGGGACGTCAGCCAGTTTGTCAGCGAGGTGGAAGGCCTGATCGCGCGCGAATGAGGTTCGAGTACCCAGCGATTTCGGACGCGCCGCCTGCCGACGCCTGGCAGGCGGTGCTCCTCGGCCGGCTGTGCCGCGAGCCGGCGACGCCCGCATGGGCCGGGGACGTGGCGGCCGGCGTCGCGGCCTGGTGCCGCGCGCACGTCGGCGCGGCGGCGGTGCGCGAGGAGGATCTCGACGCCTGGCTGGCCCACGCGGCCAGCGTCGTCGCGGGTCCGGCGGCCGCCGCCGAGGCGCTGCCCGGTCGGCGGATGGCCGGACCGGACGCGCTCCGCGCCCCGGCGCTGCTGCCGCTGCTGCGCGGGGGCGCGCTGTCCGTGCGCCGGCTCGACAGCCTCGGCGGGGGCTGGGCCTGGCGGCTCGACCTGGGCCGGCTGGCGCGCGGCGCGGCCGCCGGGGGCGAGCTTCCCGTCCTGTGCGCGCTGCGCGCCGCGCTGCAGGCGCTCTGCTCCGCCTGGCGCGGCGGGGTCCCGGTCCTGGACGGGCTCGGCCTGGCCGGCGTCGGTCCGCTCGCGGCGCGGATGATCGGGCGGCGCGGACGGACATCCCGCTCCCGGGCGCGCGCGCGCGGACTCCGGGACTACGCCGCCGGGGTTCTCGCGCGCGAGGGGTTCGGCCGCGTCGCCGTCGTGCGGCTCGACCTGGCGTGAGCGCCGCCGCGATGCCCGCCCCGCAGACCTCCGACCCGCCCCCGGAATCGCTGGCCGGGATGGTCGAACGGGTCACCTTCCACAGCGCCGAGACCGGCTTCACCGTCCTGCGCGTCAAGGCGCGCGGACACCGCGATCTCGCGACCGTGGTCGGGCGCGCGCCGGAAATCTCGCCGGGCGAGTGGATCGAAGCGCGCGGCCGCTGGGGCGTCGACCCGAAACACGGCCCGCAGTTCAAGGCCGAGCATTTCGAGATCACGAAGCCCGACTCGATCGAGGGCATCGAGAAGTACCTCGGCTCCGGCCTGATCCACGGGGTCGGGCCCGTCTGCGCCGGCAAGCTCGTCAAGGCCTTCGGACGCGAGGTCTTCGACGTGATCGATCGCCGGTCCGCGCTGCTGCTGACGGTCGAAGGCATCGGCCCCACGCGCCGGGACCGGATCAAGGCGGCCTGGAGCGAGCAGAAGGTCGTGCGCGAGATCATGACCTTCCTGCTCAGCCACGGGGTCAGCACGGCCCGCGCCTTTCGCATCTACCGCGCCTACGGGGAGAAGGCGATCGAACGCGTGCGGCTCGATCCCTACTGCCTCGCGCGGGATATCGTCGGGATCGGGTTCAAGACGGCCGACGCCATCGCCGAGCGCGTGGGCATCGCGCGCGACAGCCCGCTGCGCGCGGACGCGGGGGTCGAGCACACGCTGCTCGAACTCACCGGCCAGGGGCACTGCGCCTTCCCGCGCGGCGCGCTGGTCGAGCGCGCGGCGCAGGCGCTCCAGATCGAGGAGTCGGCCATCGCCGCGGCCGTCGCGCGCGGCATCGAACAGGGCCGGCTGGTCGAGCGGACCTGGCCCGGCGAGGAGCCGCTGGTCTACCTGGCGCCGATCGACTTCACCGAGGGCGAGCTGGCCCGCCTGCTCCGGCGGCTGGCCGCGGGGCAGGCGCCGCTGGCCGACGTGGATGCCGGCCGCGCCCTGGCCTGGGTCGAGGATCGGATCGGCCTGACGCTCGATCCCGCCCAGCGCGAAGCCGTCGCGCAGGCGCTGCGCGCGAAGGCGCTGATCGTCACCGGCGGACCCGGCACGGGCAAGACCACGCTGGTGCGCGCCATCGTGGCGATCTACCGCGCGAAGAAACGGCGCGTCGTGCTCTGCGCGCCGACCGGTCGCGCGGCCAAGCGCCTGAGCGAAAGCGCTCGGCTCACCGCCAAAACGATCCACCGGCTGCTCGCCTTCGACCCGAAAACGGGCGACTTCAAGCACAACGCCGCGCACCCGCTGGCCGGCGACCTGTTCGTCGCCGACGAGGCGAGCATGCTCGACGTCACGCTCGCCTACCAGCTCGTGCGCGCGCTTCCGCCCGCGGCGACGCTGGTGCTCGTGGGCGACGTCGACCAGCTTCCCTCCGTCGGGCCGGGCGCCGTGCTGCGCGATCTCATCGACTCGGGCGCCCTTCCGGTCGTGCGGCTCCAGCACGTCTTCCGCCAGGCGGCCCAGAGCCTGATCGTCGCCAACGCGCACCGCATCAACGCGGGCGCGCTGCCCGAGATCCCGCCGCCCTCCGCCCCGGGCGCCGCCCCGGCCGACTTCTACTTCGTGCCGGCCGAAACGCCGGAGGAGGCGGTGGCGCGCATCCTGCGCCTGCTGCGCGAGGCGATCCCGCGGCGGTTCCGCCTCGATCCCTTCGAGAGCGCCCAGGTCCTGACCCCGATGCAGCGCGGCGAACTCGGGGCGCGCAACCTGAACCGCGTGCTCCAGGATGCCTTGAACCCGCGCGGCGCGGAGATCGAGCGCTTCGGCGTCCGCTTCCGCGAGGGCGACAAGGTCATGCAGATGCAGAACAACTACGACAAGGACGTCTTCAACGGCGATATCGGACGCATCGCGCGGATCGAGGAGGAGCGCCGCGAGGTCGCCGTCGTCTTCGACGGGCGGCGCGTCGACTACCGGTTCGAGGAGCTCGACGAGCTGGCGCTTTCCTACGCGGTCACCGTGCACAAGAGCCAGGGCAGCGAGTACCCCTGCGTCATCGTCCCGGTCCACACGCAGCATTTCATCATGCTCAAGCGCAACCTGCTCTACACGGCCGTTACCCGCGGCCGCCGCCTCGTCGTGCTCGTCGGCACGCGCAAGGCGATCGCCATCGCCGTCCGCAGCGCCGAGGCCGTCGCGCGCTTCACGACGCTCCGGCTGCGCCTCGAATAAGGGGAGACCATGGAACTGCTGATCGTACGCCACGCGGAATCCGAGGGAAACGCGACGGGAAACTACTCCTCCGCGCAGGCCGACGCGCTCTCGACCCGGGGCGAGCAGCAGGCCGTCGCGCTGGCGGACACGCTCGCCGGTTCGTCGTTCGACAGGATCGTCACCAGCCCCCTGCAGCGTGCGCTGCAGACCATCGCGCCCTACCTCGCGGCCACGGACCAGCGGGCGGAGATCTGGCCCGAGCTGGCGGAGGCCTGCTGGCACGATGAACGGGAGGAAATCTCGGACGACTGGCAGGCCCAG
>PWTM01000062.1 GCA_003563855.1 PVC group bacterium | reverse complement strand
TGCATGGCGGCGGGTGGGGTGCCAGGGAAGGCGCCCGGGGCCCCGGGCCGAAGGCGGTTCTTGGCACGGGTTCTGCTACCAGACGATCCGGCGACGGCGAGGTGCGTCGCCCGTGAGAGAGAGCAAACAAACCCATGAAGGAGTCAGTGATGAAAAGGAAGAGCGGTTTTACCCTGGTCGAGATCATGATCGTGGTCTTGATCATCGGACTGCTGGCCGCGTTGGCGGTCCCGACGTTCGTCCGCGCGCGCGATCGCACGCGTATGAACACGTGCATCAATAACCTCCGCCAGATGGAGTCGGCGATACAGCAGTGGGCCATGGAGGACGGTGACAACACAAACCCGAATACCGGCATGGCGCCTGCGGATTGGGAAGCCTTCATCCGTGGCGGAATTCCGGAATGCCCCTCGGGCGGAGACTATACTATCCCAGGTTCGGTAGATGACCCGCCCACGTGCAGCGAGGACGACCATCTGCTGCCGGAAGCTGGTGATTGATTAGGGAGACGGATAATCCGAAGCTCCCTATGATCTGAGCCGGAGTTCGAACGAGGCGGCCCCGCGGGGCCGCCTCGTCTCCTTCGGGATGGCGGGCTTCCTTGGCAGGGGAGAGCGACGCATGGGTGACGTCGGCATGACCTGCGAGCGGTGCGAGCTGCGCATGACACTATCCGAGTATGCCGCTGCCGAGGGCCGGGTCTGCATGGCCTGCGGCGGCGCATTGCGACGCGAGGAAGGCGGGGCGGAGGTGGCCGCCCCGCGGCGCGGGCCGACCCTTCGGCGCCGCCGGGCGGAAGATGCGGTCTCGGTCCGCGGCGAGCCGCTCGCCTCGGCCGCCGTCGGCCAGGTCCATTCCGAGCGGGTCATTCCGAACGCCGTCACGGATCCGCGTCGCGGCCGGACCACCGGCGCGCGCCTGCTCGGCTTCCTGGTCTTCCTCGCCGGCGCCGCCCTCCTCGTGGGCCCGCAGTTCCTCGGCGAGCACGAACTCCTCGGCGAGCGCCAGGCCGGGATCTTCGAGGGCTACCTCCGGGTGCGGTATATCGCCTGGGGCGCCATCTGGCTCCTGGTCGCCATCGAGGCCTGGCGCGAAAGCGCGTTCCGTGGGCTCGCGGCGACCCTGTTTCCGCCCTACACGCTTTTCTACGCGGTCGGGCGCCTCGAGAGCCACTGGCGAAGGAGCCTCGTCTACGCGGCCTGCCTCGCGCTCGTCGCGGAACTGCACCTGCTCGGCTCGGACGCCGCCCTCCGGCGCGGAAACGACGCGCTCGAGCAGGGCATCGCGGCCGTCTCCAGCCTGATCGTCCGCGCCGGCGAACCCCCGATGCCGTAGGCGCCCGAGCCTGGCCCGCTCCGCCATCGGTGCAGGCCGACCCTCAGCGGTCGGTGCGGACCGGGACTCCGGACGCCGGACTCCCGACGCCGTATCGCCGGGCCGTCATCGCCGCCGGCCCCCACGGGCTTGCCCCGTGGGGGAGGAAAGGTTGCGAAAGCGCCGACGGCGCGCTTACGGATGCAACGGAGCCCGAAAGAGAGCGCGGGCGGACCCAGGGGCCGGTGCGCGCTCCGCCTTGGGCTCTGCCTCGCACCCGTAGCGCGCCTTGAAGACCAGCCTTTCGCTCCCCACGGCGCAAGGCCGTGGGGGCGCGGCCAGCCGATCCCGTGGGGGAGCGAAGGTTGCGGTTCGACAGCCGGCCCCCACGGGCTTGCCCCGTGGGGGAGGAAAGGATGCGAAAGCACCGACGGCGCGAGATGACAGCGGAGCCCGAAGGAGAGCGCGGGCGGACCCAGGGGCCGGTGCGCGCTCCGCCTTGGGCTCTGCCTCGCCCCCGTGGCGCGCCTTGAAGACCAGCCTTTCGCTCCCCACGGCGCAAGGCCGTGGGGGCGCGCTCCGCGAGTCGCGGGTTCCCGCGGTCGCCGCCGACACCTGGGGGGCCGGTATGCCCGCCAGTACGCAGGACCTGCGGGACCGCTGCGCATAGCGTGGAGGAGGGAAGAGCGCAGCGGCGACCGGCGCGATCACACGCCGCCGGCGCGGGATGCCGGCTGCGCGCGGAACCAGGGGCAGAGATCCGGCAGGGGGCACCGGTTGCAGGCGGGTTTGCGGGCAGTGCAGACGTAGCGGCCGTGTCGCACCATCGCATGCGACCAGGCCGTCCAGTCCGCGCGCGGGACGAGCGCGCGGAGTTCGAACTCGATCCGGACCGGATCGCGGTGGAGCGAGAAGCCGAGCCGGTTCGAAAGACGCGTGCAATGGGTGTCGACGATGATCCCGGGCTGGCCGAAGGCCTCGGCGACGACCAGGTTCGCCGTCTTGCGGCCGATGCCCGGGAGGCCGACCAGCGTGTCGAAATCCGACGGAAGCTCGCCCTCGAAGCGCTCGACGAGCGCGCGGGCCAGCGCGCGGATATTCTTCGCCTTGTTGCGGAAGAAGCCCGTGGAGCGGATCTCGGCTTCGAGCGTGGCCTGGGGCGTCTCCGCCCAGTCCCGCGCTTTCCGGTACTTGCGGAACAGCGCCGGCGTCACCTGGTTGACCCGCCGGTCGGTGCACTGCGCGGAGAGGATCGCGGCAACCGTCAGCTCGAGCGGCGTCGCGAAGTCCAGCTCGCAGCGCAGCTCGGGGTGGAACGCGCGAAGCCTGCGCAGGACCTCGGCGGCCCGGCGCCGCGCGGCCGGCTTCGGCGGGGCCGGCGTGGCGCGGGGCGTTCGGGGCATGGCCGGGCCGCGCCTACGGCTGCCGGTCGCCGGGCCGGATGTAGATCTCCGTGCGCCGGTTCCGCTGCATGTTCTCCTCGGTATCGTTCGGCGCGATCGGCCGGTCGAACCCGTAGCCGTGGTAAGTGAGTCGCGCGCGGTCGATGCCGCCGGTTTCGACGAGGTAGTTCTTCACCGCGAGGGCGCGGCGTTCCGAGAGGCGGCGGTTGTAAGCCGCGCCGGACCGCGGACGGCGGTCCGCGTGTCCCTCGATCCGCGCCGTGGCCGCGGGGTCGCGTTGCAGCACGCGCGCGAGGGCGTCCAGGTCCCGGAAGTAGAACGGCCGGATCTCGGCCCGGTCATAGTCGAACTCGATGTTGAGCGTCACCAGGATCAGATCGTCGGTGGGGTCGAGCGGGTCGGTGCCGTCCTCGATGACCTCGTGCCCGTCGCGGACGCCGCCGCCGTCCGTGTCCGGATTCAGCGGGTCGGTCCCGTAGACCAGCAGCTCCGCGCCGTCGGTCAGCCCGTCGAAGTCCGTGTCGGGGTTCAGCGGGTCGGTCCCGTAGATATAGATTTCCTCGTAATCCGTCAGGCCGTCCCCGTCGGTGTCCGGGTTGTACGGGTCGGTCCCGTAGATATGGATTTCCTCCCAGTCCGTCAGCCCGTCGCCGTCGCTGTCCAGCTCGCGGAGGTCATCGCCCTCGAGGAAGTAGCGCGGCGCGACGCCGGCGCCCCAGCGCCACTGGGCGCCCACCGTGAGCGCGGCGTTGAACTCGGTCCGGGGCCCGACCATGTAGATGCGCAGGTCGGTCCGCAGGGCCCAGGCGTCGCTGAAGTGGTAGAGGAGCCCGGCGCCGGTGTAGAGCGCCAGCTCGGGGTTCGCCCGGCCCGGGTGGTTGTCGTAGACGATGAATGCCGCGCCGAGGTTGAGGTAGGGGTCGATGCGCAGGTCCGGGACGGCGCGCAGGTGGTAGAGCGCGCCGCCCTCGAGCCGCAGGCCCGGCGTGCCGCCGGACCGGTCGCTGTAGCTCATCCGCGGCGCCAGCGCGATCCGGCCGTCCACCGTCCAGTGGAAGTTGAGGCTGTAGCCGAGGTTCAGGGAAAGCAGCATGCCGGAGTTCAGCGGCTCGTCGCCCTCGAGCAGGAGGCCGGTCAGTCCGGCGGACACGGTCCAGGGCGGCAGCGCTGGCGATTCATCATCCAGCACCAGCCCGGGCGCCTGTGCGCCGGCACGGACGGCGCCGGCGAGGGCCAGCACGGCGATCAGACTGCGAGCGACGGAGACGGTCTTCATGGCAACTCTCCCCTGGGCGGCCGGCGCCGGACCTTTCCCAGCGTCGGCCCACGGTCGGAAACGCTAGCACAGCCGGGCCGCGGAGGGAAGCCCCGCCGTGCGCGTCCCCACGGGCTCGTCCCGTGGGGGGCGGCAAGCTGGTCTTGAGTGTGCGCCTCGCTTCGGAAACGGAGCCCGGAGGAGAGCGAAGCGCGGGCCGTCGGTCTGGCCGCGCTCTCTTTCGGGCTCTTCTTCCCCCTCTGCTGCTGAAACGCGGTCGCGGAGCTCTAACCTTTCCTCCCCCACGGGACGAGCCCGTGGGGGCCGGACCGCGCCTCAGGGCGCCGGGCGCAGGTCCTCGATCGCGCGGAAGAAGTCCGAATCGGCGCGGAGCAGCAGCATCGTGTTCTCGCGCAGCGTGCCGTAGCTCTCGAGCGTGCGGAAGAACGCGTAGAACTCGGGATCGGCGCCGAACGCCTCGCCGTAAACCCGGGTCGCCTCGGCGTCCGCCCGGCCCCGGATTTCCTCGGCGCGCCGTTCCGCCTCCGAGCTGATGCGCCGGAGCTCCCGCTCCATCTCGCCGAGGATCTCCTGGCTGCGGCCCTGGCCCTCGGCCCGGAACCGCTCGGCGATCGACTGGCGCTCGGCGATCATCCGGTTCTCGACCTGGCGGCGTACGGAATCGATGTAGTTGACCCGCTTGACGCGCACGTCCGCCAGCTCGATCCCCAGCTCCGGCATCAGGCGGCGGGCGCGCTGCAGGATCTCCTGCTCGAGCAGCTCCCGGCCCAGCTTGGGCCGCTGCACCAGGTCCACGTCCTCGCGCTCCGCGAGGGTCGGATCGTCCACCTCCTCGAGGTCGACGCTCCAGTCCCGCGAGCGGATGATCTCTTCGAGTTCGGTCGAGGAGACCATGTCGCGCACCACCGAATCGATGATGTCGTCGAGGCGCGTCCGCGCGCCCCGTTCGTCGCGGACGCTGCGCATGAACTGGAGCGGCTCCGCAATCCGCCAGCGCGCGGTCGTGTCCACGAGGATGAACTCGCGGCCCAGGGTCGGGATCTGCGTCACGTCCCCGTCCCAGACGAGCAGGCGGCGGTCGAAGCGGCGCACCTCCTGGTAGGGCAGCTTCCAGTGCAGGCCCGGCCGCGTGACCACGTCGCCGCGCGGCTCGCCGAACTGGACGATGATCGCCTGCTCGGCTTCGTCGAGCGTGTACAGGCCGGTGACGGCCAGCAGCAGCGCCAGCGCCAGCAGGATACCGAGAATGATCCGCTTCATCGCCCTTCCTCCGCCTGGAGCGCGCGGTCGAGGTCGAGGAGCGGGAGCGGGCCCAGCCCGCCCTCCTGCACCACGACGACCCGGCCCACGCGCGGGAGCAGGCGCTCGATCGCCTCGCGGTGAAGCCGCGTGCGCGTCACTTCCGGCGCCGCCTGGTACTCGGCCAGCACGGCGCTGAACCGCGCGCTCTCGCCGAGCGCGCGGTTTACCCGCTCGGTCGCGTAACCTTCCGCCTCCGCCACCCGCCGCAGCGCGGCGCCCTCGGCCTGGGGAATCTGCTGGTTCACCCGCTTCTGCGCCTCGTTGATCGTGCGCTCCCGCTCCTGCCGGGCCTCGTTCACCTCGTTGAACGCCGGCTGCACGCGCGGGGGCGGAACCACGTCCTGGAGCTCGACCGTGATGACGTGGATGCCCGTGTCGTACTGGTCCATGACCGCCTGGATCTCGTCCCGGGCCTGCGCCTGGATGTCGACGCGGGCCACGGTCAGCACGTCCGAACCCAGCCGGTTGCCGACGACGCGGCGCATGACCGATTCGGAGATGTCGCGGAGCGTGCGGGTCGGCTCCCGGACGCGGTAGAGGAAGCGGATCGGGTCGCGCACGCGGTACTGGACGACCCATTCCACGTCGATGACGTTCAGGTCGCCGGTGAGCATCAGCGACTCGTCCTCGAACGCCTTTTCGCTGTAACGGGTGCGGCCGGCGCGCACGCCTTCCGTGCGGAACCCGAACTCCTCCTTGAGCACCCGCTCGGTGGCGACCCGCTGGATGCGGTCGATCCCGAAGGGAATCCGGAAACCCAGCCCGGGATCGGTGATCCCGATCACGGCGCCGAACCGATTCACGACCGCGCGCTCCTCGGGCTGTACCGTGTAGACCGACGTCAGGGCGCCCGCGACCAGCGCGATCGCTACGGCCAGGCCGGCCAGCATCACCGGAATCCGTTCGACCGGGAACGGCAGCTCCGGCAACTGCGGCCGCTCGAAACCATTCGACATGAAACGCCTCCTCCCGGAGCCGCGGCGGCGTCTCTGTTCGGGATCGCGCGCCGTGCGACCGGACCCGCAGTCTAGGCGGCGGTCCGGCCGATGTCAAACGGATGCAGGGCAGCGGACGCGTGGCGGGCGCATCTCACTTCTGCCGGTCTCTGCCCGAAAGGCCTCGCGGCGGCTATCGTCGCATGTGCGCATGGCCATGCGCCGGCGCACGAAAGGCCGATGGAGACGATTCTGCTTGCCCCGACTCGGTGGAGTTCGCGGCAAAGATAGCGTTGGAGTTCGTCTCGCAGGAGTTGTCGAGGCCGTTAACGAAGGAG
>PWTM01000160.1 GCA_003563855.1 PVC group bacterium | reverse complement strand
GACTTCGTGGCGGATCGGGTGGTGATCGGCGCCATGCTCCTGGGGATGGGATGGGCGCTGGCGCGCGATGCGCGGTGGCCTGCGTTCCTGCTGATCCAGGGCTGTTTCCTCCTCTTCTTCCTCAAGGACGTGCTCGACTTGAAGTGGAAGGAGACCGGCATCCAGGCCCTGGAATCCTCCGGGCCGTCGCGGTCCGGCGGTTGGACGCAGCGCTGGAAGATCCACTTCCGGCCCGGGCAACTGCTCGCCGGTTTCGTCCTGTTCCTGGTCGCGCCGCTGTCGGGGGCCTTCGTTCCCTGCGCCGTGTTCGCGATCGGCTGCCTGCTGGTATCGCTCGCCCACAACGCCTTGATCCCCTGGCTGCGCCACCTGCGGGCCGGGGGGCGCGGCAGGGGCGGGATCGGAGGAGGAGATGCGCCGTGATCGATAGCCAGGCCTTGCATGCCCATGCCCGGCGGCTAGGGATCGATTTTTTTACCGGCGTTCCGGATTCGCTGCTGAGGGCGTTCTGCGCGTTCCTCTCGGTTGCCGAGCGCCCCGAAACGCACGGCATCGCCGCCGATGAAGGCGGCGCGGTGGCGTTGGCGACCGGGCACTACCTGGCGACCGGCCGGCCGGCGTTGGTCTACCTGCAGAACTCCGGCCAGGGCCATGCAATGAACCCGTTGCTGTCGATCTGCGATCGCGAGGTCTACGGCATCCCCATGGTCCTGCTGGTGGGTTGGCGCGGCGAACCGGGCCGGCCGGACGAGCCGCAGCATCGGAAGCAGGGACGCGTGACCGGGGCGCTGTTCGACGCCATGGAAATTCCCTGCGAAATCCTGGCAGACGACTCGCCCGGGGCCTGTGCCCAGCTCGAACGGATGGCGACGCGTTCCCGGGCGGAGCATCAGCCGGTGGCGCTGCTGGTCCGGGAAGGAACGTTTGCCCCGTTCGCGCCGCCGCGCGGGCGCGAGGCGCCCGCGTGGGGCCGGGAGGCGGCGATCGAGGCGCTGCTGGAGCGGATTCCCCCCGCGGCGGTGACGGTGGCGACCACCGGCCACATCGCGCGGGAGCTCTACGCCGCGCGGACGCGGCGCGGCGAGGGGCACGAGCGCGACTTCCTCATGATCGGCGGGATGGGGCATGCCTCCCAGGCGGCCCTTGGCCTGGCGCTGGCCCGCCCGGATCTGCCGGTCTTCTGCTTCGACGGCGACGGCGCTTCGTTGATGCACCTGGGCGGCATGGCGATCGTCGGCCAGTCGCGCTGCGCGAACTACAGGCACGTGGTGCTGAACAACGGGGCGCACGGATCGGTGGGCGGCCAGCCCACGGTGGCCCTGGCGATCCGGCTGGACCGGATCGCGCGCGCGTGCGGCTATACCCACGCGGAACGGGTGGCCTCGGCGGACGCCCTGGACGCGGCCTTTGCGCGGTGGGTCAAGGTGGCGGGCCCGACGTTCCTCGAGTTGCTGGTGTCGGCGGGCGCGCGGGCCGACCTCGAACGCCCGGCGGGTGCGCCTGCGGACCTCCGGGCCGCATTCATGGGGCGCCTGCATGGCGCCTGAGGTCGCCAGCCAGGCGGTGGCCCTGTGCGACACCGCGGCCGCCGCGGAGCGGCAGTTGGGCCGATGGCTGGACGAGCTGGGCGCCCGCCGGGTGTTCCTGGTATCCGGTGGCGATTCCTTCCGCCGCTGCGGCGCCGAGGCGCTCGTCGCGGCGGCGCTGGGAACGCGGGCCCTGTGCCGGTTCCCCTGCGCGGGGTCCGACCCGGCCGCTTCCGTCCTTGCGGAAGGCGTCGGGCGGTTCAAGGCGATCGGGCCGGACTGCGTGCTGGCGGTGGGCGGCGGGTCGGTGATGGACCTGGCCAAGCTGATCGCCCTGTTCGCTTCGGCGGACATCGATCCGCTGCGATGGGCGGGAGAGCCGCTGGACGGGATCGAGGCCGGTCTGCCGCCGGGCATCATGATCCCGACGACCGCCGGGTCCGGCAGCGAGGCGACCTCGTTCGCGGTGCTGTACCGGGCGAAGCGCAAGTATTCCGTGGAGCATCCGGCCCTGCGGCCGGGGCGGGTCCTGCTCTACCCCGGTTTGACGGCTTCGCTCTCCGGGTACCAGCGGGCGTGCAGCGGGTTCGATGCCCTCGCGCAGGCGATCGAGTCGGCGACGGCCCGCGGGGCTACGGCGGACTCGCGGGCATTCAGCCGCCAGGCGCTCGCGCTCTGCCGGGCGCACCTGGAGCGCATGGTCGCCGATCCGGAGTGGCGGGATCGGGAAGCGATGCTGCGCGCGGCGTACCATGCCGGCCAGGCCATCAACCAGACCCGGACCACGGCCGCGCATGCGCTTTCCTATCCCCTGACGGCCCACTACGGGGTGCCGCACGGTCATGCGGTCGCCCTGTTCCTGCCGGCGGTAGTGCGGTTCAACGCCATGCATGGCGTCCGCGCCGCGGAAGGGTTCGATGCGGCTTCGGTACGGCGGCTGGCCGACCGGATCGGGCTGACCCGCGCCTGGCTGGCCGAGGGAGGCCATGATCGCAGGGCGGTGGCGGAGCGGGTGGTGGCCGGGGTGAACGCGGAGCGGCTGCGGAACAACCCCTGCCCGCTTGCGCCGGACGACCTGATGGACGTGGCCTTGCGCGCGCTGATCGATGAGGAGACGGGAGCGGGGAAATGCTGAGATCGGAGGGAACTACGAAATACACGAAAGGTCGCGAAGGTGGGAGTGGGGAGGGGCGGAACCACAGAATACACAGAATACGCAGAATGTGGGGCGCTTTGCGGCGGGGGAGACGGAGAGTGGGGACCGTGATCAGTGAACAGTGAACCGTCATCAGTGCCCCGTCCGATCTCCGCTCACTGATCACTGCGTGACGATAACTACTCAGGTGCCCGCCCGCCGCGGGCGGGTACCTGAGCAGTAACGAACGTTGAACGTTTCTGCCCCTTTCCTCCCCCCGACACCCGCCACGCGCCGCCCGATCCTCCTAAATCAGACATTCATCCCTCATGCCTCATCCCCGTAATCCCGTTCGCAATCGCCCCGTCAGCGCGCGACGCCTGCCGCGGGTGAACGTGCTTGGCGTCGGGGTCACCGCCACGTCGATGGACGAGGCGGCGTCGGCGGCGGTGACGTCGGCGGCGTCGGGCCGCGGCGGCTATATCTGCCTTACCGGGGTGCATGGCATCATGGAGAGCCGCCGGGATCCGGCATTGCGCCGGATTCACAATCGGTCGTTGATGACGCTCCCGGACGGCATGCCGACCGTCTGGCTGGGGGCCGAGGCCGGGTTCCTGAAGATGGACCGGGTGTACGGTCCGGATTTGATGGCGGCGGTGTTTGAGGCAACGTCGACTGAAGCGAATCAGGAACTCACGAACTCAGGAGAAGATGGGGAGGCGGGGGGAGTTGGCAGTGGGCAGTTGGCGGTGGGCAGTGGGGAGGGGGGAGGGGGAAACGTTCAACGTTCAACGTTCAACGCTCAACGTTCAACGGGGGGCGGGGAGAACGGGGAACATCGAACATCGAACATTGAACATCGAACGTCGAGCCCCACCCACCCACCCACCCCCACACCCACACACTTCCTCTACGGCGCGACGGAGGCGACGCTGGGGCGGCTTCGGACGCGGCTCGAGGAGCGGTTCCCGGGGGCGCGGATTGTCGGGACGTGTGCGCCGCCGTTCCGGGCGCTGACGGAGGCGGAGTGGGCGGAGACGATCGCCGCGATCCTCGGCTCGGGCGCGGCCTTCGTCTGGGTCGGCCTGAGCACGCCGAAGCAGGAGCGGTTCATGGCGGAGTTCTGCCGGCGGGCGGAGGGGATGGGGAGAACGTTCAACGTTCAACGTTCAACGCTCAACGCTCAACGGAAGGCGGGGGAGGGGGCGAATCAGGAACTCAGGAACTCAGGAGAAGGCGGAGACGAGGCGGGGCAGGGAACATCAAACATCGAACATCGAACATCGAACGTTGAACGAGGAGACGGAAACACTCAACGTTCAATGGACGGCGCAGAGAAGGCCGCGGTGCCGGCGTGGGCGGAAGGACCTGAATCAAGAATCGAAAATCAAGAATCGCGAATCCGAACTCCCATCCTCCTCGGCGTCGGGGCGGCGTTCGATATACATGCGGGCCTGAAGATCGACTCGCCGGACTGGGTCAAGCAGGCGGGTCTGCAGTGGCTGCACCGCCTGTGCCAGGAGCCGCGCCGGCTGTGGCGGCGCTATCTCTTCATCGTTCCGACGTTCCTCGTCCTGGTTCTGGCGCAGTTGCTGGGGCTGAGGCGGTACGAAGAGGACGTTTGATTCATGAAATTCGCGCTCCGCCTGTTGATCCTGCTTCCGGTGCTGCTGTTCTTCCTCGCGACGGCGCCCGGGAATCGGACGGAGACGGATATGGCGTTTGAACACGCCTTCCGGGTCGAGCAGGGCGTGGGGTTGGCCGATCCGTATTTCCCGCTCTACGTGCCGCTGATGCGGGCGCTGTACCTGCCGTTGCGCGCCGCCGGCGCCGTCGACCGGGCCTATCCGCTGATGCGTTTCTTCAGCGCGCTGTGCGCGGCGGGCGCCGTGCATCTGTTCTTTCTCTTCTGTTTTCGCCGGTTCAGCCTGCGGCCGCTGAGCTCTCTGTTCGCGACCGGATTCCTGATGTTCTCCTACGGTTTCTGGCGGTTCGCGACGGAGGCGGAGCCGCTTGTTCCGGCCGCCTTCTTCTCGTTGGCGGCCTTCTATCGGGCGAGCGATCCGCGGGCCGGCGTCCGGGGCATGATGCTCGCCGGCCTCTATGCGGCCGTGGCGGCGGGGTTGCACGCATTGAGCCTGGCGCCGACCCTGGTCATGATCCCGCTCTACCTGGTCTATTCGCGCCGGCCGCGGGCCGTCGTTCCCTACCTGGGCGTCTTTGTGGCGGCGTTGGCCGTGCTGTTGGGAACACTGGGGATCGTTACCCGTTATCGTCCCGAGCGCCTGCTCGCGCCCCGCGGCATCGAGGGGCTGTCGCGCCTGGCGCTGCCGGCGAAGGCCGCGGTGGGGTTCGGGCAGAGCGTTCTCTCCGGCATCTTTCTATTGCGCAGCGCCCGGTTCCGCGGGCTGCTCGAGGCGCTGTTCCCCCACCGGATGCTGGGCGAGGAGTTCTACCTGGGCGAACGGCTGACGTGGGGGGAGGGATGGATTCCGGCGGTGACGCTGCTGGCACTTGCGGGCGTGGCCCTCCTGGCGGCGCGGCGATCCTGGCTGGAACGGCGCGCGCCGCCCCGGGCCGGCGTTCACGCCACCATGGTGCCGGGCGGGCGGGCGGTCGTGGCCGGCACGGCGCTCTGGTTTCTACTGCATGCCGGGCTGGTCCTTCTCGATCAGCCCGGCAATCCGAGCCAATGGATTCCCGGGTTGATCCCGCTCTGGCTCATCTTCTGCGCGGTCCTTATCGCGCCGCTGGCGCGGGCAAACCGGCTCTGGATCGCCCTGCTGCTCTTTGCGCTCTTCGCCGCGCACAATTATGCGGGGGGCCTGCGGCTGGTGCGCGACGCCGATCGCGACTACAACGTGCGCAAGTCGGAATGGATCCTGGCGGAGGCGGGCGGGGAGGATGTGGTGGTGACCGCGGGGAACCCGGTCTTCGTACGCTACTTGCGCTATTACGCGCGGGCGCGGGTCATCGATCTCAACGAGCAGGAACTTCCGGAAATGATCCTCGACGCGACCGGGCCGGGCCGCGTCTTCGTATTGCCCGACGTGCTGGATTATCCGAGATCGATGGCGGTGCGCTTCCCGGGAAACGCCGCCCGCGTGGCGGAATATGCGGCGGAGCTGCGCGGGCGGATGGTCCCCGCCAGGGAAACCGAATTCGGATGGATTTGGGAAATCGAGAGGCCCGCCTCAATACGCGCCGCGGCCGGTGAGGACGGCGGTGATGGTGCGGGCGAGGATGAGTAAGTCGAGCCAGATGGACCAGTTGCGGACGTAGTAGGTGTCCCAGCGAACGAGGCCCTCGTCGCCCGAGGCGCTGCGGCCCGAGACCTGCCAGAGGCCGGTGACGCCGGGCAGGACCTGTTCGCGCAGATCGCGCACCCGCGCCGGCAGCCGCGCGTGGTGGTAGTCGGGCAGGGGCCGCGGGCCGACGAGCGACATGGTTCCGAGCAGCACGTTGACGAGCTGCGGCAGCTCGTCGAGCGAGGTAACGCGCAGGAGGCGGCCGATGCGCGTCACGCGCGGGTCGTCGCGCAGCTTGCAGGCTTCCCCCCACTCCGCGCGCTTCGCCGGGTCGGCTTCGAGGGTGGCGCGCAGCACCTCCTCGGCGTCCGGCCGCATGGTGCGGAACTTCAGCACCTTGAACCGCCGGCCGCCGCGGCCGACGCGTTCCTGGATGAAGAAGGGGAAGCCGCCGTCCTCGAGTCGGATGAGCAGGCAGATCGCCAGCAGGAGCGTGCCCCAGAGCGGGGCGGTGACGAGCGCGAGCGTCCATTCGAAGACCGTCTTGAACGCGCGCGGGATCGGGTTGAGCAGGTTGCGCGCGATGTCGAGGCCGAGCACGCCGAGGAAGTCGGTGGGCAGCACCCAGAGCGAGGGCACGTCGAGCAGGTCGGGCAGAATGATGACACGGCGGTAGCGGTTCAGCGGGCCCTCG
>PWTM01000217.1 GCA_003563855.1 PVC group bacterium | reverse complement strand
GTCACGCCGGGCAGCGAGCCGCCGCCGATCTCGCTGGCGCCGGCCACGAGCTCCAGCTCCGCGCGTCCCTCCGCCGCCGGCCGCAGCGCCGCCCGCAGGGTCTCGGCATCCTTCCGCAGGTCGGCCTCCGTGCGCGCCAGCATGCGGTACAGGGGGTGCCGCTCCCGAAGGCCGGCCGGCTCCCGGAACAGGCGAAGCGCCTGCTCGAGGGCGGCATCCGTGAGCTTGCCGACCCGGAGCATGCGCGTCAGCGGGTGCTTGCGGATCCGGCCGACCCAATCCTTCCGGCCCGCGACGATGCCGCACTGCGGGCCGCCGATCAGCTTGTCGCCGCTGAAGCAGACGACATCGGCCCCGGCGGCGATGCTGTCCTGGACGAGCGGTTCGGCCGGAAGGCCGTAGTCGCGCAGGTCAACGAGCGCGCCGCAGCCCAGGTCGTCGATCAGCGGGAGCCCGTGCCGGTGCGCCAGCGTGGCCAGGGCCGTGACCGGCGTGCGGGCGGTGAAGCCGACGACGCGGTAGTTGCTCGGGTTGACCCGCAGCAGCGCGCCGGTCCGGTCGGAGATCGCCTGCTCGTAGTCGCGCAGGTGCGTCTTGTTCGTCGTGCCGACCTCGCGCAGAACGGCGCCCCCGGAGGCGATGCAGTCCGGCAGGCGATAGGAGCCGCCGATCTCGATCAGCTCGCCGCGCGAGACGATCGCCTCTCGGCCGCTGCAGAGGGCGGCCACGATCAGGAGCGTGGCGGCGGCGTTGTTGTTGACGATGAGCGCGGATTCGGCGCCGGTCAGCTCGCAGACCAGCCGCTCGCACATGGCGTTGCGCTTGCCGCGCCGGCCGGTGGCGAGGTCGATCTGCAGGTTGCAGCAGCGGTCCATCTGCGCCAGCGCGGCGGCCGCGCACTCCGGCAGGACGGCGCGCCCGAGGCCGGTATGCAGGAGGATGCCCGTGGCGTTGATCACCGGCCGCAGGCGATCCTGCTCGCCGTCGGCGAGCCGCCGGCGCAGGGCCTCGAGCAGGGCCTCCGCGGTGGGCGCCGGACCGGCTGCCGCGCGCGCTTCGGTCACGGCCGCGCGCAGCGCGGACCGCACGACCGGGCGGCTGTGGGCGGCGATCAGTTCCGCGACCGCGTCGGTCTCCAGCAGGGCGGAGACGGAAGGGATCCCGCGCCGCGGGTCTGTGCTCGAAGTCATGCGTTGGCCCCGGAGTTCCCTGACTGGCGGAGATGAATGGGAGTCGAACCCACCTGTCCCGCATTACGGGACACAACGGTTTTGAAGACCGCGGCGGCCACCAGACCGCTTCCATCTCCGTGTGTGCCTGTCGACCGGGAGCCGCGTTCTCCGACGGTACCGGCGCTCGCCCGTCTGCCGGCGCCGCGCCGGCCACCGACCAGTTGGCACCGGCTTGAAGGAGCGCGCTCCCGACCGGGACGCTAGCCAACGGGGTGGGGCGCGTCAATCGCGAACGGCCGGTTGCTTTATGGGCTGGGGCACGTATGCTGCGCACGGGGCATTGACGCGTATGAAGCTGAAGCTGTTCATCCTGGAGACGCGGCCGCAGTTTCTCGTGCTCTCCGTCATCCTGGCCTTCGTCGGCTCCGCCCTGGCGTGGAACCAGGGGGTGTTCCGGCTTGGCTATGCGCTGCTGGCGGGGTTCGGCCTGGTCCTGGCGCATATCGCGGTCAACGTGCTGAACGATGTCTTCGACTACCGCAGCGGAATCGACCTGGCCACCCGCCGGACGCCGTTCAGCGGGGGAAGCGGCATGCTTCCCCAGCGGCTGCTGACGCCCCGGCAGGCCCTGGGGCTCGGGATCGGCAGCCTGGCGCTCGCGGCGCCGATCGGGGTGTTCTTCGTCTACCTCCGTGGCCTCGGGCTGGCGCCGATCCTGGTCCTGGCGGTGCTCTTCATCGTGCTCTACAGCCCGGTGATCCTGAAGTATCCCTGGCCGGAGTGGTCGGCCGGCGTCGGATTGGGCGCGCTGCCGGTGCTCGGGATGGTTTTCGTCCAGACCGGGAGCTACGACGGTCCGGCGATCGCCGCGGCCGTTCCCCCGGCGTTGCTGGTTCACAACCTGCTTCTGCTGAATGAGTTTCCCGACATTGAGGCCGACCGGGGCGCCGGGCGCCGGACGCTGCCGATCACCCTTGGCCCGCGCGGCGCGGCCCGCGTCTTCGCCGGCGCGGCGGTCGCCGTGTATGTCTGGATCGCCGCCGCCGTGGCGGCCGGCGTCTTTCCGGCCTGGACCCTGCTGGCCCTGGGGACGATCCCGTTGACGTTCCGGGCCATCCGGGGCGCGTTCCAAAGCGGGGATCCGGACGCGCTCCTGCGCGGCATGGCGGCTAACGTGGGCACCGTGCTGCTGACCCAACTCCTCCTCGGGGCGGGATTCATCCTGGATCGGCTCGTGCCGTGAGGGCGGATCGCGCGGTTGTCGATTCCCGGTGCGGGTGCTAGTCTCCCAGCATTGGAACGGACCGCGGCCTCGTGTTCCAAGGCTTGGACACGCAGGGGGTCGGAATGGCCGCAAGCGGGGAGCATCCAGCCGTGCGCGGAAGGGGCTTGCTTGGCGGGGTCGCACGGGCGGCGGCGCCGCTCGCGCTGGCGCTGGCCGTCGGGGCGGGCTGCGGCGGCGGGCCGGACGCATGGCGGCGGGAGTCGGAGACTGCGGCCTCGCTGCTTGCGGAAGGCCGCCCTGTGCGGGCCGACCGCGCGGCCGGGCGCGCCCTGCGCGGGGCCGAGCTCGTGCTGGATCCCTCGGACGTGCGGATGGCCGATGTGCTGATGCAGCGCGCCGAGGCGCACCGGGCGATGGGGCGGTATGCCGAGGCCGAGCCGCTGCTGCGTCGCGCGATCGAGATCCGGGAAAGCGTGATCGGGCCGGAGGCCGCGGAAACCGGCGCCGCGCTGACGGCGCTCGGCGGCGTTCTGCGCGACCTGAGCCGCTACGAGGCGGCGGAGCCGCCGGCGCGCCGCGGGCTGGCGATCCGCAAGACGGCGCTGGGTCCGGCGCATCCCGACGTTGCGGAGAGCCTGCATGAGCTGGCCGAGCTCGAGCGGATGCTGGGGCGGTTCCCGGATGCGGAATCGGCCCACGAGCGCGCGCTGGCGATCCGGGAGGAATCGCTGGGTGCGGAGCATCCGGCGGTGGCCGAGAGCCTGACGGGACTGGCGCGGTTGCGCCGGCTCCAGGGCCGGTACCGCGAGGGCGAGGCGCTGCTGCGCCGCGGGCTGTCCATCCAGGAGGCGGCGCTCGACCCGCGTCATCCGGACCTGGCGCACACCCTCAACGCGCTCTCGGTGGCGCTCTGGGAGCAGGGCCGTCACGCTGAAGCCGAGCCGCTGGCGCGCCGGGGGCTGGCGATCCGCGAGCGTCGCCTGGGCCGGAATCACCCGCATGTGGGGTCCAGTCTTTACAGCCTCGCCGAGTGCTACGGGCTCAAGGGCCAATGGGCTCGCGTGGAAGCCCTCCGCCGCCGCATCGTGGAGATCGACGAGGCGACGCTGGGGCCGAACCACCGGAAGACCGCCATCGGCCTCAATAACCTCGCCGTTTCCATCGAGAGGCTCGGCCGGATGCGGGAGGCCGAGGATCTCTACCGCCGCTCGCTCGAGATTCTCGAAGCCACGCTCGACCCCGACCATCCGCTGATTGCGGTAACATTGGGCAATCTCGCCCGCATCTACCGCGCGTCGGGCCGCCATGAGGATGCGATCGAAATGGTGCGGCGCGGACTGGACATCCAGGAACGCCGCCTGGGTCCGGAGCATCCGGAGGTGGCGCAGTCGCTGATCGAGATGGCCGAGCTCCTGACCGGACGCGAGCGTGACACCGAGAGGGAAGAGCTTCTGCTGCGTGCCCTCGCGATCCGTGAGCGGGCGTTCGGCCCGATGCATGGGCTCGTCGGCCACACCCTGATCCGCCTCGGACATCACCATCGCGAGCGCGGCCATCACCCTAAGGCCGAGCGACTCTTCCTGCGCGCACTCGAGGTTCACGAGGCCAGCACGGGGTCGGACCACCCGGATACCGCCAGCGCACTGGCCCATCTCGGCGAACTCTACCGCATACAGGAACGGTACGACGAGGCCGAGCCCCTGCTGAAGCGCTCTCTGGCTATTTACGAGGTCGCGCTCGGCCCCGGGGCCCCCCAGACCGATCAGGCGGTCAGTCGGCTGGCCCATCTCTACCGCGAGTCCGGCCGGCCGCAGGAGGCGGATCGGCTGATGATGCGCGCCGCGATGCTGCGTCACCTGGCGCCGTGAGGCGCGACGCCTTCTTGGAAGGCAGGGACGAGAGGATCGGTCGACGACTACGGCGACGACTACGGATTACGACGGCGGCGCGTCCCATCGTCCACCGTAGTCGTCGGCGTCGTCGTCGACCGAAAAGAGGATGCCGCGAAAAATTTGGTAAAGCCCACTTCCCCGCGGCGCTGCCTGTGATTCAGAGAGTGGGGAGGAGGCTGCGTAGGAGGCCGTAGGGCCGGGTCTTTTGGAGGCGGCAGGGTCTTCCCGTGACTTTTTGCAGTTGCGGCTCTTTTTTGTGTTGCATTCTGTATCTGTATACTATATAACGGATACAGATATGAAGACACCTGAGGCATCCGAGCGGCGGCGGCGCCTCTGGCGGCTCTGGCGGTTGGCCGAGCAACAGGTTGGGCGCATGCAGCGGGCCGAGGCGATGTGCCCCGGTTCGCTCTACCTGCTGCGGCGTCGTTGCGGCAAGCCCACGTGCCGTTGCCGGCAAGGAGAGCTGCACGCCACCTGGGTGGTGACGCGCAGCGAGGCTGGACGCAGCCGGCTCTATCGCGTGCCGCAGGCCGAACGGGCGGCGGTGCGCCGACTGACCGGCGCGTACCGCCAATGGCAGCGCTCGCGGGCCGCGCTGGTCAAAGCGATGCGCGAACTGTTGCGAGAACTCGATGCCCTGGCCGAGACCCGGATGCAGCCCTGGCCCGCCAGGGCCAAGGCACAGAGGCCGGCGGGGGGGAAGGAGGCGGCGGATGGACCTGCGCGTCATTGAGCACCATCCCCAGCGTGTGCTGGAGGCCCTGCGTCGAGGAGAGTTCGATGCCCTGGAGATCGTCGGAGAAGCCGACGAGCGGGATTTCTTCGAGCGGCTCTTTCGCGAGAAGCTCCTCGTGCGCTTGGCCGCCACGATGCCGGGCAAGCCCAAGAAGGAGGAGGTTCCGCGCTGGTTCATCCTGGCCGGGCAGATGAGTTTGAAGCTCCATCAGGAGAACAGCTACCTGGCGTTCGAGCGGGTCATCCGCTGCGGCGGGCTCTTGAACGCCTTGCCCCCCGATCTGGCCAGCAAGCACATCGATCCCCAGACCCAGGCCCTGCGGCTGACCTGCCGGGGGTTCAACGCGAAGAACGACTATGCGCGCACGACCCCTTGCGATCAGGATACGCTACGCAAAG
This sequence comes from PVC group bacterium, assembly GCA_003563855.1. Classification (GTDB taxonomy): domain Bacteria; phylum Verrucomicrobiota; class Kiritimatiellia; order PWTM01; family PWTM01; genus PWTM01. The sequence continues at coordinate 1,270 of PWTM01000217.1, read as the reverse complement.
CCGCCAAGCGCGTGCCGGCCCACGCGTGGATAGACTGGTACAACACGGCGGTACAGGCGACGTTTCAGCACTACGGGTTCTTCGATCCCGAGGGCGTCTTCGTGGGGGACGGCTCGTACCTGTTCGTGCCCGACAACCCCCGATACGAAGGCTCGTGCGTGATGTGGTTTGACGCCCACAACCGTCCGGTCGAATACGAGAAGCTCTCGGCCGCCGAACGCAAGGAAGCGCGGCGCAAGCGTTGCTACAAGTTGGTGACGCTCTTGCACCTGCGTGGCACGCACCCCTGCTATGTCTATGCCGCCGTGGCCCTGGTCAGCGGCCGTGCCCACGAGTTGCCGGTCTTCGCTGAACTGCTCGAGAGGTTCGTCGGCACGGTAGGGCGCGGGGTCGTCAAGAAACTGCTGCTGGATCGGGGGTTCATCGATGGCGAGCGCATCAGCCACTGGAAGCGCGACTTGGGCGTGGACGTGATTATCCCGATCAAGAAGAACATGGACCTGTGGGCCGACGCGTGGGCCTTGGGCCAGACGGAACCCTGGCAGAGACATCCGGTCTGCGACCCCGCGCCTGCGCCGCCCCCGCCCCAGCGCCCCGAGCACCTCGCCCGACGGGAAGCCCGACGGCAGCGCACGCTCGCCGAGCGCAAGGCGAAGAGCGCCGCCCCCACGCCCCCACGGGTATTGACCGGCGTGAACGTCTGTCCGATCGAGGGGTTCTCCTCCTGGTCATCGGCCACCGTGCCGATGCATGTCGCCCTCTTCCGGGAAACCTACAGCGACGGGTCCGAAAAGTCCTGGGCTCTATTGACCACCGGGGTGTTGGGCGACGGCTGGGCGCTGCGCCAGGACTATGCTCGGCGCACGGATATCGAGGAGCGACACCGGCAACTGAAGTGCTTCTGCGATCTGACCGATTTTCGCTCCCGTTCGCTCAACGCGGTCGCCGCGCAGGTGGTCATGATCCTGCTCTCCTACACGCTACGCCAGTGGCAACTCTGGCAGATGCTCCAGGAACATCTGGCCGACCGCACCCCCGAGGCGATGCGCTTCCGCCTGGCCCTGCGCCGGGAGTACGTCGTGGTCTACCACCAAGACGCCTACACCCAGATGCCCCTCGTGCGCTTCCCCTCGCCCCTGCTGGCCCGCCTGCCGCCCCCTCCCGCCTCTCCCCGCCGATCCCTCCTTCCCCTTCACCGCACTCAGCGCCGGCCTCGCCTGCCGCTCTACGGCCTCCGGCGCAGCCTCCTCCCCACTGTCTGAACTGCAGC
>PWTM01000359.1 GCA_003563855.1 PVC group bacterium | reverse complement strand
CCTTGTCGAAAAGCGGACGGAACCGAAGCGGGTGCGAGCACGGCCGAGGACAACGATCGCGACAACGATTTCGACAATGATCTGGACAACGATGTCACTGATTAACGATCACTTTCCCCTCGTTTGATGTTCGCCCCCCACCTCGCCCCGTTCCCATCCCATTCTGCGTATTCTGCGTATTCTGTGGTTCCTCCTCCCCGCCCCGCGTTCGACGTTCCGCGTTCGATGTTCATCCCTCCCCTTCCCCTTTCGCGCCTTTCGCGTGTTTCGTAGTTCCCCCATTTCAGCATTTCAGCTTTTCAGCGTTTCAGTATCTTCCCCCGCATCCTCTTCCTCTCCGCGGCCGGGGACGAGGTGGGGGCGGAAGACGCGGACGCCGAGCGGGGCGAGGACTTCCCTGAGCTTGGCGACCATGGCGTCGGACTCGACGGTGCCGACGATCGCGCCGCCGGAACCGGTGAACTTGGCGCTGGCGCCGACGGAGCGGGCCGCCTCGACCATGCGGCGGTTTCCCTCGCCGATCCGGCAGACGGCGGCTCGGCGGTCGAAATTGGCGTCGAGCAGCGGTCCGATCCGGTCGCCGCGGCCGGCCCGCAGCTCGGCCCGGGCGCGTTCGGCCAGCCCGGCCCAGAAGTCGATGGCCTCGAGCACGGCCGGGTCGCGGCGTTCGTAGCGGCTGCGCAGGTCGTTGTGGACGACCTCCGAGCCCTCGGAGAGGTCGGCGCGGTAGGCGACGTAGAGCGGCGGCAGCAGGGCCGGGTCCATCTCCTCGTAGCGGCCGTAGCCCTGCCGCTCCATGGTCGCGCGGTCGAAGTCCATGTAGACCAAGCCCTCGTAGGCCTGCGCGACGCGGTCCTGGAGGCCGGCCGAGATCTGCAACTCGCGGGTCTCGACGGACAGGACGAGGTTGGCCAACTCGGCGCGCGGGATGGCGACACCGTAGAAGCGCATCAGCGCGCGCATCCCGGCGGTGATGATGGCGCTCGAGCCGGCGAGCCCGACCATGTGCGGGATGCTGGAGTGGTAGCGGATGGTGAAGTTGCGGTCGTGCAGCGCGTGGCCGCACTCGCGGCAGTAGTCGGCGAAGCGCTTGATCGCCGCTTTGAGCAGCCGGATGCCGCCGTAGTAGCCGTAGAGCTGCACATCGCGGACCAGGGCGTCGATGCCCGGAAACTCCGAGTGGTCGCGGACGTTCGGCAGGATCTTCAGCTCGGGCGTCTCGTAGAGGACGACCTGGGCGTGGAAGTTCGAGAAGACGAAGGCGATCGTCTTGCCGAAATAGCCGTCCGACGGGTTGCCGATCAACCCGACGCGCGGATAGGCCTGTTCGCGGATGATCATCTCTCAGGGGAAGACGCTGAAACGCTGAAATGCTGAAACGCTGAAATGGGGAACGGGGAGGGGGGGGGGGGCGGGGGTGGGAAACGTTCAACGCTCAACGTTCAACGTTCAACGGGCTTTCGTCTACACTTCGTCCACACCTGGTCGAACCCTCTGTGAACGTCGAATATCGGCGGGCTCCCATCCTTGTCGAGATCGTTGTCGCGATCATTGTCGAAAAGCCGATGGAACCGAAGCGGGTGCGAGCAAGGCCGAGGACAACGATTTCGACAATGATCTGGACAACGATGTCACTGCTCACTGCTCACTGATGACTGATCACCGATCACCGTTCGACGTCCAGCGTTCGATGTCCCCCCCCCTGCCTTCCCCTTTCGCGCCTTTCGCGTGTTTCGTAGTTGCCCCGGGGTCGCCCGTCGGGGTCGGGAGGGGGCGGCCTCATCGCTCCAATCGAACGCGAACACGATGCTCCGTCGTGGTGATTATCGCACCGGCCAGTAACTCTTCAGCGTAGCGCTTCAGGACTGCGATACACACCGACGCCTGTCGGACCGCCGAGACATCGACAATTCGAATGATCCCGCTATGCGTCATGCCCCGAATGATTGCCAGTTCGCCAAAGTCCTTATCCAACGTCACCAAGACCCGCGATTCCTTGTGCGCATAGGCGAGTATCGACTCGTCTCCGGGATCCTCAGGCCAGTCTCCGGTCCAGACTACGTCGTGACCGGCCGCCGTCAGATCGAAACGCGCGCGCCCCCAAACACAGCTGTCCAGCAGAAGTCTCACGCGATCGCGTCGGAGAGCAGCGGCTCGATTCTCTCGTGCTCGACAAGTCGATGGGCGTAGGCGATGCAGGCCAGGATATCATCACGCTCGATCCAGGGATACCCCTTCATTATCGTGTCCACATCGTCCCCGGCGGCCAGCATCCCTAGTACATGTTCAACCGCAAGGCGCCTGCCCCGAATGATGGGCTTGCCCGCGAAGATATTCGGGTTGACCGTAATCCGCTTGAGTAATTCTTGCTCGGTTATCGGTGTATCTGACATGACGAATCTCCGTTTCCTTTACCGAGGGGAGAGCCTTTCGCTCACCCTACCTGCCGCGGTATAGCACATGTGGGTATAAGGCCGAGGACAACGATTTCGACAACGATCTGGACAACGATGTCACTAATCACCGATCACTTTCCCCCGTTCGACGTTCAGCGTTCGATGTTCGATGTTCGCTCCGCCCTCCCCTTTCGCGCCTTTCGCGTGTTTCGTAGTATCCTCCGCACGGGTCGCCGATCGCTCAGAGACGCGGTGACTCCGTGTGGACAGCGGGCGGGCGGCAGCTCCATTGAGCGTTGAACGTTGAGCGTTGAACGTTTCCCCATTCACAGCCGCTCGTCCACCGCCTCCCTGGGCCAGGCGTGCTTGACGTCGAAGACGACGGCGGGGTCGCGGCAGAGGGCGCGGACCGCGGCGGCGTCCATCGCAGCAAACTCGCGGTGGGCGACGGCGAGGATGACCGCGTCGTAGCCGCCCGGCGACGGCGCGGGCCGCGGACGCAGCCCCGTCACGCGCTCCGCCTCGTCGGGGTCGGCCCAGGGATCAACGACCTCGACGTCGGCGCGCAGCTCGGCCAGCCCGGCGCAGATATCGACCACGCGCGAATTGCGCAGGTCCGGGCAGTTCTCCTTGAACGTCAATCCCATCACGAGCACGCGGGCGCCGTCGACCTGGATGCGGCGGCAGACCATCGCGCGGACGAGCCGCTGCACGATGTGGGCGCCCATGCCGTCGTTGATGCGCCGCCCGGCCAGGATCATCTCCGGGTGGTGCCCGATCTCCTGGGCCTTGTGGGTCAGGTAGTAGGGATCGACCCCGATGCAGTGGCCGCCGACGAGCCCGGGGCGGAAGGGGAGGAAGTTCCACTTCGTGCCCGCGGCGGCGAGGACGTCGCCGGTGTCGATCCCGAGCCGGTGGAAAAGCATCGCCAGCTCGTTGACGAGCGCGATGTTGACGTCGCGCTGCGTGTTCTCGATCACCTTCGCGGCCTCGGCCACCCGGATCGAGGCGGCCCGGTGCGTGCCGGCCCGGATGATGCGGGCGTAGAGCGCATCGACGAAGGCGGCGACTTCGGGGGTCGAGCCGGAGGTGACCTTGCGGATGTCGGCCAGGCGGTGTTGCCGGTCGCCCGGGTTGACCCGCTCCGGGCTGTAGCCGGCAAAGAAGTCGCGGTTGAAGACCAGGCCGCTCGCGCGTTCGAGGACGGGGACGCAGAACTCCTCGGTGCAGCCGGGATAGACGGTCGATTCGTAGATCACGGTCCCGCCGTGTCGCAGGGCGCGGCCGACGGTCTCGCTGGCCTGCCGCAGCGGCTCGAGGTCCGGCCGCTTCGCGGCGTCGACCGGCGTCGGCACCGTGACGACGAAGACGTCGCAGCCCTCGAGGTCGCCGGGGTCGGCGCCGAAGCGGAGCTGCGTGGCGTCGGCCAGCTCGGCCGGGTCGACCTCCCGCGTATGGTCGCGCCCGGCGCGCAGCTCCTCGATCCGGGCGGGGTTCACGTCGAACCCGACGACGGGCAGGATACGGCCGAACTCCACGGCGAGCGGAAGCCCGACGTAGCCGAGTCCGATGATGGCGATTTTTGGGGAAGTATTCATGGGGAAACGCTTAACTTTCAACGTTCAACGCTCAACGTTCAACTCGTTTTCGCGCGGTCTTGATGCTTGCGGCAAAGATGCAGATCAGCTCCTCCGTTTCCTCGAGCAGCGGCTGGACGCGTGAAACGGGTGCGATCAGCGCCGACTTGATGATCAACCGAAGCCAGCGGCGGGATTCCTTCAGCTCCTTCAGTCCGATGCTGAACTTGTGCACGAAGTCGTTGCGGGACTCGGCGCCTTGGGCTTCGCCGTGAACCCCGAGCGCGGATGTCCCGGAGCGCAGCAACTGGCCCGCGACGTGCGACCCCGCGCGCGTCGGCGGCAGTTCGTCGGTCAGGCGGACGATCCGCGCTGCATAGTCGAGCAACCGGTCTTCCAAGTCGTACTCGGACACCGTAAACGCCTCCCTGTCGGGCCAGTCCTCTTGGCCCCTTCACTGCGTGCGCCCGCTCGTCTCTTTCATCGCTTCTGCTCTTCCGAAGAAGAAGCGGATCGCAGATCCGTTGAACGTTGAACGTTGAGCGTTGAACGTTGAACGTTCTCCTACACCGCCGCGCGCAGCGCCTCCACCTTCGTCTCCTGCTCCCAGGGGAAGAGGGTGCGGCCGAAGTGGCCGTAGGCGGCGGTCTGGCGGTAGGACCAGCCGTCGGGACGGGCGAGGCCCAGTTCGGCAATCATGGCGGCGGGCCGGAAATCGAAGATCCCACCGGATTCGAGCAGCGCCTGGATGCGCTCCTCGGGCACGCGTTCCGTACCGTAGGTGTCGACGTTGATGCTCAGCGGCTTCGCGACGCCGATCGCGTAGGCCACCTGGATCTCGCACTTGCCCGCGAGTCCTGCCGCGACGATGTTGCGGGCGGCGAACCGGGCGTAGTAGGCCGCCGAGCGGTCGACCTTCGAGGGGTCCTTGCCCGAAAAGGCGCCGCCGCCGTGGCTGCCGACCCCGCCGTAGGAGTCGACGATGATCTTGCGCCCCGTCAGCCCCGTGTCGCCGTGCGGCCCGCCGACGATGAAGGCGCCGGTCGGGTTGACGTAGAAGCGCGTGTCGTCGCGCAACAGGCCGGAGGGCGCGAGCACCTCGCGGGCGACCGCCTCGAGATCGCGCGCGATCCGCGCGAGCGGGATGTCGTCGGTCTGGTGCGCGATGACGACGGAGGTCAGCCCCGTCGGCCGGCCGTCGGCGTAGGCGACGGAGACCTGGGCCTTCGAATCGGGGCGCAGGTAGGGAATCTCGCGCGCCTTGCGCCGGCGGGCGAGGGCCTCGAGGAGCTGGTGGCTGAGCACGATCGGGGCCGGCATGCGCTCGGGCGTCTCGTCGGTCGCGTAGCCGAACATCATGCCCTGGTCGCCCGCGCCCTGGTCCTCGGGGCGGTCGCGGTCGACCCCGCGCGCGATGTCCGGCGACTGCCCATGCAGCCGGTTGATGTACTCGAAGGTATCGGCCGAGAAGAGCAGTTCCTCGCGGTCGTAGCCGATGTCGCGGACGACCTCGCGGGCGAGCGCCTCGGGATCGATGGCATCCCAGCCGCCGCAGGTGATCTCGCCGGCGTTTACCGCGAGGTTCGTGGTAACCAGCGTCTCGCAGGCCACGCGGCTGCGCGGATCCTGTGCGAGGCAGGCGTCGAGGATCGCGTCGGAAATCTGGTCGCAGACCTTGTCCGGATGGCCCTCGGACACGGATTCGGACGTGTAGACGTGACGGGCGTTGAGTTTGCTCATGGGGGTCTCCGGTTTTGGGTTTGGGGGTTTGGGGGTTTGGGGAAAACGCTGAAAGGCTGAAATGCTGAGATGCTGAAACTGGGGCGGGGGGAGGGGAGGGGGAGGGGGAAACGTTCAACGTTCAACGCTCAACGTTCAACGTTCAACGCCGGTTTCTACGCTTGGTCGCCCCTTCTTGTGAACGTCGAACAACGAACATCGGCGGGGTCCCATCCCATTCTGCGTATTCTGCGTATTCTGTGGTTCCTCCTCCCCGCTCCGCGTTCGACGTTTGCCTGTCGCCTAACCCCTGGCGCCTTCCGATCCGCGCCCTGGCATGTTTCGCAGTCCCCTCCGCGCGGATCGCCGATCCCTTCAGAGCCGGGCGACCAGGTGTGGACCACACAGGGGTGGACGCTCCGTTGAACGTTGAGCGTTGAGCGTTGAACGTTGAACGTTTCCGAGGATTCGTCGCCCTTCAAATACTTGCTTAGGAGCGCCTTGCGCCAAGGCCTGCCCGCCTTTTCAAGGCAGGCGTCCGCCCTTGGTCGCGCGGCCCTGGGCGGGCCGGGACGTGCCGCAAGACCGTGCTCCATCGCAGGATCACCGGTTCGTTTCCGGCGTGGTTCATCCTGTTCACGGAAGGATGAACGGAAGCACCGCGATTGCAAGGCGGAAGTGGGGGGTTGGCGGTGATCGGTGATCGGTGGTCAGCGGATGGGGCGGGCGGCGCGGGCAGGCGGGGCAGTCGGCAGTCGGGGGGCGGCAGTGATCGGTGAGCAATGGCGAGATGCCGCGGACCGCAAGGAACTGATCACCGATCACTGATGACTGATCACTGTCGCGAGCACGAGCGTTGACCGGGAGCGAAGTCCGGGGTACGTCTGGGGGGAAGGAGTCAGGATGACCAACGTTCAACGTTCAACGTTCAACGCTCAACGTTCAACGGACCTGGTGACGGGGGGGTGCGGGTTTATCGGGTCGCATCTCGTGGAGGCGCTGGTTGCGGGGGGGGGGGCGG
>PWTM01000119.1 GCA_003563855.1 PVC group bacterium | reverse complement strand
CTCGATCGTTTCTACCGCGAGGTGGATTTCGCCCCACCGCCCGACCGATCCGATGAACCCGACCTCTTCGCCTGAATCGCCCGCGCGCAGCCCCCGAAACCCCGCGCGACGTTCCGTCCGGAGCGCCGCTGCGTGGGCGGCCGCCCTGCTCGCGCTCTATGCCGTCGGCGTCGGACTGCGCCGGCACGTGGTGCGCGCACAGTCGCCGGAACCCGGAGAAGTCGCACCCTTCGCGCTCGAGAGCGCGCTTCAATACCGGCTGATCCGCCGGGTCTTCACCGGGGAAGGCATTCCCCGCCACGACCCGAAGATCCAGGTGCCCGAGGGCATCCGGACGTGGGCCGTGGACACGACGGGCGCCGAGGTCGCGGTCGGACACCTCGCCCGCCTCTTTCCCCGCCATCTCACACTCACACAGCGCATCCGCTGGATTCATGTCCTCTGGTTCTGCCTGGGTATCCCCATGCTCGCCGCCTGGATCCGGCGCGAAACCGGCTCGGCGGCCGGGGGGCTGACCGCAGGCCTCCTCTATGCCACGGCAACCGCGTCAGTGATCCGCTCGAGCGGCCTGGAGATCTCCCACGAGAACATGGCGCTTCCTCTGCTCGTCGCGCACCTCTGGGCCGAGGCCGTCGCCGCCGCCCGCCGCCGCGCCGGGACCGCCGGAACCGCCGCCTCGATCGCATCCGGCCTCACGCTCGCGCTCGCCCTCTTCCTGTGGGACCTGGTGCAGTTCTATACCGTCGTCTGGGCGCTGGTCCGACTCGGCGCCTGGCTCCACCGGCCGGCCGGCTTCCGGAACCCGCGGGTCCGACACGACCTCGCCGTCTGGACCCTGCTCGCCCTCGCCGGCGCAGCCAGCCCCTACCTGCGTACCCACGGGTTCCTCCTCTCGCCGACCCTGCTCGCCGGCTACGGCGTGGCCGTCGGCACGGCGTTCTCCAGCCGTGCGGCCGGCCGGCCGGCCGGCGGACGCGCCGTCGCCGCGCGCATCCTTGCGCTCGCGCCGTTTCTCACCTTCGCACTGCCGGCCTCCGGCGCTTACCGCGAAAGCTACGGGCACTTCGCCGAATTGCTCTGGGCCAAGCTCCGCTTCCTGAATCGAAAGCCGGCCGACCCGTCCGAGCTCTCGTTCTATGCGCGCATCATGTGGACTCCCGCGCTCCACTCGGCAACGGTGCACCTGACGGCCTGGCTCTTTCCTGCGTTTCTCGGGTTGACCTCGGGCGCCGCCGTGGTATGGTTCTGGCCGAGAGCCATGGGGCGCGCCCCGGGCCACACGCGCTACAGGTTTCCGGTGGCTCTCTTCGCACTGTCGGTTGCGGCCTACGTCCTCTTCGTACGATTCCACGTATTCGTTGCGCTCTTCGGGAGCGCCGTGGCCGGGTGGACGATGGCCAGACTGGCGGTCCCGGTTCGGCGCGCGACCCGGGTGGCGTTGGCGCTGGTGGCCGTGACGGTCGCCGTCGAAACGGGCTTTCTGCTGGCCTATGCCGGACAATGGAGACGTACCGGGGTTGAACATGAACACCTGCAATCACTGGCCGCCTGGCTGCGTCGCCATGCCGACGGACAGCCGGTGCTCGCCCCGTTCGGGGTCAGCGGCACCGTGCTGGCCTACGGGCAATCTCCCATCCTGCTTCATCCCAAGTTCGAGGCGCCGGACATCCGCCGCCGGGTCGAGACGTACGGCCGGCTGCTGTTCGGCCGCGACGAGGACGCCCTGCGCGACTGGGCGCAGGACCACGGCGCGGTCTACCTGGTCGTCGAGGCCGGCCAGTTCGAGGGTGCGCCCGAATACCAGATGCGGTACTTCGTCGATGCGCTCGAGTTTTCCCCGGACCGTTTGGCCTGGCGGCTCGAGCAGATGGACGGATCGCTGGAGCTCTTCCGCCTGCTCTGGACCAACCCGCGCTACCGCGTCTATCGGATCGCGCGCACCGACGACGAGGAGACCTGGTGGTACCGGCGGGGCGCGGCATGGGACGCGCTGGCCGAGGGCCGCCTCGACGAGGCGGAAGGGCACGCACAGCAGGCCTTGCAGATTCGGCCCTCCGACGTCGAGAGCCTGCGCGTGATCGCCCGCGTGACCTCGCTGCGCCGGGCCGGCTTCCGGGGCGACGAGCGGCCGTGAGCGCCGCAAAGCCGGGACGCCCGGCCATCGTGGCGGTGACGGGCGGGATCGCCTGTGGAAAGAGCGAGGTTGGCCGCATCCTGGCCGCGCAGGGCGTGGAGGTGTTGGACACGGACGAGGTAGCCCGCGCACTGCTGGCCCCGGGCTCGGCGGCGCTGGACGCCCTCTGCGCGGACTTCGGCGAGGGCATCCTCGCGCCGGACGGTACGCTGGACAGGGCGCGGCTGGCCGCGCGGGTCTTCGCCGACGCGACGGCCCGGCGGCAGCTCGAAGCGCGCGTCCACCCGGCCGTGGCCGAGCGCGTGGACGGATGGCGGCGGACGCTGCGGCGCGAGGGCCGCCACGGGGCGGCGCTGGTCCCCCTGCTCTACGAGGCGGGGATGGCGGAGGGATGGGATGCGGTGATCTGCGTGGTCGACGCGGAGGCGCGGGTACGTGCCCGGTTGCGCGACCGCGGCCTGACCGACGCCGAGGCCGATCTCCGGCTCGCCGCCCAGTGGCCGCCGGACGCCAAGGCGCGGCGGGCAGACTACGTGATCGGGAACCGGGCGGATCGCGCGGCCCTGGAACGCGCGACGATCGAGGTCTGGAGGCGGATCCTCCAGCAGAAGGAGAAGTGCGATGCATGACGACAAGAATTTCCGGGGCCGCGGCCGCGGCCAGCGCTCGCGACGCTTCGGAGGGGCGCGGCGCCCGCAACGCGGCGACCCGAACGCCCCGCAGCCGCGGCCGGACGAACGCGCGGCCATGGATGCCGCCACCGCCGAAGCCTCGCGGGCAACGGAGGCCGAAGACCACGAGGCCGAACGGCCGACGCTGGTGCTCTCCGAACTGCAGTCCCGCTCCGTTCCTGACCTGATGGCACAGGCCGAATCCTCCGGGCTCACCGACCTCGGGGCGATGCAGAAGCACGAGCTCATCTTCGAGCTGCTGAAGGCCTGCGCACGCACGAATACCCGCATGATCGGCCGCGGCGTCATCGAGATTCTGCCCGACGGATTCGGGTTCCTGCGCTCCCCCGTCTCCGATTACCTGCCCTGCCCCGAGGACATCTATGTGTCCCCCTCGCAGATCCGCCGCTTCGGCCTGCGTACCGGCGACTTCGTCGACGGCGAAATCCGCCCGCCCAAGGAGAAGGAACGCTTCTTCGCGCTGCTGCGCGTCAACCGCATCAACGACCAGGACCCGTCCGCCACGCGCAGCAAGATCCCCTTCGAAAACCTCACGCCACTGTTCCCCGACCAGCGGCTCGTGCTCGAACGCGAACCGACCGAGATCTCGATGCGGGTGATGGACCTGCTCACCCCGATCGGGAAAGGGCAGCGCGGACTGATCGTCGCCCCGCCGCGGACGGGTAAGACCGTGCTGCTCCAGCAGATCGCCAACAGCATCTCGGCCAATAACCCGGAGGCCCAGCTCATCATCCTGCTGATCGACGAGCGGCCCGAGGAAGTGACCGACATGCAGCGCAACACGAAGGCCGAGGTGCTCAGCTCGACCTTTGACGAGCCGCCCGAGCGGCACGTGCAACTGGCGGAGATCGTCATCGAGAAGGCGCGCCGGCAGGTCGAATGCGGTCGCGACGTCGTGATCCTGCTCGACAGCATCACGCGCCTGGCCCGCGCCTACAACACGATCCAGCCGCACAGCGGGAAGATTCTCTCCGGCGGCGTCGATTCGAACGCGCTGCACAAGCCGAAACGCTTCTTCGGCGCCGCGCGCAACATCGAGAACGGCGGCAGCCTCACGATCATCGCCACGGCGCTCGTCGACACGGGCAGCCGGATGGACGAGGTGATCTTCGAGGAGTTCAAGGGCACCGGCAACATGGAGCTGGGCCTCGATCGCAGCCTCGTCGATAAGCGCATCTTCCCGGCAATCAATATCGAGAGGTCCGGCACCCGCAAGGAGGAACTGCTCCTGCACAAGGACGAGATCGCCAAGATCTGGGTGCTGCGCAAAGCTCTCAACGGCGTGCCGCCGGTCGAGGCGATGGAGCTGCTGATCAACCGCCTGCGCAAGTCAAAGAGCAATATCGAGTTCCTGATGAGCCTCCAGGGCTGACACTCCAGGGCTGAGACGTTGACAGCCCCGCGGACCGCGGGGCACGATGGCCGGCGCGGGCGAGTCCGCGCCGGAGGACGGTATGGCGATGCGCGCCGAACAGGCGGTCGAGTGGATGTACGGAGCAACGCCGCCCCGTCGCCACGGGGCGGCCGCGTTGACCGCGGCGCTCCTCTCGCTGGCGATCCACGGCCTGGCCATCCTCCAGCTCCCACCGCTGCAGGTGTTCCAGGCGCCCGATGCCCCGGCGCCGGCGCCCCCGCCCGAGGCCTTCCGCCTGGGCGAGGTGCAGGCCCGGCCGCCCGAGCCGGCACCCGCGCTGCACCCGCCGGTCTTCGTGCCCGAGGAGCCGGGCGGCACCTTCGAGGGGCCCGAGCCCACGCCGGCCGCGCGCAGCCCCGAGCCCGCCTTGGCCGCCCTCGCGCCGCCCGACCGCGAGTGGCCGGGAGAGACCGCCGCGCTCGCGGCGCCGCCCCCCACAACCGCCCTGCCCGTGCGCGAGCCGCGAATCGCGCGCATGGAGATCGCCGAACCGATCGTCCCGGACCTCGCCGCCCGCCGGCCGCGGCGCGTGGCCGAACACGTCCCCCGCGAGACCGCGGCGCCCGATATCACCGATCCGGCCGAACCCCTGGCGCACGTCGCCCCCTGGCCCGACCGCGATCCGTTCCTCGATCAGCCCCTTCCGGAGGCGCCGCTCGCCGCCGGCGGCGACGCGCCGGGCGGCGTCCACCCCGGCGGCATCCCTGACCCCGCGCTCCACGCCCCGGCCCGCACCGCCGCCGCCGCCGAGGCCTCCGGCCGTGCCGTCCGCGCGCTCGATCAGCCGGGCGAGGTCCAGCCGATCGATCGCTACCTCGCGTTCGACCTCGAGGTCTACCGCCCACCGGACGAACCCGAAGTCCTCTACTATCGCGTGGCCATCCGGCGCGCCGGACCGGATGCGCTCCCCGTCCTCCCGCGCGACGTGCTCCTCATCGTGGATTGCTCCCAGAGCATGACGCAGCCACTGATCGAAGAGGCCAAGCAGGGCCTCCGCCACGTGCTCCAGACGCTCTCCCCGGAGGACCGGTTCGACCTGATGGTCTTCCGTGAAACCCAGGAGCGGCTCTTCAACGAGTGGATGCCGGCCACGCCCTCCGCGCGCGCCCGTGCGAACTGGTTTATCGAGCAGATGGAGTCGCGCGGCCGCACCGACGTCTTCGCCTCGCTCGAGCACCTGCTCACGCTGCCGACCGATCCCGGCCGGCCGGCCATCGCGGTGATCGTCACCGACGGGATCCCGACCGTCGGCGTGCTCGACCAGTCGACGATCCTCGAGCGGTTCACCCGCGCCAACGACGGGCATGTGTCCGTCTTCATGTTCGGCGCCGGCGCCCGCGTCGACCATTTCCTGCTCGACTTTCTCGGCCTCAAGAACCGGGGCGATACGAGCTCAGTCGAACGCTTCGAGGACGTCCCGAATGCCCTCCGCGAGCTGGCCCGCGAGATCGCGCGCCCCGTCCTGGCCCACCCGTCGTTTCAACTCTCCGGGGCGCCCGCCGACGACGCCTATCCGCGCACACTCACGCACCTCTACCTGGACCGTCCGCTCGTGCTGCACGGCCGTGCACCGGCGCGCGTCCCGGAGGCCGGCCTGCGGATCGTCGGCCAGGCGGGCCCGCGCCGGCTCGATACCGTGCACCGCCTGGTCTGGGCCGAGGCCGAGGACGGCGGCCCGAGGGTCCGCACCGAATGGGCGCGCCGGAAGTCCGTTCACCTCGTCGGCGAGCACCTCGTCACCGGCGACCCGCAGCTGCTGCGCCAATTGCGCGATCTCGAGCGCCGGACCGGCGTGCGAACCCCCTATGCCGAGACCCTCGGCGCGCGATAGAAAGGATGCCCCGATGGCGACCCGAAAGAAGATCTACCTCTGCGGCCCGATCATGGACGAAACGCCGGGGCAGGCCAGCGAGTGGCGCCAGCGGGCGACCCGGCTGCTGGCCGACGGATTCCGCCTCCTCGATCCGATGCGGAGGAATTTCAAGGACCGCGAGGTCGACAGCGCGAACGAGATTGTAGAATTCGATCTCCAGGACGTCCGCGACGCCGATATCCTCCTCGTCAACTACAGCAAGCCCTCCATCGGCACCGCGATGGAGGTCTTCTACGCCAGCCACGTCCTGCACAAGTTCGTCATCGCCTTCTCGCCGTTCCCCTTCCACGAGTGCAACCCCTGGATGGTCAAGTACTGCACGAAGATTCTTCCCACCATCGACGCCGCGGCGGAATACGTCCGCGAGCATTTCGTTGCGCATAGCTGCCCGGAAGACTGAGGCGCCTTCCCGGACATTCTCCGCGGCATCGGCGCATCAGGGGGAACCGCGGCGCGCCGGAGCGCGGATTGCGCCGTCCGCCGCCGCGCGTAACGCGTGTTCCTCCTGCTCCGTCAGCGGCCGGCTCGCCCCGGGCGGAAGGCGGCCGAGCCGCAGCGGCCCGAGCGCAACCCGCTGCAATCGCCGGACCCCGACGCCGCGCGCACCCAGCATCCGGCGGATCTGCCGGTTGCGCCCCTCGTGCAGCGT
>PWTM01000101.1 GCA_003563855.1 PVC group bacterium | reverse complement strand
ACGGCGTCAACTTCCTCGTAAACTCCACCGGATCTAACGTATCCGTAAACTTTGCCGCGAACTTCATCGGCCCCAGGCCCCGTCAATGCGGTATATGCGCCGGCAGAAGTGAGATGCGCCCAATGCAGTGGCTTTCCCCAGTTTCCGGCGGGCGGGCTACGAAGGACAAGCCTGCCGCACCCCGCAGCGCCGCCCCCCGGGGCGGGAGCGCCCATGCCGCGAAAGGGTGATGTGCCGCCCCGGGGGGGGCGAGCAGAGGGGCGACAATGTTGACTGAAGCGCGCCCGGGACTCTGCCACCGCACTCCATGGGCTGAAGCTCTGCAGCAGCGCCGCCAAGCCGGGCTTGCCCGGCATCGGCGCCGGCCAGCGCTCAGGGGCGGGGGGCTTCCCCGTCCAGCAGCCGGTTGACCAGCCGGAGGGTCACGCGGCCGACGATGTCCAGGCTTTCGGCGCTGATCTTGTCCATCCGGTCCTCCTCCGTGTGCCAGTAGTCGTTGAGGCCCGGGGCGCTGCCGAACTCGAAATCGATAATGCAGACCGCCGGCATGCCGGCCTCGAGGAACGGCTCGTGGTCGTCGATGATCGGGTAGGGGAAGAGGCGGAACCGGTCGCGCACGCCCTCGTCCGACGCCGCCCGCATCACGAGCCCGAGCAGCGCCGGCGTCGCGTTGCGCGGCAATGTGATCGTCAGGTCGCGGTCCCCGACCATGTCGAGCACGACGACGGCAAGGACGTCGGACGCGCGGCCCTCCGCAACCAGCGCGTCGGCCATGCGCCGGCTGCCGTGCAGGCCGTCGTTCTCCCCGTACCGCTCGATCGACTCCTCCCCGTCGAAGAAGGCGAACCAGATTTCCGGGTCCACGACCGGGCCGGCGCGCATGACGCGCGCGAGTTCGAGCAGCAGCCCGGTGCTCGAGCCGGAGTCGTTCGCCCCCTCGAACGCCGGGCCCATCCCGCGCTTCGTGTCGAAGTGCGAGCCGAGGATGATCAGCCCGCGCCCCCGGCCCGGGAGTCGGCCGACCACGTTGCGGAACTCCAGCGGCCCGATCGGGGTCGGGTCCTCGAAGGCATCGATCCGCGCTTCGAGCCCCAGCGCCTCGAGTCGGTCGCGCAGGTGGACGGCCGCCCGCAGCCCCCCCGGCGTTCCGGCGTCGCGCCGCCCCAGCGCCACCAGCGCGGCAACCTCGTCGTACGCCCGCTGGCCGTCGAGCGCGCCGACGTCGAACCGGCCGGCCGCGCGCGGCCGCGTGGCGCCATTGCAGGCGGCCAGTACCACCGCCACCCCCACGTACAGGGCGCCGCAGAAGAGTCGCGCATTCATCCGCGCAGCCTACCACACCCATCCCTCGCCGCCACCTCGATGAATCGGCGTCCGCGTTCGACGGGCGGGAGGCGCGGGTGTAGACTGACCCGGCGGCGAGCATAGCGATACGGGGGCCGATGGCACACACGGTGAAGACAGGACAACCCCGGGGGCGGGCGGCGGAGCGGGCGCGGGATCTCGCGGATGCGGACGGGCCCGCGCCGGCTGCGCGCCGCCGGCCGCATCGGACGCTTCCGGTGGCGCTCCTCCTCGAGGGGCGGCCCTGCCTGGTCGTGGGCGGCGGGCTCGTTGCCGCCCGCAAGGCGGGCGCGCTCTGCGAAGCGGGCGCCCGGGTTACGCTCGTGGCGCCGGAACTCGGACCCGACGCGACGGCCTTGCGGGACGCCGGGGCCGTGACCGTTCGTATGCGCGCCTACCGACCGTCCGACCTGGCGGGCCGCCCGTTCCTGGTGGTTACCGCCACCGACGACGCGGCGCTCAACCGCCGCATTCTCGATGCCTGTCACCGGCGCGGCCTCCTCTGCGCCTGCCCCGACCGCGGATGGGAGCACGGCGACCTGATCTCGCCCGCGAGCTTCCGGCACGAGGAGCTGACGATCAGCGTCTCGACCGGCGGCGCCTCGTGCCGGCGGTCGCGGCTGATCAAGGAGAGCCTGCAGCGGCACACGGCGGCGCTGGGCGGGGCCGACCTGCTCGTCGTGGGCGTCGACCACCGCCGAACGCGGCTGGCGCTCCGCGAGGAGTTCCACCTCGCGGGCGAACGGCGCGCGGCCGTGGCGGACATGCTCCGGCAGCTTCTGGGCCTGCACGAGTTCCTGCTGCTCGATACCTGCAACCGGGTCGAGCTGGTGGGCCTGGCCGCAGAGACGCCGGCCCTGGTCGGGGCGGCGAGCCGAATCCTGGGGTTCGAGCGGCTCCGGGGGCGGTTCTACGTGCACCAGGGCTTCGACGCCTTTCGCCATGTCGCGCTGACCGTCGCCGGCCTCCACTCCCAGTCGCCGGGCGAGACGCACATCCGCGCCCAGGTGAAGGAGGCGCTGGCCGAAAGCCGCCGCGCCGGCTGGTCGGCCGGCGTGCTGCACGACTGGATCGGCCGCGCGCTGCGCATCGCGACCGCGGTCCGGCGTGCGACCGCCGACCTGCTGGAAGGCGGGGAGATCGAAGACCTCTGCGTCGCCGGCCTCGAGGCCGAACTCGGCGGCCTGGCGGATCGCCGCGTCCTGGTGATCGGCGGCGGAACAGTCGGCCGCGGGGTCGTGGAGCGGCTGCACGCGCGCGGCGCGTCGGTTACGTGCGCCTACCGGACACGTGCGCCGGTGTTCTCCGGCGCCGCGGCCCGGGCGGTCGCCGTGCAGCCGCTCGGCCCCCAACCGCACGCGCTGCTACGCGGCCGGGACGCCGTCGTCTGCGCGTCCGGCGGAGGGGTACTCCTCGGGGCGGAAGCGGCGCGAAATCTCGATCCCGGCGGCCGAATGGTCGTGGCGGACCTGGGCGTGCCGCGCAACGTCGCGCCGGATTTCGCGGCGGGCCGGCCCGGCATCCGCGTGGTCGACCTCGACGACCTCAAACGCCGCGACCGGCGGCGCGCGGCCGTGGTGCGCCGCGCGCTTGCGGCCGGTGAACGCGTGGTGCAGGACCACGCGGCCGACTACGAACGCCTCCGGCACGGCCTGGTTTCGTCCCGCCACCCCACAGCTCCGCCAGCGGCAGACTGGTCTTCTTGAACTCGCGGCGGGAGAAAAGGACGCGGTAGACGGGCGCGCTTTCGCGGGCGGCGACATCGGCCGCCACCGCCTGTACCGCATCCTGCGTGCGCCCGTGGATCATGCCGTAGACGTTGAACGGCCAGTCCGCGCCGCGCAGGCGTTCGTAGCAGTGACTGACCTCGGGCCGGGCCGCGAGCGCGGCGCCCAGCCGGGCCGCCTCGCGGTCCGGCACGTCCCAGACGGCCATGCCGTTGGCCGAGACGCCCGCCGCCCGGTGGCGGAGCACGGCGCCGATGCGCCGGGCAATGCCGCGCTGCAGGTAGCCGCGCGCCCGTTCGATGACGACCGCCGCGTCGAGATCCAGCGCGCGGGCCAGGTCGAGGAGCGGCCGGCGACCCTCGCCCAGGTCGCCGCCCAGCCGCGGGATGAGCCGCCGGTCCACCGCGTCGGGGACAAAGGCGCCGGCGGCGGAATCCCCCTCCGATGCCGGCGCCGCCGTGTCGGGCGCCGCCCCTTCGCCAAAGCGGAAGACGACCCGCAGTTTGAACGTGTGCACGGCAGGCAGCGAGAGCAGCGCGTCGACTCCGGGGACGGCGCGCACGTCCTCAAGCACCGCGTTCAGCCGTTCCCCGTCGCGCGCCACGACGGTGAACCAGAGGTTGAATGCGGCCGGCCGCTCGTAGTTGTGGGTCACCTCGGGCCAGGCGCCGGCCCGGGCGGCCGCGGCCTCGAGCCGGGCCGCATCGACCCGCGCGGCCGCCAGCGTGCTGCGCAGGCCGAGCGCCGTCGCCGAGAAGGTCGCGCCGATCCGGCGGACAATCCCTGCCCGGCGCAGCGCGACGACCGCGCCGTACACCGCGTCTGCCCCGGCGCCAACCCGCACGGCCAGCGCGGCGTAGGGGTCCGCCTCCAGCGGGAACCCGCTCTGCACGGCGTCGAGCACCGCCCGCGTCAGCGGCGAGAGCTCCGCGTCTTCTCGCATCCGCCGGTTCATGCGCGGTGCCCGCCGTCCGGCGCCGCGGCCGTGGCGGAAGCCGGCGGTTCGTAGGGGCACTCCGGCTCCTCGCCCAGGACATCGCCGGTCGCCGCGAAAGCGCGCGCCCGGCAGCCCTCGCAGACCCGGCGGTAGCCGCAGACGCCGCACTTGCCGCGGAGGTTCGCCGGATCGCGCAGCGCCGCGAAGAGCGGCGCGGCGCGCCAGATCTCCGCCAGCGGCGTCGAACGGACATTGCCGACTGCGATGGGGAGGTACCCGCAGGGCTGCACGTCGCCGGTCCGCGAGATGAAGCAGACGCCGGACCCCGCGAGGCAACCGCGCGTGACCGCCTTCATGGCGTCGCCCGCCCCCGCGGGATGCCCGCCCGGGTGTCCGCCGGCATGGCCGTGCGGGCGCGCGGCGGGCGGCGGCGTCGCGCCGTCGAGGAGCGGCGGCAGCGACCGCGGACGGTCGCGGTCCTGGCGCGCGATCCGCAGGTACTGCGGCGCGCAGGTCGCCTTCACGTGGAGGCGGTCGGCGAGTTCGACCGACCGCGCGTAGAGGCGTCGCAGGATGGCCTCGAATCGTTCGGGCGGCAGCCGGACCTCGTCGGCCAGCGTCGCACCGCACCCGACGGGCACGAGCATGAAGAGATGGAAGGCGTCGGCGCCGGCCTCGAGCGCGAGCCGCAGCAGGTCGTCCAGCTCGTTCTCGTTGTGCCGCGTCACCGTGGCGTTGATCTGCACCGGCAGTCCCTCGGCCCGGCAGGCGGCGATGCCGCGGAGCGCGGCGTCGAGGCTGCCGGGCTGGCCGCGAAAGGCGTCGTGCGTCGCCGCCGAGGCGCCGTCGAGGCTGACCCCGACGCGCCGGACGCCGGCCGCCCGCAGTTCGCGCGCACAGACGCGGTCGATCAGCACGCCGTTGGTCCCGATCGCGACGCGGCAGATCCGGTCGGCGCAGTGCCGGGCGATGCGGAAGAAGTCCGGGTGCATCAGGGGCTCGCCGCCGGTCAGCACAACGATCGGATCGAGCGCCGCCCCGATCCCGTCGGCGATGCGCAGGATCTCCGCCGTGGGCGTCTCGTCCTCGGCGGGCCCGTCCCCGGCCTCCGCGCGGCAGTGCCGGCACCGCAGGTTGCACCGGGCGGTCAGCTCCCAGAACACCAGCCGCAGCGGCGGCGGGGCCGCGTCAGGCGTCGTCACGGAACACTCCCGCGCGGTCGGGGTGGATCTCCTCGTCGGAGAGATAGCACCCCGGGTCGGAGGCCCAGGGGTCGCCGGTCAACGCCTCGGCGCGCGCGCGAAGGTTGCCGTTGCAGAGGGCCAGCCAGCCGCAGGTGGCGCAGCGGCCCTTGAGCAGGGGCTTGCGATCGCGCAGTTGCGCGAGCAGCGGGTGGGCCGGTTCGGCCCAGGTCTCGCTGAACGGCCGCACCCGGATATCGCCGACCGGGCGATTTCGCCAGAACTGGTCCGGGTAGACGATCCCGGCCCAGTCTACGCAGGCGATCCGCGCGCCCGAGGCGTTGCCCCCGTTACGCCGCAGCAGCGCATGCGCCTCCCGGGCCGCGGCGGGGTCTTCCGCCGCCAGCTTTCCGAGCAGGTACAGTCCGTCCGCATGGTTGTCGACCGTCAGCAACTCGACCTCGCGCCCTTCGCTTCGGAAGCGGCGGGCGCCCTCGAGAATTGCATCCACGGCGCGCCGGGCCGAGGCGGGATCGAGGCGGCCGTCGGCGAGCGCGTCGGCCCGGCCCGAGGGGACGAGGTGGTAGAAGCAGACGCGCGAGATGCCCTCCTCCGCGACGAGGTCGAAGAGCGCCGGGATCTCGCCGGTGTTGGCGCGCGTCAGGGTGAACCGCAGGCCCGCGCGGACGCCGGCCTCGCGGCAGGCGCGGAACCCGCGCAGGGCGTCGTCGAAGGCGCCCGCGCGGCCGCGGAAGCGGTCGTTCGTCTCCGCGAGGCCGTCGAGGCTGATCCCCGCGTAGACCACGCCGGCCGCGCGCAGGCGGCGCGCGGCCGTGCGGTCGATCGCCGTGCCGTTGGTCGAGAGCGCGCAGCGCAGGCCGCGGGCGGCCGCGTGATCCAGCCAGTCGAAGAGACGGGGGTGGAGCAGCGGTTCCCCGCCGGAGAAGAGGACGGCGGGCACGCCGAAGCCGGCCAGGTCGTCGAGAAACGCGCGGCCTTCTTCGAAGTCCAGCGCAGCCGGATCCTCGGCCTCGCCCGCCTCGGCGTAACAGTGCACGCAACGCAGGTTGCAACGCCGCGTGACGTTCCAGACCACCACGGGCCGCGGAACTCCGCCGGCCGGGGCGTAGCGCAGCGCGTCGCCCGAACCGGCGGTCGCAAAGAAGAGCCGCGTTATGCTGATCATCCCGTCTCCCTTGAGCGCCACTCGTCCCGCTCGACCACGGGCACGTCACGCTAAGGCCTCGCGCGCCGGCTGTCAAAACCGCCGTCGCCGCGGGGGCATTCCCAGTCTTCGCCGCCCGGTCTGCGCAGGGTGCTGGAGTGGGCCGGTTTAGCGCATTTGCGAAGTGCGAAATCCTGCAGGCGGTGCCTCGCGTGCTTCGCGGGGTGAATCCCGCGCTGAGGGGAGGCAGGCGTGGGGCGCCGGGCATCGCGGCTCGCGCGCCCGGCTTGCCCGACGTAGCCTTCGGCGAAGTCGGGTCACCCCGTGCGCGGCGTTATCGGGCCGGGGGCGGGGCAAGACACCTGAGGAAAGAGCTGAAACGCTGAAAGGGGAAGGCCGGAGGCCGTCGTGATCCGT
>PWTM01000155.1 GCA_003563855.1 PVC group bacterium | reverse complement strand
TGCCGCGAACTCCACCGAGTCGGGGAAGCAGAATCTTCTCCGTCGACCTTTCGCGCGTCGGCGCATTGCACAATGCGCACATGCTAAGATAGCCGGGGCCAGGCATTTCGGGCAGAGACCGCCAGAAGTGAGATGCGCCCTCCGCCGGCATTGAGGCTTGAAAACCAAGGGCGGTGGCGTCATAGGTAGGCCGATGGGGGCGAGGCGCCAGGCACCATGAGCCACATTCTCAGATCTGGACTTGCGGGCACGTGGTACCCCGGCGACGCGGCCGAGCTGCGCGCCGAGGTGCGCGGCCTGCTCAATGCCGCGCCGCCGCCTCCGCCGGGGGATGTCGCCGCGTTGATTGTGCCCCACGCTG
This sequence comes from PVC group bacterium, assembly GCA_003563855.1. Taxonomy (GTDB): domain Bacteria; phylum Verrucomicrobiota; class Kiritimatiellia; order PWTM01; family PWTM01; genus PWTM01. The sequence continues at coordinate 6,417 of PWTM01000155.1, read as the reverse complement.
GCTACGCCTACTCCGGCCGGACCGCCGCCGCCGCCTATCGCGCCGTGGAAGGGGACGCCTTCGACCGGGTCGTCCTGCTGGGGCCGTCGCACCGACTTCCGCTGGCGGACAAGGCCGTGGTCCCGCGGGCCCACGCGCTCCGCACGCTCCTCGGTGAAGCGCCGCTGGACGAAGCCGCGGCGGAACGCCTGCTCGCGCGCCCCGGTTTCGCCGACGTGCCCGCCGCGCTGCCCGGCGAGCACAGCGTCGAGATCCAGTTCCCGTTCCTCCAGACCGTCCTGCCCGGCGTCCCGGTCCTCCCCGTGGTCGTCGGGCGGCTCTCCCGACCCGCCGTCGAAAGGCTGGCCAGGGGGATCCGGCCCGAGCTCGCGGACCGCGCGCTGCTCGTGGTCAGCACCGACTTCACCCACTTCGGGCACGCCTTCGGCTACGTCCCCTTCACGGACCGCGTCGAGGCCCGGCTCCGCACGCTCGATCTCGGCGCCTTCGCCTGCCTCCGGCAGCACGATCTGGACGGCTTCCTCGGCTACCTCGCCGAGACCGGCGCCACGATCTGCGGCAGCGATCCGCTCGCCCTGCTGCTGGCCCTGCTTCAACCCGGACAGCGCGTCGACCTGCTGGGCTACACGACCTCCGGCCGCCTCACCGGCGACTGGACCCACACCGTAAGCTACCTGGCCGCCGCCGTGACCGGTCCGTGGGACGGCGCGCCGGAGGAGGACCCGCCATGAACCGTCCGAACCCCTCCGGCGGACCCGAGCCCGCGCCGGTTCCGTTGACGGCCGCGAGCCGTGCATCGCTGCTGCGCATGGCGCGATCTGCCATCGCCGGGTACTTGGCCACGCGCCGGACTCCCGATGCGACGGCCATGGGCATCCCGATCGCCGATGATATGCGCCAGCCCGGCGGAGCGTTCGTCACGCTGCACAAGCGCGGCGCCCTGCGCGGCTGCATCGGCGAGCTCGACCCCGAGCGCCCGCTTTTCGAGGTCGTCCTCCACCACGCCTTGAACGCCGCCTTCAAGGACCCGCGGTTCCCGCCGGTCGGCCCGGAGGAACTCGACGCGCTTCATATCGAGATCTCCGCGCTCACGCCTCCCGTCCCGGTGGAAAGCTGGGAGGATATCGAGGTCGGACACCACGGCGTCATCCTGCGACACGGCCGTGCGTCCGCCGTCTTCCTGCCCCAGGTCGCGGAGGAACAGGGCTGGGACCTCGAGACGATGCTCGGCTACCTGAGCCGCAAGGCCGGCCTCGACGCCGACGCCTGGCAATCGCCCGAAGCCCGCTTTCGCGTCTTCGAGGCGACCGTCTTCGGCGAGTAGCGCTTCAGCCCGCGGGCGGATCGCGCAGGATGTCCTCAATACGGGCCATGACCTCGTCGGTCAGCTTCGGCACCGCCTCGATCGCGGCCGCGTTCTCGACCACCTGCTCCGCTCTCGACGCCCCGATGATCGCGGTGCTCACGTCCGGGTTCTTCAGGCACCAGGCCAGCGCCAGTTGCGCCAGGGGCATGCCCAGATCCCCGGCCACGTCGGCCAGCGCGCGAACCTTTGCCAGCCGGGCCTCGGTCAGCCCCTTGCGCAGCCAGTCGCCCCCCTTCGCCACCGCGCTGTCGGGCGGGATGCCGTCGAGGTACTTGCCCGTCAGCACGCCGACGGCCAGCGGCGAGTAGATCGTCGTGCCGAGCCCGTAACGCGCGAACAGCGGCGCCAGTTCGCCCTCGACGCGCGACCGATGCAGCATGCTGTGATTCGTCTGCTCCATCGTCGGCCCGACCAGCCCGTCGCGCGCGGCGATGGCAAACAGCTCGGTCAGGTCGGTCGCGCTGAACTCGCTGGTACCCCAGTAGAAGATCTTCCCCCTTCCGATCAGCTCGTTCATCGTGTGAACGATCTCCTCGAGCGGCGTGTCGGGATCGGGCCGGTGGCAGAAGAACAGGTCCAGGTAGTCGAGGCCCATCCGCTGCAGCGCGGCGTCGCAGGCTTCGACGAGATGCTTGCGCGAGAGCCCGCGCTGGGTCGGACGCTTGCCGACGCGGATGACCTTGCTCGAGACGATAATCGTATCGCGGGGCCACCGGGTCGCTTTGAAAACCCGGCCCATCGCCCGCTCCGCCGCGCCTTCGCCGTAGGCCTCGGCGCCATCGAAGAAGTTGATGCCCGCCTCGTAGGCCGCGCGCATGCAGGCGTCCGTCGCGCCCTCGTCGACCTGCTGTCCGAACGTCCGCCACGACCCGATCGAGATGGCGCTGACCTTCAGGCCCGCGCGCCCCAGCTTCCGGTATTCCATGCCGTCCTCCATCGATCTGCGGATCAACCGCACTATAGCACGGTGCCGCGCCGCCCGCAAAACGGGCCGCGGACTTGACCGCGGACCGGGGATGTGCGAGACGTGCGGCCGTGATGGATGACGCGCAACCGCGGGAACCGAGACCGGACGTCGAAGCGATCGTCGCGGAGATCCGCGCGGCGGCCGCGGGCGACCCCGCGGCAGACGGGGACGCGGACGACAGCCCCTGGGACGCGCTGCTGAGGGAGGCCGGTCGGCTGCATCGCGTCGGCGCCGTCCGCGGGCGCGGCCTGCGCGGCGCGATCCGCCGCCTCGCCTACCGGGTCCTCGGGCCGCTGATCGAGGAGCTGAACGCCGTCCACGGGCAGCAGCTCCGGTTGATGGGCGAGCTGGCGCGCGAGGCCGAGGCCCGCGCGCGGGAGACGGAGTCGCTCCGGGCGAGGCTCGAAAAGATCGAGGCGGCGGCCGGGACCGAGCGACCGGACGGACGCGCGGGCCGGCCGCGATGAAAATCGCTTTCGTCGCGCCGTTCTTCGGGCGCGATACCGCCGGGGGCGCAGAGGCCGCGTGCCGGAACCTGGCGATCCGGCTGGCCGCCCATGGTTTCGAGGTCGATGTGCTCGCGACGCGCAGCCGCGACCTGCACCACGACTGGGCCGAGAACTACTACCCCGCCGGCCCCGTTCGCGAAGACGGGCTCTGCATTCGCCGGTTCGAGGCGGATCGCACCGACCTCGGCCCGCTGGCCGATCTCAACACCCGGCTGATCGCGGGCCTTCGCCTCAGCCGCGCGGAAGAACTCCGGTTCATGGCGCTGCACGTGAACAGCGCCGCCCTCTACCGCCACCTGGCGGCACACGCGAAAGACTACGACTGGATCGCCTTCATCCCGTACCTCTTCGGCATCGCCGTTCACGGCACCCGGCTCTGTCCGGACCGGGCCGTGCTCATCCCCTGCCTCCACGATGAAGGCTACGCGCACATGTCGATCATGCGCGACCTCTTCGCGCGATGCGCCCGCTTCGTCTTCCACAGCGAGCCCGAAGCCCGGCTGGCGCGCCGGCTCTTCGGCGTGCCGCCCGAACGCGGGGTCGTGCTCGGCAGCGGGGTCGATCCGGCGCCCGAAGCCGATGGCGAGCGGTTCCGGCGCCGCTATGGCATCGACGGCCCCTTTCTCCTCTATGCCGGACGCAAGGACGCGACGAAGAACGTGCCGGCGCTGATCCGCGACTTCGCCGCCTGGCACTCACGCCGGAACACCGATGTCTCGCTCGTCCTGATCGGACCCGAGCGCGCGGCTATTCCCCCGGACGCGGCCGGCGCGATCCGCGATCTCGGTTTCGTCCCGCCGGCCGACCGGCAGGACGCGTTCGCGGCCGCCGCCATCCTCTGCCAGCCCTCGCGCAACGAGAGTTTCTCGCTCGTGATGATGGAAGCCTGGCTCTGCGGGAAGCCCTGCATCGTCGACGCGGCCTGCGCGGTCACGCGCGATCACGTCGTACGCTCGGGCGGCGGACTGTACACCGCGGGCGGCGCGGAGTTCGGCGCCGCGCTCGACCGCATCCTGGGCGATCCCTCGCTCGCCCGCGCCATGGGCGAGCACGGCCGCGCCTATGTCCAGGCCCGCTACCGCTGGGACCGGATCATCGAGCGCTGCCGCACCGAAGTGTTTCCGCCCCGCGAAGCGGGCGGACAGAAACGGCGCGAGCGGGGCGGGTAAGAGTACTCGGATACGGCCTCAGTCCAGCTCGTGGACGAAGAGCCCGGACCCGAGCTTCGGATCGAACCAGGTGCTTTTCGGCGGCATCGTGCGGCCAAGGTCCGCGACGGACATCATCGCCTCGATCGAGGGGGGGGCCAGCAGGAACGCGGCGGCAATGCGGTCCCGGGCGAGCGCCTGCCCGATGCCGTCCGCGGCGTCCGCTCCGCCCACGAACTGAAGCCGCGGGTCGCTGCGCGGGTCCGCGATACCCAGGATCGGGGCCAGCAGCCGCTCCTGGAGCACGCTGACGTCCAGCGCGGCAACAGGATCCTCCGGCCGCTCCCCCCGCGGCGTCAGCCGGTACCGGCCATCCGCGAGCCAGAGATCGATGCGACCCGGCTCGACCTCCGCGTCCGCCGTCCCTCGCGAGACATCGAACGCTGCGCGAACCCGTTCGAGGAACACCCCGGACGGGAGACCGCCGAGGTCCGCCACGGTGCGATGGTACGGCAGGATGCGCAGGCGGGAGGCCGGGAACAGCACGGCGAGCAGCCCGTCGAAGGATCCGGCGGCCGCGGCGCCACGCTCGCGCCGTCGGCGGGCGGCCCGCGCGGCCCCGGCCGCCCGGTGGTGCCCGTCGGCAATGTAGGCCGCCGGCACGGACGCGAAGGCGGCGACCGCCGATTCGGGCGCCGGCAGTCGCCAACCCGTGTGCCGCACGCCGTCCGCCGCGGTCACGTCGAAGAGCGGCGTCCCGGCCGTGGCCGCCTCGACCGCCGCGGCGGCGTCCGGCCGGTCCCGGTAGGCCAGGAGGACCGGCTCCGCCTGAGCGTTCAAGGCCTCGATATGGCGAAGGCGGTCTTCCTCGGGATCCGGCCGCGTGAGCTCGTGCCGTCGCACGGCGCCGGTTTCGAGCCCCTCGACGTCGACAAGGGCAGCCAGGCCGGTCTGCGCGTGACCGCCGCTCTCGAGGCGGTAGGCAAACAGCGCGGGCGCCGGCTCGCGGACCAGCCAGCCGCGGTCGCGGAAGCGCCGCCAGGCGGCGGCCGCCGCTGCATAGACCTCCGGCGCGCGCGGCGCCGTTCCGTCCGGAAGATCGATCTCCGCGCGCGTCACGTGCAGGAACGAAACCGGGTTCCCCTCCGCCATCCGCGCGGCCGAAAACGACGTCACCACATCGTACGGAGGGCTCACCATCCGGGACGCCATCCCGGAATTCGGCCGCCATGCCCTGAATGCCCCGATCCTCATCGTCACCCGCCCCCCATCACGCCGCCGCCCGCCGCCGTCAACCGAAACCCGGCCGCTCGTGAGGGGGGAACGTCGCCTGTCCCTTTCGCGTCACACCCTCTTACGCAATAATCCGGACGATATCGTACAGAAATTCCGGCGCCGTCAGGCCAGCGACGGAGCCTAGGCTATGTCCTATTGGGCTTCAAGAGTAGAGAGGGGGGAGTAGAGAGCAGGGGCTCTTACGCTAATCTGATGGGTGACGTGATATGGAGTGCGGCGGCAGAGGGCGAAGCCCGGCGACGCCGCTTTGCCGCAGCCTGCGGAGTCTCCCATGGGGCGGGCGGACCGTTCGGCCGGGGGGGTTGAAAGCGCCGTCGCCGCTACGCTCTGCCGGCGCACTCCACAAGGTGTCCGCGCCACGCCGACATGCACGGGGCAGCGGAAGCGGCTTCCGGCAGCCGAGCACTCGCCGCGGCAAGCCGCGGCGGACAAAGCGGCGCCCAGGCGCCGCACTCCAGGGCGCCTACGGCGCGGGAGAGCATCCGCTCGCGTCCCCCCTCGTCCTGCGACGCCGAACGTCCGGATCGTCCTCGTCCTCAGCGAGCGAAGCGAGCGGTCCTCGTCCTCGTCCTCGACCGGGAAGACTCGGGGAAGATCAAGGACGAGGACGAGGACGCGAGTGGCGGCGCCCTCTCCGCCCTCCCCTTTCGGTCGACGAGGACGGCGACGACTACGGTCGACGACGGAGCAAGCTCGGGCCGGGCGAGGAGCGCCGACACCAAACGAAGCGGGGCGCCCCGAAGGGCGCCCCGCTCGTTTCTGGCGTTGATCGGCCGGACTAGTAGTCCATGCCGCCCATGCCGCCCATGCCGCCCGGAGGCGCACCGACGGATTCCTTCTTCTCCGGAATCTCCGTGACCATCGCTTCGGTCGTCAGCAGCAGGCTGGCGATGCTGGCCGCGTTCTGCAACGCGCTCCGCGCCACCTTGGTCGGGTCGATGATACCGGCCTTGACCATGTCCACGTAGGTGTCGGTCTCGACATCGTACCCCATGTTGCCCTTCTGCTTCTTGACCTCGGTCACGACCACCGCACCCTCGCGCCCGGCGTTGGCCACGAGCTGGCGCAACGGCGCGTCGCACGCCTTGCGCACGATCTCGACACCGATCGCCTCGTCGCCTTCGAGCTTCA
>PWTM01000067.1 GCA_003563855.1 PVC group bacterium | reverse complement strand
GAAGAACGCCGTAGGATTTCGAATGTAGAAGTGGTGCCCTTTATCCAACACTTAACCGAATCACTTACCCGAACCCTTAACCGTCGCCCTTACCCGTATACTCTTACCCGATCCGCTCCCCCCGAAGACGATGGTCCCGTAGCAAGTGGATCGACTAAGAGTATACGATTAAGTGTATCCGACTAAGTGTGTCGATTAAGTGCGGCGACTACGTGTGTCTGGAAGGACAAAGAGGAGATTGAAGGCCATCGTAGACCGTACTCGTCGCCCGTAATCGTCGACCGAGTGAGCGGGGCTGGCGCTCGCTCCCTCGTCCTGACCCGGCTCTTGCGGGGGTCTTTCGGGCGACGATAGGGGGCGACGATAGCGGCGGACGATTAGAGCCCGGGCCTCCTTCCCTCGTCCTCGTCCTCGTCCTCGTCCTCGGATCTCGAAGGTCGAGGACGAGGACCGCTCGCTTCGCTTGCTGAGGACGAGGACGAGCACGACGGTCGGCGGCGCAGGACTCGTGTCCGCGCCGCGCCGCCGCAACGCCGCTCACAGCTTGCCCGCCGTAGCCTTGGCGAAGGCGGGGGGCCTTCGCGGACGCGAGCGGCACGGCCTGCCGCTCCACACCGTCCCCCTCACGCACACACACACGCACACACACGCACACGCCGAAAACTGGGGAAAGTCCACATCTCGCCCACGGCTTGTCCGACCGTGGCTGCGGGGGTAGGATGTGGTCGGCGCGGGCCGTTGCGGGGCGGCGGCCGGCGGCGCCCTGGGAGGGACAGGCCATGCAGACGCTGTTGACCCTGGCGGTCGGGGTGCTGGCCCTGGCCGTGGTCGTGCTCCTCGTGCTGCTCCGCCTGCGCACGCGCCGCCGGCCGGCGACGGCGCCGACGGTCCTTTCGAGCATTCAGCACATGCGGGCCATCGGGCAGCTTTCCGTGTTCAAGGTCCTGACCAAGGAGATCGTCACGGAGACGGACCACACCTGGGGCGAGTTCGGCCGCAAGTACCTCGGCTGGGTCCTCTCGAACAAGAAGATGGCGATGATCTTCGAATTCGAGATCGATTTCCGCTACGACCTGCGGCGGCCGGACTTCCGCATCGAGGCCGGCGACGGCGCCTCGGCCGTCATCCACATGCCGCCCTGCTCGCACGAGGCCCACATCCGCGACATCCGGTTCTACGACGAACAGCGCTCCCGGCTCCTGCCCTGGCTCCTGCCGGAACTGCTGAACGGCTTCCTCTCCGGCGGTCCGTCCGAGGAAGACCGCAACCGGATGGTCGCCGCCGCGAAGGCGCACGCCGAAAGCCAGGCCCTCGCGCTCATCGACGACCTGCAGTCGGAAGTCCGCCAGTCCGCCCGTGCGACCCTCGCCTCGATCGGCAAGGCGTTCGGCGCGGAGGATCTCGCCTTCGAGTTCAGCCCGGAGGAGACGAAGCGGGCAGTTACGGTCGAGATGTCGAGCAAGCTGGCCGGCTAGCCCGCCCTGTCGAACCCACGACAAAGCGACGCCTGGGCGTTGAACGTCCGGTGTCGGGCGTTTCCTAGTCCCGGTCGGTCGGATGCCGCGCGTCGCCGACCTCGGCCTGCAGGCGGTGCAGTTCGTCCTTCAACTCGCGCACGACGCCGGCATAGGCCGGATCGTTGACCACATTGCACATCTCCTGCGGATCCTTTTCGAGATCGAACAGCTCCCACTCCGGTTCGAAATCGAGCGGAATGAGACGCCCTCGTCCGCCGCAATCGGCGGCGCCGGGGGGCGACGCGTTCATGGCGCCCAACTGTCCGCATCCGTCATTGTAGTAGTAGATCAGTTTATATGTATGCGTCCGGATGCCGTAGTGAGCGGCCACGTTGTGATGCGCGCCGTTCATCCAGTAGCGGTAGTACATCGCTTCACGCCAGTCGGGCGGCGTGCTGCCCTGAAGGAGCGGACGGAAGCTGCGGCCCTGCATCTCCGCGGGCGCCGGCAGTCCGGCGAGGTCGAGGAACAGCGCCGGGAAATCGACGTTGAGCACGATGTCGCGGTTGACCGACCCGGCCGCGATCTCGCGCGGATACCGCATGATCAACGGCATCTTCAGCGATTCCTCGTACATGAACCGCTTGTCGTACCAGCCGTGGTCGCCGAGGAAGAAGCCCTGGTCGGAGGTGTAGACGATCAGCGTATCCTCCGCCAGCCCCTTCGCGTCGAGGTAGTCGAGCAGGCGCCCGACGTTGTCGTCCACGCTCTGCACGACGCGCAGGTAATCCTTGATGTACCGCTGGTAGGCCCATCGGCGCAATTCGGGCTCCGGCATATCGGCCGGCATCTCGCACTTCAAGTCCGTTGTGCTCATGTGCACGCCGACGCGCATGGCGGCGGCTTCCGCCGCCTTCGCGCGATTCGCGTAATCATCGAGCAGCGTGTCCGGCTCGGGCACGTCCCCGTCCAGGAACATCGAGGCGTGCTTCTCGTCCGAATACCACGGGCGGTGCGGCGCCTTGTGATGACAGAGCAGGCAGAAGGGTTTCTCCGGATCGCGCCGGTCCAGCCAGTCGATGCACATATCGGCGATGATGTCGGTCACGTATCCGGGCACGGTGCGCTTGACGCCGCCGCCATCCCCCTCCGGGAAGATGAAGGTCGGATTGTGATAGTAGCCCTGCCCCGGAACAACGGCCCACTCGTCGAAGCCGGTCGGATTATGCTTCGGTCCCTCCCCCAGGTGCCACTTGCCGAAGACGGCCGTCTGGTAGCCGGCGCCCTGCAGCAGCTTCGGAAACGTCGTGAGCCGGTTGTCCAACATCGTGGAGAGGGTCGTCGCCCCGTTGATGTGGTTGTAGGTTCCGGTGAGGATGGAGGCGCGGCTGGGCGTGCAGATGGAGTTCGTGCAGAAGCAGCTGTCGAAGCGCATGCCCCCGTCCGCGATGCGGTCCATGTGCGGCGTGCGGTTGATCCGGCTCCCGTAACAGCTCATCGCGTGGGCCGCATGGTCGTCGGACATGATGAACACGATATTCGGACGGCCATCGGCCATGACGGGCTCCCTTCGACTGCGCTACGCCGCAGCGGAGGATACCCGCCAGAACACGGCCTGGCCAGAGTGCATTGTGCGCCCGCCTGGCCGACCAAGGGGACGAGAACCTCGCGGACCAGGACCGTGCCACGCTGGAGCGTGGCGTTCCCGGGGGTCTCGCAGCCACCCGGCGTCGGGCGTCGGGCGTCCGGCGTCCTCCCTTCCCTCCACCGTTACCCGGGTCGCCGCCGCCGCGCCGCGCGACCGCCGGGACCGCGAAGGCCTCCCCCCCTCAGCGCGCCTCGATCGGCGTGCTGGCCGAGTGGCTGTTGAACTCGGGGGCGTAGAGGCACTGGACCGTGGCGATGCCGCTCGGGTAGCGGCCGGCATGGCGCACGTGCACCGCGTACTCGAAGACGTACGTCCCGCGCGGCAGCCGCTCGATGAAGAAGTGCGTCGCCGTGTCCCGCGTGCTCTCGTAGTAGGCCAGGCCGTCCTGCCTGCGCATCCCGCTGAGGACGTTGACCGGCTCGGTGCCGCTCCCGCGCTGGTCCTTGAGGTGGACGTACTCCATGTCGCGGTCCGTCCGCAGCTCGATGCGCGTGACCAGCTCGTCGCCGACCTCGAGCGGGCCCTCGACCGGGCGCAGCTCGGGGCCGCGCGCGGTCGCGACCCGGCGGAACAACTGCTTGCGCACGGTCAGCGGCGTCCCCTCGTAGGGCGTGATCCGCTCGACGTCCTCGAGGTACTGCCAGTGCACACTGCCCCAGGCCAGCCCTTCGTCGGTCTTCTCGACCTCGATCCGGCCCTGCTCGGGGCGGACCTCGCCGCGGACGAACCGCTGCTCGTAGAAGCCGGTCCCCGGTTCGAGCGCCTCGACTTCGACTCGCTCGCCGCCGAGCGAGACGCGCACGACCGCGTCCGAGGCGAGCAGGTTCGCGCCGCGCATGAGCAGCGCGTAGACGGCGTCGGCCGTCGCGCGCGTCGAGCGCCAGTGCTGCGTCTGCTTTTCGGTCAGCAGCCAGGCGCGGGCGTCTTCGACCGTCTCCCGGTCGCCGGCGATCTCCTCGAACGCCTCGATCATCAGCGCCTGCGTCTCGATCGGCGCCCGGTACCACCACCAGGAGCGCCGCGGCTCGCGCCAGGTCAGGCCGCGGTCCGGCTCCTGCACCGCGCGTTCGCGCAGTGAGCGCAGGATCGCCGCCGGGGTCGCCTCGTCGGCGAGCCGGTGCAGCGCGAGCGCGAGATGCCCCTGCGACTGCCGGTCCAGCCCGGTCCAGTGCCTTCGCGCCTGTTCCTGCCAGTAGTCGAAGGCCGCGCGGTGGTCCCCGGCGATCGGCCGGTCCTCAAGGAAGAAGGTCCGGGTGTAGAGGTAGAGCGCATGCATCGGCCCGATATCGCGTCGCTCGTGGTCGGGGTTGGGAGCGAGGCGCGCGTGGCTCTGGTGCATCCAGGCGTCGAGCGGCGGAAGCGCGCGCACGGCCTGGGCGATGTCGATGCGCACACCCAGGTGCCGCAGCCGGCCGAAGCCGGTGACGATCGAAAGCGTGGTGTGCGTGCTCGGCCGGCCGCCGGAAAACCAGGGCCACTCGCCGCTGCGCAGTTGCATCCGGCCCAGCTCCGCCAGGGCGCGCGCCGTTTCCTCGTCGAGCCGGTTGGCATCGAAGAGCAGCCCGACGTTCCGTCGCGCCTCGCCCTGGTCCCGCGCCTCACGCAGCCAGGGGGTTTCCTCGATGGCGATGGCGAGCAGGTCCTCGTTCTTCTCGAGCGGACTGTCGAGCGCCTCCGTGCCGCGCCACTGGTCGAAGATGCGCCGGATGCGCGGGTCAGAGGTCGCGATGTGCCGGGCCAGCGCGTTCGCGTAGAGCCGCGTGAACACGCGGTCGCTCGACGGGTGCGGCGCTTCCATCAGGTAGGGCAGCGCCAGGACGGCGTACCAGGCGGGGTTCGAGGTCATCTGCACGGTCAGCGCCTGGTGCCGCAGCGTGTCGGAGTCGGCCGAGGCGCGCAGGCGCTCGAAATCGAAGGCGCGCGTCCCGGGTCCGCGGATGGGCAGCGGGAGCGACTCGGTCACGAAGATGCGCCGGCTGAGCACCGGCAGGAAGGCCTCCTCGCCGTCGCTGAGCGTGCCGGTCGAGCCGACGGCGCGGTAGACCAGCGTCTCCATGCCGTCGGGCACGGCGATCGACCAGGCATAGGCGCGCGATTCCAGCGGCGGGACGTCGAAGGTCAGCTCGGGCGTGTCGTTGCCGAGCGCGGCGTCGCGTGGCTCGAGCGTGCGCGCGTCGAGGAAGTTCAGCCGCACCCGCCCGGTCTGCCGCTCGGCGGTGCGGTTGGTGACCTTGACCGTGAAAGCGAGCGTATCGCCCTCGCGCAGGAAGCGCGGCGGGTTCGGCTCGACCATCAGGTCCTTGGCCGTCACGGCGCGGTCCTCCAGCCTCCCTACGCGCAGCTCGGCATCGTGGGCGAAGGCCTGGAAGCGCCATTCGGTCAGCGCCTCGGGCGCGGTGAACGTGATCCGGACCGCCCCGTCCGACCCGCTCTCCAGGTGCGGGAAGAAGAAGGCGGTCTCGTCGAGCAGCCGGCGCGGGACCACCGTGTCGAGGTCGGACGGCGGGGCTTCCGCCGGCGACTCCGGCTCGCCCGGCGCTTCCCTCCGTTCAAAGGCGGCCTCCCCGGCACTGTCCTCGGCTATCATCGCCGCGGGCGCCGCCGCACGCGCGGCGAAAACGGCGCCTTCAGGCGCTCTCAGTCGCCGCCTCCACGCGAAACCGCGCTGGAGTTCGGTCGGAAAGGCGCGGTAACGGATATCGACCGGCCGCTGCGCGAGCGCTCTCCGGCCGGAATCGGGCAGGCGCTGAAGCTGTATCGGTGTATTGGCGAAGACGGTCCTCCAGCCCCGCCCGCTCTCGCGCCGCAGGACGCCGAAGGTCTCCGGCCAGTTGTGCGGCGTGAACGCGTCGAGCGAGGCATCGTACAATCCGGCGACCATCTCGACGGCGGCGGCCCGGGCGTCCGGCCCGCGGACCACGGCGGTCCAGGTCTCCTCGGCGCCGGGCTCGAGCCGCGAGGTGAAGCGCTCCCAGGCGATCGTCAGTTCCTTGTTCGACCAGGGCACCTCGACGGTGCGTTCCTCGACGTAGAGGCGGTTCTCGCGCACGAACGTGGTGCGCAGGGTGAACCCGCCGCGCAGGCGCTCGGCGACCGGCTGCTCGATCCGCGCCTGCGTGCGGCCGGGCTCCGTCCAGTAGGCCTGCAGCGGTTCGCCGTCGCGCTCGATCTCGACGAACGCGCGCCCGGTCTCGTAGCCGGTCCCCCAGAACGCGCGGAAGACGGCGCCGGGCTCGACCGACCAGCGCTCGGCGGCGAGGTGGTTCGGCAGCCGCGCCTCGAAGCGCTCGGCCTCGGGATCCACGACGTGCAGCGGGAGCTTCGCGGTGATGGCGTTCCCGAACCGGTCCTGCGTCTCGAGCACGGCGCGGTAGAGTCCGGCCGGCAGCGAGACGGCGCGCAGATCGACTGTGCCGTCGGCGCCGGTACGGAACGCGCGCTCGGCAACCGGCGGCGCCAGCTCCCAGGTGTTCGGGTCCGAGGGGTCGGGCTCCGGCTCGACCCGCATCGGGAAGCCACGGGCGCCACGGAAGACGAGCGGTTCCACCCGGCGCGAGAGCGGCGGACGCAGTACGCGGTCGGGCTGGCGCAACGGATGGAAGCGCACCACGCCCTGCGCGGGGCGGCCCTCGCCATCGGGCGACTGCGTCCGCACGGCGAGCGTGACCGGCTCGCCGCTCGCGAG
>PWTM01000153.1 GCA_003563855.1 PVC group bacterium | reverse complement strand
GAACTGCTGCTCAGCGACCACGTCGGCGACTGCGAGGGCCCCTGCCGCCGCGCCTGCCCCGCCGGAATGGACATCCCGGGCATGCTGCGCGCGATCGCCGACGGCCGGCCGGGGGACGCCCTGCGGATCGTGAAAGCGCACATCGCGCTTCCGGCCGCGCTGGGCCGCGTCTGCCCCGCGCCCTGCGAAAAGGTCTGCCGGCGGAGCCCTCACGACGCGCCGGTCGCGATCTGCGCGCTCAAGGGGCATGTCGCGGAGCTGGACCTGGCCGCGGAGCGCCCTTACCGACCCGCCCTTCGCGCCGACCGCGGGACGCGGGTCGCGGTCGCCGGCGCGGGACCGGCCGGGCTCGCCGCGGCCTTCGAGCTGCGCCGCGCCGGACATGCCGTCACCCTCTTCGAGCGCGAGTCCGCGCCCGGGGGCGGACTGCGCGCGCCGGAACTGGCGGAGCGCCTGCCCGGCGCCGTGCTTGAGGCCGAGATCGCGGGCATCCTTCGGCTCGGGATCGAGCTCGCGCCCGGCATGGCACTCGGCCGGGACGTTTCGGCCGGGGAGCTGCGCTCGCGGTTCGACGCCGTGGTCCTGGCCTGCGGCCGGCTGGCGCCCGACGAGGCCGAACGGCTCGGGCTGCCGGCCGGCCCGCACGGGATCGCGGCGGATCATGCTTCCGGGACGACGGCCCTGCCGGGCGTCTTCGCCTGCGGAAACGCGACGTCGCCCGGGCGGATGGCCGTCCGGGCGCTGGCCGCGGGCCGCGCCGCGGCCCTCTCGGCCGACCGGTTCCTGCGCGGACGCCCAATCGAAACGCGTCGGCGTCGGTACGATCACCGGGTTCCCGGCAGGCTCGATCCCGGCGAGCTTGCGGAGCTGCTTCGCGACGCCGACCCCTCCCCGCGGGCCGCGGTCTCCGGGGCCGATCTCGCGCCCGACGCGGCCCGGCGCGAGGCGGCCCGCTGCCTGCACTGCGACTGCCGGAAGCGCGGCACCTGTCGGCTGCGCCGTTTCGCCGACGAGGCGAACGCCGACCCCCACGCCTGGCGGCCCGATCCGCGACGCCGGATCGAGGTCCAGCGCTCAGACCGCGTCCGGTACGAGCCGGGCAAGTGCATCGCCTGCGGCCTCTGCGTGAGGATCGCCGAGCGCGCCCGCGAACCCCTGGGCCTGACCTTCATCGGGCGCGGCTTCCACGTGCGGATCGGCGTCCCGTTCAACGAAGCGCTGGACCGCGGGCTTGAACGCGCCGCCATTGAATGCATCGCCGCCTGCCCCACCGGCGCCCTGACTCGCGGGAAGTGAGCATCGTCAGCCCCGGCCCGCGCCGCCGGCGGTGTAGGCCGGCCCTCAGCGGCCGGCGCGGATTGGACGAAACCGCTCAGTCAGGCGATCCGGCGGGCCGACGGCGTCCGGTCCCCGCCCGCTCATGGTGAACCCGTTACCCCCGCGGAATCGAAACACTCCCGGTCGGCCTTTTGTTTCCGCCCTTCGCTCAGAGTGAACCCGGAGTTCCAGCGCGAAATGGTCCACAGTAGTCCTACCCAACCAACGGCCCGAGAAGTTAAGGGACACGCCTTTCATGGTCCGCCTCGCCCCGTCTCTTCTCCTGCCCGCAACGGGGACAGAAGTTCCAGGCAGCTCTCACCGGATAGTCGCACCCGGCACAGGGCGAATCCGGGACCACGCCGCGCAACGGCGTTTCGTAACGGAACAGTTCTTCCTTCGAATCGGTTCCGCCCAACCTCACGAAGAATTCCCCCTGCGCGGCGGCGTCAAGCTCCACCGGGAACAGGTAGAGACGCATGTTGCTTCCCAGCTCGCCCATCATCGACGCCCAGGCCTGTTGCATCATCTGCTGCAGGAACCGTAGCCCTTCAGGCGCCTCGTCCGCCGGAATGGGCCTGTACCGCCGGCCATCTTTCACGATCGCCAGGTCCTGCCGAATCGTGGCATCGGATCGGTAGACGATTCGGCCGAGAGGCGTCACGCGACCGTCCACCGCGGCGACCATCGAAAAGCCCTTCAGTGTCTCCTGCAGCTCTTCCAGCGCCCCATCGGGGAACATTTGAGACATTTCTTCAAACAATTCCTGAGGCATCCAGAGCACCAAGCTCATGCGCTGGGGATCCGAACAGGTGCGGCCAAGCTCGTCGTATATGCTGGCCCCCGCAGCCTGCGAAAACCATGCAAGGAACATGGCGGCCAACGTCATACAGCGCGCGATCTTCATCCCTATCCTCCTCTCGTACACATTCGTGCGCGATCTCCCGATCTCCGAACGAAGGGCCTCCGGGACTCCACCCTTGCGTCCCGGCGCTCTGCGTTCGCCCGCGCATCCACATGATCCCGATACCGAGGATCACGTCAAGCGCGAACCGGTGTCTGTGTCGTGAAAGATTTAGGGGAACACAAACATGTTGCATTCGCATACCTGAGCAGCTGAGGTTGAACTGCTCTTAATAGGGTGATCTTCCCTGCCTCTCTACGCTATCACCCCCTTGGCTCGATCCCCCCCCGCACGTCGAAGGCTGGGAACGTCTAAACCGCCGCGCCGCTTGCGGCGCGACGGGACCGGGTGTAGATTCGCCTCGTCCTGAGGACAAGGACGGGGGGTTCCCGTCTGCGCCCCAGGGATGACGCGCGAGCCACAGGCCTCATCCTTCGGGTGGGGCCTTTTTCGTTTACCGGGAGGGATGCGCCATGGAACGACGGCTGGGCTTTGTGGGGATCATCGTGGAAGACCGCGCCGCGGCGGCGCCACGCGTGAACGCGGTGCTCTCGGACCATGCCGACCTGATCGTTTCGCGGACCGGCCTGCCCTACGCGAAACGCGGATGCCACGTGATCACGCTGATCGTGGACGCGACCACCGATGCGCTCGGCGAGCTGACGGGACGGCTCGGCCAGATCGAGGGGGTCGCCGTGAAGTCTGCCCTCGCGAGGAGCCGGTTGCCGGAGACCGCGCCGGGCGGCGGGGCGGGCGGGGACGTGGCATGAGTTCGGCCGCAGCGCCGGATACGGCGATCGCGCCGCCGCCCGCGGCGCCCGCGGTCGGGCCACCGCGGTCGATGCGCGCGCAGATCGCGCTCTTCGGCCGCACGAACGTCGGGAAGTCGACGCTGCTGAACGCCATCGCCGGGCAGGACGTGGCGCTCGTTTCGCCCGCGCCCGGCACGACAACCGACGCGGTCGAGAAGGCGATGGAGTGGCTCCCGATCGGGCCGGTGGTCTTCCTCGACACCGCGGGGCTCGACGACGGTTCCGCGCTGGGCGAACGGCGCCGGGCGCGGACCGCGCGGATCTTCGACCGCGCCGATGTCGCGCTGCTGGTCGCGGAGGCGGACACCTGGACGGACCACGAGGCGCGCGTCCTGGACGAGGCGCGCCGCCGCGCCTGTCCCTGCGTGGTCGTCGTGAACAAGGCCGACCGGCGCAGGCCCTCGCCCGCGTTCCTCGCGCGGCTGCGCGAACAGGCGGCCGGCGTGGCCGTCGGCTCGGCGCGCGACCCGGCGGGGCGCGCGCGCCTCGTGACGGACCTGAAGGCCGCGGTCGCGGCGGCGCTGGGGCGCGCGGGCGGCGCGGAGCCCTCCCTCCTCGACGGACTCGTGCCGGAGGGCGGGCTGGTCGTGCTCGTGACGCCGATCGACGCGCAAGCCCCGAAGGGGCGGCTGATCCTGCCGCAGGTTCGCGCGCTGCGCGATGCGCTCGACCGCCGCGCGATCGCCGTGGTCGTGCAGGAGAGCGAACTGGCGCCGGCCCTCGCCCTGCTCGGCCGGGGGCCCGACCTGGTCGTCTGCGACTCACAGGTGGTCGAGCGCACGGCGGCCGACACGCCGGCGGAGGCGCCGCTCACGACCTTCTCGATCCTGATGGCCCGGATCAAGGGCGACCTCGCGTCGGCGGCGGCGGGCGCGGCGGCGATCGAGGCGCTGCGGGCGGGCGATCGGGTGCTGGTCGCGGAGTCCTGTTCGCACCACCCGGGCGAGGACGACATCGGGCGCGTGAAGATCCCGCGCTGGATCCGGCGGCATGCCGGGGTTCCGATAGACTTCGACATCCGCGCCGGCCGGGACCTGCCGGAGGACCTGGCCGGGTACCGGCTGATCGTGCACTGCGGGGCCTGCATGCTGACGCGGCGCGAGATGCAGGCGCGCCTCCGCCGCGCGGCGGAGGCCGGGGTGGCGGTCACGAACTACGGGCTGGCGATCGCTGCCGCGCACGGTGTGCTGGCGCGCCTGCTGATGCCGTTTCCCGAAGCGTTCGCGGCCTGGCGGACCGCGGCAAGGCGCGCATCGTGACCGCAACGGCGCAGACGCCGCGCGCGGCCGCGGCGGGCTGGCGGGCGGGGCGGATCGATCCCGGGGAGATCGAGGCCTGGCGGCCCGGGGGGCGCGATTTCGTCGAAGACGGGGCCGTCGACCGATGGCTGCGCGAGGCGTTGGTTCCGGACGCGGCGCGCGTGCGCGACATCCTCGCGCGCTCCCGGGCCGTGCAGACGCTGGAACCCGCCGAGCTGGCGGCGCTGCTGCGGGTCGAGGACCCGGCGCTCTGGGCGGAGATGCGCACCGCGGCAGCCGCCGTGAAGCGGCACGTCTACGACAACCGGATTGTTACCTTCGCCCCGCTCTACCTGAGCAACCGGTGCGTGAACGACTGCCTCTACTGCGGGCTGCGGCGCGGGAACCCCGACGCGGAGCGGCGCACGCTGGGGGCGGCGGAGATCCGGCGCGAGGTCGAGGTGCTCGCCGGCCGCATCGGGCACAAGCGCCTGATCCTCGTCTGCGGGGAGCACCCGGCCTCGGACATCGACTGGCTGGTCGAGAGCATCCGCGAGGTCTACGCCGTGCGCGTGCCGGCGCGGATCGGCGTCGGACGCATCCGCCGGGTGAACGTCAACGCCCCGCCGCTGCGGACGGCGGAGCTGCGGCGGCTGCGCGAGGCGGGGATCGGCACCTACCAGGTCTTCCAGGAGACCTACCACCGGGAGACCTACGCGCGGGTCCATCCTTCCGGGTTCAAGTCGGACTACGCCTGGCGCCTGTACGCGATGCACCGGGCGCTGGCCACCGGGATCGAGGACGTGGGGATCGGCGCGCTCTTCGGGCTTCACGACTGGCGGTTCGAGGTCATGGGGCTGCTGCTGCACGCGCGCGAACTCGAGGCGCGGTTCGGGGTCGGGCCGCACACGATCTCCTTCCCGCGGCTGGAGCCGGCGGCGAATGCGCCGCGGGCGCGGCCGGGCCCCGGCGCGGTGAGCGACGCGGCGCTCGAGCGCATCGTGGTCCTGCTTCGGCTGGCGGTCCCGCACGCCGGGCTCATCCTCACGGCGCGCGAGGACGCGGAGATGCGCCGTCGGCTGATCCCGCTGGGCTGCACGCAGACGGACGCCTCTTCGCGGGTGGGCACCGGCGCTTACGCCGACGGCGCGGAGGGCGGCGAGCAGTTTACGCTCGGCGACCTGCGCAGCCTCGACGAGGTGGTGCGCGACCTGGCCGAAATGGGGCTCATCACCTCTTTCTGCACGGCCGGCTACCGCTGCGGCCGGACCGGGGCCTGTATCATGGACCTGCTCCGCTCGGGCGCCGAGGGGCGGTTCTGCAAGCTCAACGCCGTGCTGACGTTCCGGGAATGGCTCGACGACTTCGCCTCGCCGGAGACGGCGCGGGTCGGCGAGACGGTGCTGGCCCGCGAGATCGAGGAAATCCGTACGCGCATTCCCGGCGCGTTCCCCGCGTTCCTGAAGGCCTACGAACGCACCGCGCGGGGCGAGCGGGACGTCTACTTCTGAGGTGGGCGGATGACCCCGGAACGCACGGCCGGAAGCGAGGCGGCGGGCGCAGCGCGCGGGCCACGTCCGATCCCGGCCCGCGAGGTGCGCCGGCTCCTCGACGCGCCGCCGGGCCAACGCGCGCGCGTCTTCGCCGCGGCCGACCGCGCGCGGCGGGCGGCGGTCGGCGACGAGGTCTTCCTCCGCGGGATCGTCGAGTTCTCGAACCGGTGCGCGCGCAACTGCCGCTATTGCGGCATCCGCGCCGGTCGCACCGATCTGCGGCGCTACGCGATGGACGAAAGCGAGATCCTCGACGCCGCACAGGCGATGGCCGCGTGCGGCGTGACAACCGTTGTGCTCCAGTCGGGCGAATCGGACGCGTTCGGCGACGCGCGGTTTGCCCGGCTGGTCGAGCGGATCAAGCGCGAGACGCCGCTCGCGGTGACTGGCTCCTGCGGCGTGCGGCCGGAGGCCGTCTTCCGCCGCTGGCGCGACGCGGGCATGGACCGGTACCTGGTCCGGTTCGAGACGTCCGATCCGCGGCTCTACGCGCGGCTGCACCCGGGCGATCGGCTCGAGGCGCGGCTCGAGGCGCTGGCGCGCCTGCGCGCGCTCGGGGTGCAGACCGGGAGCGGGTTCCTCATCGGCCTTCCGGGCGAGACCCTTGAGACGCTGGCGGAGAACATCCTGCTCTGCCGCCGGCTCGATCTCGACATGGCCGGCATCGGTCCGTTCATCCCGCACCCGGCGACGCCGCTGGGCGGCGCGGCCAACGCCTGTGCGAGTGATCCGGAGCGGTTCCTCCTCGCGCTCGCCGTCCTGCGGCTCGCGCATCCGCGCGCGCACATTCCGGCGACGACCGCCTTCGACGCGGTGTTCCCCGGGACGGGCCGCAACCGCGCGCTGCAGTGCGGCGCGAACGTCTTCATGCCCAGTTTCACGCCGCGCGCGCACCGCGGCGACTACCGGCTCTACCCGGGCAAGCCCTGCGTGGACGAAGCGCCGGGCGACTGCGCCGCGTGCGTGGTCGGGCGTCTGCGCCTGCTCGGGCGGCCGATCGGCCGCGGGCCCGGTCACGCCTTCGGCCGCCGCCTCGCGAGGTCGCGGACGAGCGGAACGAGCAGCAGGACCAGCAGCGCGGCGGCGGCCGCGTGCGACCAGGGGCCGGCGCCCGTGTGCTCGATGTGACAGGCGGAGAGGTCCGGCCGTCGCGCGAGGAGCCAGCCGTCCAGCAACGCGCCCGCCGCCAGGGCCGTGACGACCAGGGTGCCGAGATAGATCAGCATCGAACGCCCGCCCACCATCCGGTGGAGCGTCGTGAGCGCCGCCGCGTTCGTGGCCGGACCCGTGATCAGGAAGACCAGCGCGGCGCCCTCCGGCACGCCGGCGTGGATCAGCGCGAGCGCGACCGGGACCGACGAGGTCGAGCAGACGTAGATCGGCACACCGACGGCCATCATGATCAGCATCGCGCCCAGCCCCGGACGAAGCCGGTCGGCGAAGGCGTCCGGCGGGAGCAGCGCGCCCAGTAACGCGGCCACGGCCACGCCGACCAGCACCGGGCGCGCAAGGTCGCTCGGCAGCGTCACCGCGGCGTGCCGGAGCGCGCGGCGCCAGCCCGGGGTGGGGCGCCCGTCCGTCCGCCGACCCGGGCTTTCGGCGGGGGCTGAGAGCGGTTCCGGTTCCCGGCCGCCCGCGGTGTCGATCAGCGTGCCGCAGAGCGCGCCCGAGACGAAGGCGACGATCGGACGCACGATGGCCATCAGCGGGCCCAGCAGCCCGTAGGTCACGAAGATGCTGCCGATGCTCGCCTGCGGGGTCGACATCAGGAAGGCAGCCGTGGCGCCGCGGCTCGCGCCGTGACGGCGCAGCGAGGCGCTGACCGGAATGACGCTGCAGGAGCAGAGCGGAAGCGGCACGCCGAAGAACGCCGCCCGGGTGGCCGAGCGCCAGCCGCGGCCGCCGAGATGACGCTCGACCCAGGCGGGCGAGAGCCAGACGAAGAGCACGCCGGCGAGGGCGAAGCCGAGCAGCAGGTACGGCGCCATGGCGGTGAGAATCCCCCAGGCGGACGCCGCGTAGACCAGGATGGCATCGGTGGTCATCGTTGCTCCATGCGCTCCAGCACGTCCAGTACCTCCTGGATCCTCGCGCCGGCTTCACCGCGGCGGCCGCCGGCCAGCGTTTCCGTCACGCAGCGCTCGAGGTGGCGCCGCAGCACGCGCTGGCTCACGCTTCGGAGCGCGGCCCGCGCGGCCTGGACCTGGTTGAGGATGTCGATGCAGTAGGCGCCCTCCTCGACCATGCGGCGCACGCCGCGCACCTGGCCCTCGATCCGCGCCAGCCGCGCCAGCTCCTCGTCGTGCCGCGTTCCCGTCTGTGCCGTCGTCTTCGTCGTCATCCGCCTGTCCCTCCGCCGCCAATATACCCCGCGGGGGTATGTATGCAAGCGGGCGATTGCGGGGGGTTTGGTGTAGAGTCTGAACGCGGTGCGCGGGCGG
This sequence comes from PVC group bacterium, assembly GCA_003563855.1. GTDB lineage: Bacteria > Verrucomicrobiota > Kiritimatiellia > PWTM01 > PWTM01 > PWTM01. Next base: position 14,286 of record PWTM01000153.1, on the reverse strand, counting down.
CGGTCTCAACGGGGGCACAGGTGGGAGTCGGCATGCGTTGGTTGCTGTTGGAGCCGGCCCGGGCGGTAGCGGACGACGAGGATGGTCCGCTTCGGGATGCGATCGTCGCGGGGTTGCGGCGCCGGGGAGAAGTCTGCGCGCGCGCGGCGGTGGAGGGGCAGTGGCGGTCGGCGGTCGCCGGACGGCTGCTGCGGCGCGCGGCGCCGGACATCGTGCTGACGGCCGATCCCTGGTGGGGGCTGGCGGCGCGCGTCTGGCGTCCGTCGGCGGCGGTGGGGCTCCGGTTGCCGCCGGCGCCGCACCTGCGCACCGGGGTGTGGTCGCGCTGGGTGCTGCGCCACGGGGCGGACCGGCTGCTGGTGCACGATCGCGCGGCGCGCCGGCACTGCCTGCACCATCTCTGGCTCTTCGAGGGCCGCGTTCGGGTGGTCGTTCCGGGCATCGTCCCCGCGGCGGGGGCGGAGCCGTTCCCGGAGCGGCGGGCGCGGCGCCGCGCGGCGCTCGGCGCGGAGCCGAACGGCCTGGTCACGGTGTGCGCCGGCCCGCTGACGGCCGCCCAGCGGCCGATGGACGTTCTGGAGGCCTTCCTGCGGTTGCCCGCGGGGCCGGGCGACCGCCTGCTCTTTCCGGGCGAGGGCCCGCAGCGCGCGCAGCTCGAGCGCCGCGCGCGCCGGGCCGGGGATGGCGTGGAGGTCCGGTTCGGGGGCGCGGCCGGCACGCGGGCGGCGGCGCTCGAGGCGGCGGACGTGCTGGTTCATCCGGGCGCCGCCGGCGGGCTTCCGCTGGACGTCCTCGAGGCGGCCGCCGCGGGCGTCCTGGTCGTGGCGGCGTCGGAGAGCGGCGCCGCGGAGCTCATCGAGGACGGGCGGGACGGACGCATCTATCCGCGAGGCGACATCGCGGCGCTGGCGGCGCTTCTGCGGGAGGCGCGGGATGCGCCGGAATCGGCGCGCCGCATTGCCGCGGCCGGGCGCGAGGCCGCGTGCACGCGGTTTTCCGCGGACCGGATGGTGGCCGACCTGCGGGGGATCATGACCGAGGCCGCGGTCGCGCGCCAGGCCCTGCGCGAGCGGGGTCGCCGCGACGCCGGCGGTTGGCGCAGCCGCGGGGAGCCCAGCATCGACGAAGGGATGCGGGCCGCGATGTCGGCGGCCGCGACCCGCGCGGCCTATGCGCCGGCGGACCGCGCGAAGGTCGAGATCGGGGGGCGGCGCTTCATCCTGCAGCGCAGCCGGGCACAGCGGCTACGCCGGCCGGCGGCCGCCGCCGTCTACCGCGCAGCCCACCGGCTCTCTCTGCTCGGGCTACGGGTGGCGCCGCATCCGGCGGTCTTCTGGAACCGCCGCTCGGGCGCGGCGGTCGTGGTGCTGGCCGACCCGGTCCACCTGCCTCCGGCCTCGGACTGGTTCGCGGCGTTCCCGCCGGGCGCGCCCGAGCGCCGCGCCTTCTGCCGCGCGTTCGGGCGGTGGCTGGCGGCGCTGCACGCCGCCGGAATCGTGCCGCGGCGGATCGAGCCCGGGTCGTTGCGCGTCTGCCCCGAAACGGACGATGCGCCCGTGCCCGTTCTGGCGGACCTCTCCCACGGGCGGCTTCGCCACTACGTGCGGCAGGCGCGTGCGGCGCAGAACCTGCGGCACATCTACCATACGTTCGAGCCGCTGGCGGCGCCGCGCGAGATGCTGGCGTTCCTCGTCAGCTACCGACGCGCCCGCGCCCTGCGCAAGCGCGCGCTGCGCCGACTGCTCTCCCGGACGGCGCGCCGGATCCCGCGCGCCGCCGGGGGACTCAGCGCGGCGGCCCGTCCGTCGGCGGAATAGGGCGGAGCACGCGCGCCGCGCGCACCGCCGCGATGCGCCAGCCGTCGGGCTCCCGTACCCAGTCGAGCTCGAAGGCCCGGTGCGCGCGGTCCGACCCGTGCGCCGAGGCGGCGGTCGCGGTCGCGGAGAATTCCATGTGCGCCCGGTTGCGGTCGGGTTCCAGGCGGACGGCGATGTCATGGATGCGGATCGAGAGCCGGTCCACGCTGGCCCGCGCGTGGAAGACCGCGGCAGCCAGGTCGCTGCGGTCGCCCGGGGCGAAGGGCGCCTCGGGGAGGTCGATGCGCGCCTCACGCGCGAAAAGGGCGGCGACGTCCCGCGCGCGGCGCGCAGCGGCCAGGGCGCTCTCCGGGCCGCGCTTCTCGACGAGCGCCGCGAGGTTCCGGAGCTCGCGGCGAAGCCGGGCCTCGTCGCGGTCGCGCCGCGCGAGAACGCCGACGGCCACGGCCGCCGCGAGCGCCACGGCCGCAAGGACGATCGCGAGCGTGCGCCGGCTCAAAAGAGCACCCCCACGATGCGGGCTCGGGGCGCGATTCCGATCTCGTGGTCCTCGATCCAGGCCGAGCGGTTGTCGCCCGCCACGTAGTACTCGTCCGGGCCGAGCCGGTACTCGGCGGTGGTCCAGCGGCCGCGGTGCACGACGTAGGGCTCGGCCTGCGGCTCGCCGTTAAGCCAAAGCGTCCCGTTGCGGAACCGGACGCGGTCGGCGGGAACGGCCAGCACCCGCTTGAGCAGCATCATGCGACGGCCCGCTGTCCGGATCACGACGAGTTCGCCGTGGCGCGGATCGCGCATCCGCGCGGCGTGAAGGTTGGCGAAGCGGAGTGCCCCGTCGCGGACGGTCGGCTCCATGCTGCGGCCCTGCACGCGGACGGGCCGGACGAAGTGACCGAAGAACAGGTACGCGGCAATCGCCCATCCCAGCGCGCGAATCAACGTCCGGCGCGGCCGGCGCCCGATCAGGATCGCCCGCACCCGTGCCCATGCCGCTGTGTCTTCTGGCGTGCCCATACCTGCCCCGGCCATAGGTTAGCACACCCGCCCCCGCCGCGCCGAGCCTTCCGGGCACGGGGCACGCAGGTCTGCTTCCGGCGCTGCACGGACTCGAGGCGCGGCGGATCGACGGTCGATCGGCGCCCGCTCCGGGGGCCTCGGCGTCAGGGCAGCCGCCCGTGTCCGCCGCTCGCCGGCGTCACAAACCACGCCAGCAGCTCCCCCCGGGCGTTATAGAGCAGGCAGAGCACCTCGCCCGAGAACCGCGAGCTCGGGCCCGGGATGGTGTACGAGGGCCGCATGGCGCCGCCATCGGTGTCGTAGCTGCGGAAGGCGGCGCGCTGCCCGTTGGCGAGTGTGTACGAGCCCTGCCCCAGCCGGTGCGCCGTGTAGAAATACGTCGGCCAGCGGATGCGGAACGTGTTGTCGTAGCTCTTGTAGGCGAAGTACCAATTCTGGTCGTGGGTGCCGGCCCGCGTTGCCGGTACCGGCGGATTCGACGGCAGATCGTCGTAGGCCGGCGTCTCAAAGCCCTCTTCTTCGTCGCCCGTTTCCGACGTCTCCGCGACCGTCGCCTCGTCGGATCCGTACTCCAACTCGCAGGCGGCGAGGAACAGGGACAGCAGGAGGCAGCCGCCCACGATCGGCAGGCCGCGCATCCGCCAACGTTCGGTCAAAGTCATCTGCGGGTCGCTCCCCCGCGCGGGACGACCTGCTTCAGAACCGCCGGACGCAGGCCGCGACCGGACCCGCGGGTTGCGCCCGGTCGGCGTCTCCTCTATATCCTGCCTTGCGGGCTGTCAAGGGGTGGCGCAACTATTTTTCCTGGCCGCTCCTCCGTGCGTGGGCGCGAAAGGCGCCGGGAGAGGCCGGGGGGACTCCCGACAGCCGCGGTCACCTCCCGCGGGGCCGCGGGCGAGACGGGCGGAGTCGGGTACGCCACACGCGACAGCCGGGTGGGGACACCGGTCGCTCCATGCCCCAGCAGCATCCCCGCCTCCCCGGACGGGCCATGGGGATGGGAGCGCAGGGCGCAACGCGCCGCCGGGTCAGGGCAGGTGGCCGCGTCCGCCGCCGGCCGGCGTCACGAACCACGCCAGCGGTTCCCCGCTGGCGCTATAGAGGACGCAAAGCACCTGGCCCGAAAACCGCGACTGCGGTCCTGGGATCGTGTAGGACGGTCGGATCGCCGTCGGGCCGCCGTCTCTCCAGTAGCTGCGGAACCTCGCGCGCTGCCCGTTGACGAGCGTGTAGGACCCCTCGCCCACCCGGTGCACCGTGTAGAAATAGGTCGGCCAGCGGATGCGGAACGTGTTGTCGTAGCTCTTGTAGGCGAAGTACCACTCCTGGTCGCGCGAGGCGCCGGTCGACCGCGGAACCGCTGGATTCGATGGCAGGTCGGTGCCCTCGGGCGCTTCGCCGTTGACCTGGGTGACCTCCTCGTCTGGCGCGTCCGCACCCGCGACCGTGGGGTCGTAGTCTCCGTACTCCATCTCGCAGGCGGACAGGAATACGGCGAGAAGGACGCCGCTGCACGTTGCCAGGAGGCCCGGTATCCGCCATCGCTCGGTCTTCGTCATGAGGCGCTTCTCCCCTGTTCACGAAACGTCGATCGCCGCCGTCACGCTGCCGCGGGTCCGTGTCCGGCGTGCGACGGAGTATAGAGTCCGCCCGGTCGGAGCGCAAGGGGGGCACGTAGATTCTCGTGCGGTAGATTCTCGTTGCCCGCGGGGGATGTAGCCCCTAGCATCCCGCGCATGACGACTACAACGGGCGGGCGGCGGCGGAGAGCGCGGTACTGGGGTGGGGTGTTGGCGGCGGCGCTGACGCTGGGCGCCGCGGGGCGCGGCGAACGGGCGGCGGCCGCCTACTGCCCGTTGCTCGACGCCCCGCACGAGGCGTGGGCCGGCGTGCATGTCGGCTACGTTCTCCCGTCCGACCACGATGCCCCGGACTGGGACCGGGTCAGCGCCTGGGAGGTGGGCGCCTGGGGCATGGTCTTCTACGGGGAGAACCGATGGGGCGGCGACCTGGAGATCCGGGCGCACGGCGACATGGTCTTCCTTCAGGGGCTCGACGGGTTCTTCTCGTTCTACGGACTGACCTCGGCCCGGCTGGTCCTGGTGGCCTCGCAGCGTTTCGACGAGGGCTTCGGACTGCGGGTGGACGTGGCGCCGGGGGTCTACGCGGGCGGCACCGCGTTCGGGCGCGGGGCGTGGACGGTACCGTTCGGTGCGATCGGGACGTGGGCGTTGACCGAGGACACGGCGCTCTTCGCCGGCCTCTCGATCCGGCCGGGGTTTACGCGCTGGTTCGATCCGCGGATCGGGTTGCGATGGGTCCCGACCGAATGGTTCCACCTGGACGCGGCCTACCCGGAATCCCTGCTGCGGCTGAACCTCTTCGACGGATTCGCCGTGCGCGCCGCACTCCGGCACGCGAATCGCGAGGAGTTCGGCATGGGCGATGACCCGCGCCGCCGCGTGTACCTGAGCGAGACCCGCGCCACCGCGGGCGTCGAGATCCGCATCGCCTGGGAATCGGCCCTCGAGGTGGATGTCGGCTACGCGATGAACCGCCGGATCGGCTTCGCCGAGGAGAGCCCGACCTTCGATCTCGATCCGGCCATGTTCCTGCGGCTCGGCTGGTCCTGGCGCTTCTGATCCCGTGGCGGGGACACGATGCGTCACCGCGCGGTCGCCCGGCTATCCCTGCCGGCGGGACCAGGAATCGCGCAGCGTGACGGTGCGGTTGAAGACGGGCTTTGCGGGGGCGTGGTCGCGCAGGTCGGCGCAGAAGTAGCCGAGCCGCTCGAACTGGACCGCCGCGCCGGCCGCGGTCTCCGCCAGCGTCGGCTCCGCCAGCGCCGTGACGGTCCGCAGCGAATCCGGGTTCAGGTGCGTGCGGAAATCGACCGCCTCGTCCGCGTCCGGCTCCGGGACCGAGAACAGCCGGTCGTAGAGGCGGACCTCGACCGGCACTGCGTGCCGCGCCGCCACCCAGTGCAGCGTCCCCTTGACCCGGCGCCCGTCCGGCGCGTTGCCGCCGCGGGAGGCCGGATCGAACTGCGCGAGCACCGCCCGGACCTCGCCGGTCGCCGGGTCCCGGTCCACGCCCGTGCAGGTGATCAGGCCCGCGTAGCGGAGCCGGACCTCCGCGCCGGGCGAGAGCCGGTGAAACCGCTTCGGCGGATCTTCCATGAAATCGGCCCGCTCGATCCAGAGCTCGCGCCCGAACGCGACCGGCCGCGTGCCCGCCGAGGGGTCCTCGGGGTTGTTGACGGCCTCGAACGAAGCCTCTTCGTCTTCCGGCCAGTTGGTCAGGACGACCTTCAGCGGATCGAGCACGGCCATCCGGCGCGGCGCGCTGCGATTCAGCGCCGCGCGGACCGCGTGTTCGAGCAGGGCGAGGTCGGTCAGGCTCTCGTACTTCGTCACGCCGATCCGCTCGCAGAAATCCCGGATCGCCTCCGGCGGCACCCCGCGCCGGCGCAGTCCGCGGAGCGTCGGCAGGCGCGGGTCGTCCCAGCCCCCGACGAGCCCGTCCCGCACCAGCGCCAGCAGCTTGCGCTTGCTCATGACCGTGTACGTGAGGTTCAGGCGCGCGAACTCGATCTGGCGCGGCGGTTGCGCGAGGTCGAGCTGGGCGATCACCCAGTCGTAGAGCGGGCGGTGCACCTCGAACTCCAGCGTGCAAAGCGAGTGGGTCACGCCCTCGAACGCGTCCTCGAGCGGGTGCGCGAAATCGTAGGTCGGGTAGATGCACCACCGGTCGCCCGTCCGGTAGTGCGGCACGCGCAGGACGCGGTAAAGGACGGGGTCGCGCAGGTGAAGGTTCGGCGAGGCCATGTCGATCTTCGCGCGCAGGCACAGCGCGCCGTCCTCGAACGCCCCCGCCCGCATCCGGCGGAAGAGCTCGAGGCTCTCCGCGGCCGCGCGGTTCCGCCAGGGGCTCTCGCGGCCGGGCCGCGTCGGCACGCCGCGGTAGGCCTTGAACGCCTCCGTCGAGAGCTCGCAGACATAGGCGCGGCCGCGGCGGATCAGGTCCTCGGCCACGTCGGCCATCCGTTCGAAGTAGTCGGCCGAGTAGTAGAAGTGCTCGCCCCAGTCGAACCCCAGCCAGCGGATGTCGTCGCGGATCGCCTCGACGTATTCCATCGATTCCTGCTCGGGATTGGTGTCGTCCATCCGCAGGTGGCAGCGGCCGCCGAACTCAGCCGCCATCCCGAAATCCAGGCAGACCGCCTTGGCGTGCCCGATGTGCAGGTAGCCGTTCGGCTCGGGCGGGAAGCGCGTGACAACGCGTCCATCGTAGCGTCCGCTCGCGCGGTCCTCGGCGATGATCTGGCGGATGAAGTGCCGGGCGGCCGGCTCGGGCGATTCGGGCATGGCGGGATTCCCTGCGTGGCTCGCCCCCGTATAGCCGAAAAGCCCTGGCCCCGCAACGCCGCCGCGGTGTGGACTTTCCCCAGTCTTCGGTGTGCGGGGGTGGTCTCCCGGGCGGCGTGGTCCGGCAGACCGTGCCGCTCGCGTCCGCGAAGCCCCCCCCCGGGGCGGGAGAGCCCATGGCTTCGCAAGGGTTCCGTCCCGCCCCGGGGTTCGAGACGAGGGGGCGATAACGTAGACCGGAGCGTGTCCCTGGGAACGCCAGGCTCCAGCCTGGCCGACCACGAGGACAGAACGGTTGGCCTGGGGACAGAATCGTTAGGTCAGAATCATTGGGTGCGGTCCTGCACCGCCGATCGTCGTGCGCGTCCTCGTCCTCGTCCTCGTCCTTCGAGATCCGAGGACGAGGACGAGGACGAGGTAAGGAGCCTGGGCTCCAATCGTCCCCCGCTATCGTCGCCCCCTATCGTCGCACGAAAGACACCCGCAAGAACCCGCCACGACAGGGGACCGGGCGACAGCCCCGCGCCCGGTCGACGAATACGGCGACCCGCCTACGCGCTTCGCGCTTCGGCGCGGCAGACGACTACGGTCTACGATGGCCTTCGGTCTCCTCCTTTGTCCTTTCAATCTCAGCCGTTCGCGGCCGTCTTTCTCCCGCGCCGCGGAGCGGCGCGGGAGGACCACCGCCCCCGCAAGCATTTCAGCGTTTCAGCATTTTCCCCAAACGCCGCTCGTCCACCCCATTCGCGTCCATTCGCGTCCATTCGCGGGCGATCCTCCTCCGCGTGGAGATCTGTTGGCCGTTGGCCGTGGGTGGTTCGCGGTTGGAACGATAAGCCGCGACGCTGGAGCGGACTGAAAGCACTGCCAACTGCCGACTGCCCACTGCCCACTCCCCCTTGCCCCCGCCCCCGGCCCGATAACGCCGCGGCGGTTGACACTGGCGGCGCGAGGGCATAGGGATGCGGTCCATGCCACCCCCGCTGCTGCACACCGGCCTGGATGTCCTGCTTCGCGACGGGGCGGCCTCGCTGCGGGGTCGGCGCGTCGGACTGCTGACGCACGCGGGCGCGACCGACCGGCAGGGGCGGCCCGCGCTCGACGCCCTGCGCGCGCTGCCCGGATTCCGGCTGGCGGCCGTCTTCGGGCCGGAGCACGGCCTCGCCGGTACGGCCGCCGCCGGGGCGCCCGTGCCCTCCGAGCCGGACTCGGCGCTCGGCGTCCCCGTGTTCTCGCTCTACGGCGCGTCCGTCCGCCCCGCGCCGGATATGCTGCGCGGGCTGGACGTCGTCCTCTGCGACTTGCAGGACATCGGGGTTCGCTGCTACACCTACGTGAGCACGCTGCGGCACATGCTCGAAGCGGCGGCCGAGGCCGGGATTCCGGTGGTGGTGGCCGACCGGCCGATTCCGCTGCCGCGCGTGGTGGACGGGCCGATGCTGGACCCGACCTTCGAGAGCTTCGTGGGCGCCGTGCCGGTCCCGCTGGCCTACGGCATGACGCCCGGCGAGACCGCGCGCTGGCTCCGGGCGACGAAGAACCTGGACCTCGACCTGGACGTGATCCGGATGGAAGGGTTCACGCGCGAGGTGGCCTGGGGTATCGGTCGCCGGCGCTGGGTCGCGCCCTCGCCCGGCCTTCGATCCTGGTCCGGCGCCGCCTGCTACGCGGGGACCGTGCTGGCCGAGGCGCTCCCGGCGCTCGACCTGCGCCGCGGCTCGCTCCAGTCCTTCGAGGGCCTGGCCGCGCCCTGGATGCGCCCCGGGTCCGTGGCCGAGCGCATGCAGGCCTTCCGGCTGCCCGGCTGCCGCGCGGAGCTGTCACGCTACCACGTTGCGCGGCGCGGATTCCGCGGGCTGCGGATCCGGGTGTCGGATCCGCACGCCTTCCGGCCCGTGCTCACCGGCGTGGCCCTGCTGACCGCCATCGCGGACGAGCACGGGCTGCGTGCGGTCTGGGCGGGCGCGGAGGCGAAGACCGCGGCATTCGACCGCCTCGCGGGAACCGATGCGCTGCGCCGGGCGTTGCGGCGCGGCGAGCGGCCGGCGGACATCGCCGCGGCGTGGGCGGCGCCCCTCGCGGCCTTCCGCGAGCAGCGCGCCGACGCGCTGCTCTACGGGGAGGATCCGTCGATTCGGCGGGGCCGCCGCCGGTCGCCCCCGAAGGCGCATCGGCCGGCTGCCGCGCCCTAGCGCTTCCGCGCCGCGGCCATCGCGCGCTCGGCCTCGCGGTCCGCGGTCCGCCGCCGCAGGGTCTCGCGCTTGTCCGCCTGCAGCTTGCCGCGGCAGATGCCGAGCTCGACCTTCACGCGGCCCCGCTTCAGGTAGAGGCGCAACGGGACAAGCGTGCAGCCCTTGAGGCTGACCTGTCCGGCCAGCCGTGCGATTTCGGCCCGGTGCGCCAACAGCCGCCGGGACCGGCGTGGGTCGTGGTTGTGCACGTTGCCGTGGCGGTAGGGATCGACGTGCATGCCCTCGAGGTAGAGCTGCCCGCCGTCGACCCGCGCGAAGCTTTCCTGCAGGCTGGCCGATCCCGCGCGGATCGACTTCACCTCGGTCCCGCGCAGCTCGATCCCGGTCTCGATGCGGTCCAGGATCGCGTAGGTGTGCCGTGCGCGGCGGTTGGTCGCCAGCGCGCCCTCCCGCTTTGCGCCTTCTGCGCTCATCGCCCGGCCGCGCCGGCCTGCGCCCGGCGCGTCCCCGCAGGAGGAATCAGTCCCCGCCCAGGATCGCCGCGGCGCGGTCGAGCGCCGTCTCCTCCCGGCCCGGGAGAATCTCGGCGGTCAGCTTTCCCTCCGCCACTTCCTTGAGCGCGATGTCGAGCTTCTCCATGTGCGCGCTGTCGGGCTTGACCAGCGGCCGGTCGCCGCGGTTGAGCTGCCGGACGCGGCGGGAAACCAGGTTGATCAGTAGCGGGACATTCGGCACACGCGTACGCGCGCTCTCGAGATACTGCGTATTCACAATCCGACCCTCCACACCGCGCAGCCCGCCCGCCGCCGCGGCGAATGCGATGACCTTTATCTCACCGCCGGCCTTCTGTCAACACTGACGATCCGGTGCGGGTCGGCGAGACGGCCGCGGACGAAGCGGACGCCTTCGGCCGCGAGCAGCGCCCGCTTGCGCGCGGCCCGCGCGCCGCCCGTCGCGCCGCCGTAGCCGCCCGGCCGGCCGTCGGACCGGATCACGCGGTGGCAGGGCACCTCCGGCGCGAACGGGTTGCGGCGCAGGGCCTGCCCGACGGCCCGGGGCGAGCGGCAGCCGACCGCGGCCGCCAGCGCGGCATAGGTCGTTACGCGTCCGGCGGGCACGCGCCGGACCGCCGCATAGACGCGGGCCTCGAAGGGCGTTGGGTGGGGGGGCATGCCAACACCTCCGGTTCAGACGCGGAACAGCGCGCCCATCCGCTTCCCGAGCAGGATGCTGGCGCCGAGAATCGTCACGGCGAGGAAGACCATCGCCCAGACGCCGAGCGCGGAGGCGATGTGCGGCCCCGAGCCGATCAACTGGAACAGCTCGTAGATCGTCTTGGTGATCGGGTAGAAATCCTTCCGCTGCGCCAGCATGAGGCTGTCCGAGACTTCGAGCATGCTGAAGGCGAAGGCGAGCAGCGCGCCCGCGATCAGGTTCGCGGAGATGAGCGGGAGCGTGACGCGGCGCAGCGTGGTCAGCGGGCGCGCCCCGAGGTTTGCCGCGGCCTCTTCGAGCGTGACCGACGTCTGCTGCAGCCCGGCGGCCGCCGCGCGCACCATGTAGGGCAGCCGCCGGACGCTGTAGGCCATGACGAGAAAGAACGTCGGGTTCACGCGCACGTCGAGCAGGCCCTGCCAGAACGGGCTCTCCTTCACCCAGGTCTGGTTGCCGAGCAGCGAGCTGAGCGCCAGGTAGCCAAACGCCATGACCAGGCCCGGCACGGCCAGCGGCAGCATGGCCAGCGCGTCCAGCGCGTGGCGGCCCCGCAGGTCCGAGCGCACGGCGACGAACGCAACGCTGATCCCGAGCCCCGCGTTGAACGCGACCGCCAGCGAGGCGTAGAGGAGGCTGTTGCGGATGCTGCGCACGGTCATGTCGTGCCCGAGCGCCTCGACGTAGTTCCCCGCCGTGAAGACCTCCGGAAGGATCGAGCGGTACCAGGCGCCCGGGGGCGAGAGGCTGGTCAGGACCACGCCGAGATGCGGGGTCAGGGCCAGCGCGGCGACGAACAGGAACGGCAGCGCCGGAAGCCACGCCCGCCAGCCCGGCGGCCGGCGGGCGGCCGAGGCGGTCGTCGCGCGGCCCTGCATCGCGAACGCCTTCCGCCCGAACAGCAGCTTGACGGCCGCGTAGAGCAGCACGCTGCAGGAGAGCATCACGAAGACCAGCGCGAAGGGAAACGGGTTCGCCCCGATCTCCTTGAGCGCGTCGAAGATCTGTACCGGCGCGCAGCGGCTGTAGTTCATGATCAGCGGCGTGCCCAGCTCCGTGAAGCTCCAGATGAAGACGATCGCCGCCCCGGCGAAGAACCCCGGCATCATCAGCGGGAGCGTGATGCGCCGGAACTTGCGCAGGCCCGTGCAGCCGAGGTTCTCCGCCGCCTCCTCCATCGCCGGGTCGATGTTCGCCAGCGCCGCGGTGACGTTCAGGAACATGATCGGGTAGAGCCCGAGCGACTGCAGCAGCACGACCCCCACGTACCGGCCGCGGCCGAGCCAGTCGACCGGCCCGAGCCCCAGGAGCGCGTTCAGCGCGCCGTAGGGCCCGAGCATCTGCTGGAAGCCGATCGCCCCGACGAACGGCGGCAGGATCATCGGCACCAGGATCAGCCCGCTGATCAGCCGCTTGCCGCGGAAATCGTACCGGTCGCTCAGCCAGGCCAGCGGTACCGCGATCGCCGTGACCACCGTCAGCGTGCCGGCTGCGATCGCCAGGCTGTTGAGCAGGCCCTCGGCGTACACCGGGTTCCGGAAAACCCCGGCCAGGAACCGCAGCGTGAAGCGGCCGCTGTCGAAGAAACCGCCGCGCACGACCATCCCCAGCGGCACCAGGAACAGCACCGCCATCAGGAACGCCGCCACCGCGTAAAGCACTTGCGCCAGCCGCCGATGCATCCTCCGCCCCCCGGCGGGCGGCATCCTCGCCGAAATCGCCCTCGCCCGCAAGCGCGGCGGGCGTCCATTGCCCGGTTTTCGGCGTGCGGGGGTGATCTCCCGGGGCGGACCCCCCCCTTCGCTTCTGCGGGGGCTCTTACGTGGCCGAAAGGGTGTCGCGATATGGAGTGCGGCGGCAGAGGGCGAAGCCCGGCGACGCCGCTTTCGGTTGGCGGGGGACACGCGGTGTCTGGTGGGGCGAAAGCGGTGTCGCCGTCCCGGGCGCGCGGCGCGCCCGCGACTCTGCCACCGCACCGTAGGCTGAAGCCCCGGCGACAGCGCCCGCTGTGGAAGTGGGGCTGGCGTGGGCGGGCGGCAGCGGTCCCGCGGCTAAGCGCCTCGCTCGGCCCGAGCTTGCTCCGTCGCTAGCCGTAGTCGTCGACCGGCTCGCCCCTTTCCGGTTGACGACTACGGCGACGACTACGGATTACGACGGCAATGCGTCCCATCGTCCACCGTAGTCGTCGCCGTCGTCGTCCACCGAAACGAAGACGCCGCGAAGAACTGGGGAAAGGCCGCCGGCAGGGCGGTTGTCGGTGATCAGTCGGCGGCGCGTTCGCGCGGTCGGGCGCCGTCGCTCGCCCGGCGGGGCTTCGGCGGCGGACTGAGCACCCAGCGCTTGTTGTACCAGAAGTACTGCTCCGGGGCGGCCCGGATCGCCCGGTCGAATTGCGCGAACACCGCGCGGGTCATCCGCAGCAGGTCCGCCTCGCGCGGCTGCGCGGGGTCGGGGCGAACCGGTTCGAGCAGGTCGATGCGCGTCCGCGTCCAGCCCTCGCGGCGCAGGAACAGCGGCTGGATCGGCGCCCCGGCCAGCCGCGCGAAGAGCGCCATGCCCCGGGGCAGATTGGCCCGGCCGCCGAGGAAGGGGACGGGCAGTCCCGGCCGCCGCGCGTACACGTCCGGGAGGATCGCGAGGCAGCTCCCGGCCTGGAGGTGGCGCACGACGCCGCGGAGGACGTGGCGGTCGTTCAGCACCGCTTCCACCCCGGTGCCCGCGCGCATGCGGTTCAGGTAGGCGTCCGTGAGCGGGTTGCGCTGGCGGCGCGCGATGTAGAAGACCGGGATGCCGAGCCGGTGGCTGACGACTCCCGCCGCTTCCCAGTTGCCGGCGTGCGGCAGCGCGAGGACGGTGCCCCGGCCCTCCGGGATCGCCGCGCGCAGGCGCCGCAGCTCCGCCGCGTCGTGGCGGCGCTCGACCCAGCGCGCATTCATGCGCGGGAGGCGGGCGATCTCGACGGCGTTGAAGCAGAGGTTGCGCCAGGAGATCCAGGCGATCCGGCGCACGCGCCGCTCCGGCAGGGCCGGGCCGAACACCTCGCGGATGCGGCGGCGCGCCTCGATGCGGCGCTTCCGGCCTGTCCGGTGCGTCGCCCGCGCCACCGCCCAGGCCAGCGCGAGGCCCGCCCGGTACGGCATCCACCGCAGCAGGCCGGCCAGCAGCCGGAACGCCGCGTACTCCACCCGGTGCCGTCCTCGCGTTGCCATGCGCCGGACTCTACCAGAGCCCCGGCGCGCCCGGCGGCAAGAAAAGCCCCGCCCCTCCCGCCGCCGACGCGCGTTGACGCCGCCGCACCGCCGCCGTAGGCTCACGCCGGTCGGACGCTTCGCGCGGCGCATCGGAATCACCCGCGCCCGACCCCGTTCGCCCCGGTAGCTCAGTTGGACAGAGCGGCGGATTCCTAATCCGCAGGTCGCGCGTTCGAGCCGCGCCCGGGGTACCAGCGAAAAACACGGGAAACCAGCATAAAAGACAGGGTTTCCGAGAAAAAAGTCCTCTCTCGCCCGGCTTGGCGTTCCGCCCGTTTCCGCCCGTTTCAGGGTCGGATAGATGGACAATAGGTAACTACTCAGGTAGCCGCCCCAAAGCGGGCGGCCACCTGAGAGTGTTTGGCGGCCAGCGCGGTCCGGCGCGTTGAGCGAGGATCACGAGGTGTTGGGTGACGGGACGCCTGCCTGCCTG
>PWTM01000148.1 GCA_003563855.1 PVC group bacterium | reverse complement strand
GTGGAGCGGGCCAGACAGCGGCAGTCAGACGTGGGATAGAGGTACGAGCACCTGGAACGACAGGGTGAATGTCATATCTGACAATTCTATGACTTTTACACCCAGGGTGCTATCCAACGCAGGTGGTACGCAGACCCTGACCTGGAACTGGACCGTCACCTTAAGGGACACCACCGGGGCCACGGCGCAACGCAGCTTCACGGTGACCTATGATCCAGTCGATGATCCTACTCCAACGGAATGCTCGGTCACGATCAGCAGTTCTTCAGATTTTGATGGCAGATACAATGTCCCTGCATCTTGCTTCACTAATGCTGGATGGGCCGTGCCTGTTCCTCCAACTGGCGATGGAAACCTGATCACTCATACAAATTACGATTATGATTCGCCTGTTTATCACAGCAACCATGGTTTCAGGCATGGAGGCGTGGACTGGGTTGGTCCACATAGTAGTCCGTATAATACAAGCACACCAGTGTATGCCATCGGAGACGGCGTGGTCCGGCACCTTGTGCGAGACTATCACTCCACAAGCAACAACAGCAGACTGCACATTGAACACACTGCTGCGAACGGGGTGAAATTTCTTGCCATATATGGACATGCTTATCCATCAACCCACCTTTCTGAAGGAAGCACTGTCTCACAAGGGCAACAGATCGGAACACTACGTCAGTATGGCTCACCGATTCATCTGCATTTTGAACTCAACACCATACTCACCACCACATCATATGGTGGTGTAAAAGACGGAACCGTAAACCCATTGCAGTTCTTGATCGACAATCCTGGCGACGACCATGATGATCCGACAGACCTCAGCTTCACCAGTCTAGACCCTCCGTCCATAACAACCAGCCGGTCAACCTATGATGCCACCTTCTCAGCCAGCGGTGCCAATTTCGATAACGTGAACCAAATAACGTTTTCGTGGAGTGGGCCGGATAGTGACACTCGGACCTGGAATAGAGGCGACGACAGTTGGGACAGCAGGGTGAATGTCATCTCTGATACTTCTATGACCTTCACACCCAGGGTACTATACAACGCAAGTGGTACGCAGACCCTGACCTGGGACTGGACCGTCACCTTAAGGGACACCACTGGGGCCACGGCGCAACGCAGCTTCACGGTGACCTATGACCCGCAAGATGATCCTACAACATCTGTCAGAGAGACGATTCTCGTAACCGCGGAGGAACAGCTCGGCAAACAATATGAGTGGGGAGGAAATGGTCCGCATAGCTTCGATTGCTCAGGCCTTGTCTACTATTGTTACACTGCAGCAGGAGTGACCATTCCGCGCACTACGGCAGAGGATTACTACGTCAATCATTGTGACCACTATGCCAGGCTAGAGAGTCTAGCGCCAGGCGACCTCCTGTTCGTTTATAAATACGTGGACAGATATGGCAGATATGGAATAGACCACGTCGGAATTCTAACAGACAGGAATACCGTAATACACGCCTCCTACACTCAGGGTAAAGTCGTCGAGGAGCAAATTGACGAATCTCTATGGAACAGCTTCGGAAGAATAAGGTCCATTGATAAGCCGACGCCAACTGTTGATAACCCAGAATGGACGGGGGATTTCTATGAAGATACAGTACAGATGATCCTGGCACGAGCGATCTTCGGAGAGGCGCGAGGTGAAAGCGACCAAGGTAAGACCGCAGTAGGATGGGTAATCAGAAACAGAGCGGAAAACCCAAGGTGGTGGGGAGAAGACTATCACAGCGTTATACTCAAGCCCTGGCAATTCAGTGCCTTCAACGAGGGCGACCCGAATCGTGAGTTTGTAGAAGACCCGCTACATAGAGACACCCAGGCAGACAGGGACGCCTGGCATAAGAGCTATGTGATAGCCGGCCAGATACTAAGTAATGAGGTCGACGACCCCACACAGAATGCAGACCATTTCTACAGCGTCACCATCGACCCTCCTTATTGGGCTGACGAGACCAAATTCACCGTTCAAATCGGCAACCATAGATTCTACCGCTTAGAGTTACCGCCGGCCACCGAGCCCGCCCAGAGATATCATCTGAACGTAGCTGTGACCCCTCCAGGGGGCGGTGATGTGTACTTCAGCCCCAGGCCCGGTGCCGACGGTAAGTATGCTGATGGCACGATAGTCACCCTCAGTGCCAATCCAGCCCCCGGCTACGATTTCGACCGCTGGAGTAACACCAATAACAACAGCATCAATCCAACCAGCGTTACCATGAACGCAGACAATACCGTCATGCTGTACTTCGCCGAGCAGAAGCCTGACCTCGCTGTGAGCATAGTCTCAGTAGATTCCCTCGTTATTGGGGAATGGGCCTATGTAAAGATCAACATCGCGAATAGGGGCAGCGCCCCCGTTCCCGCCCAGCGGCATGAACTGAACGCCTACGTGATCGACTACCGGGACAAAGACCCTGCGTCATGGAGGGCCGGAGATTCCTACTGGGCGTGGCTACATGGCGCAAGCACCAGACGTGTTTACTCGTCAATAGTCGATCTCCCAGAAATACCCCCCAACTACGGCCAGACTAGCACGATACGATTCCAGGTACCAGGCTTCGCATGGCCTCACGAGCTCATGTTCAATGATGGGAATCCTGCAGTGTGGGCCGACACACTGAGAGTAGAAGTCAGACAATCATCGCCGAATCTATACCACGATGCAGACCTGACAAATAATGTTGCCGAGTGCAGCATTAAGGTCTCGCCTTCCGCTTTTGAATGGATCAGTTGCGCCACCTTCGTCAGTCTGCCGTTCTTGATTAAGTACTTCGGCGCCAAGACCGGCATAATGATCTACGAGGATGTTGATGCTACCCGCAGTTTTGTGTCGTTTGGCAAGCACATGTCGGAAGAGCAGTGGGCATCAGCGGCCAATGACCTTGTCAGTATTGTGCTTTGGATGGCCCAGAAATACGCACGAGACCCCGTCACCCTCGCAACAGGCCTCGCCAAAGGTCTCTGGGAAGGTTATAGAGGCTGCAATTATCTGTGGCTTGTTCTTGTTCAGTACATTGATGGGCTCATCCAGGCAGGCATAGATATCGGACTGTCTTGGGTGCGATGTCCCGTTGATGTCTTGATCGTGGATGCACAGGGCAACCGCACAGGATACTGGGCCGGGGTAATATATGAGGAAATAGAAGGCTCTGTGGTGATCGTAGTAGACGATGAGAAACTGCTTCTGGTTCCCCCCACAGGCAACTACAATGTCATGTTGAAGGGCACCGATGCTGGTACTATGGACTTCCGCATGGTCTTACCTGGGGACGAGCACACTGCCAGAACCGTCACGTACCATGATGTATCTATCAGCCCACACACAGAGGCAACGATAGATGTCAGCCCGGAGAACCCCCAGTATTCCATGATGGTGGATAATGACGGAGACGGGCAGGTGGATGAAGTGCGCTATCCTGACCTGGTAAACCGTTCGCCATACGGGCCCGCGAATTGCTCGCCGGCCGACGGCCTCACCGGTGTCCCGATTGATACGCAGTTGAGTTGGACGGGAGGCGACCCTGACGATGGTGATGCCGTGACCTATGATGTCTACTTCGGTGCCTCCAACGAACCCGGGGCGTTAGCATCCCTCAACCAGACGGAAACCACCTATGACCCAGGGGTTCTGGCTTACGGTACCACATACTACTGGCGGATAACAGCCTTCGATAGCCACGGAGCATCGACTGCAGGTCCTCTCTGGAGTTTCACCACGATGGGCTATCGGCTAACTGCCTCAAGCACTGATGGAGGTTCGGTAGTCAACCCTGGCGAGGGCAGCTTCGGTTATGAGGAAGGTGAGACCGTCAACCTGGTGGCCGAGCCACACGAGGGTTATCGGTTTGCCGGCTGGACCGGGGATGTGGACACCATTGCGGATGTGACGGCTGCTGAGACCACTATCGAGATGAACAGCGACAAGGAGATCACTGCCGCGTTCGTTCTAGACGTGGTTCTGACAATCTATGTATCTCCGCCGGGAAGCGGTAGAATAACAACAGATCCGCGGGGTACACCGTTGATAGGGCTCCCTGTCATCGGAGCTCCTGAGTTCTACGCCTATACGGCTGGAACAACGGTTAACCTCAGTGCCACCCCGAATACAGGCTGGGAGTTCAGCCACTGGAGCTTCGATGATGGTGAGTATGTTCGGTTTGGTGGCGATGCTGGGAGTACAGCCTCAACAACCAGTATTATCATGGGCTCTGACAGGACCGTCACAGCTCATTTCGTATTACTGGAGCTTGACCTCAACCCCGCCTTCATAGCCGATAAGACCGACCCGGATGTGGATGAGGCTGTGACCTTTGCAAACCTGACTACCGGTGGTACCCATCCCTATACCAGGGCCGAGTGGGACTTCGGTGACGATACCCCACCGCTGGTTCTTGAGGGCACCCACGAACAGGTTATGACCGATGTGGAGCACGCTTACGAGACCCGCGGCATCTACACCGTGAGCCTCACCATGACTGATAGCGCTGAATCGACGGCGACGGCCACGCAGCGCCATCTAATTGCAGTGGGGGCCGCGGATCCGTCATGTGTAAGCCTGGCCGAGGGATGGAATCTCATTTCGCTTCCGCTGATACCTACTAGTAACGACATTGCCGATGTGCTGGCCGACATAGCCGAGCACTTAGTCATCGTCTGGCACTATGATGGCGCCAACTCCGACTGGCTCTGGTATAGGCCAAGGGATGCTAGCAGTACCCTGACCACTATGGAGGACGGTCGTGGCTACTGGGTGTTCATGGACAGCCCTGCTATCCTGTGTGTAGTTGGCCAGGAGATGCCCGACCCGCCGGCAACTCCACCGGCATATAGTGTCGTTGCAGGCTGGAACCTGATCGGATTTAAGTCGACGACCCCCAAGCCCCACTCAGTCTATCTTGCCGGCCTGCACACAGATGGAGAACCCGACTACATAATCATCTGGGGTTACGATGTGGCCAAAGGTGAGTGGGTCACTATCTACTATCAGGGTCAGTCAAATCAGGTTACGGGCGATATGGAACCTGGACAGGGCTACTGGCTCTGGGCCAAAAAGGACGGTGCGATTCTGCCACCCTAGTGGTGAGAGAAAGGCATTGGCTTTCCCCTCTCTCATCGGTGATGGCATTTGCAGGGCGGACAGGCTGGCCCTGCTCGCACCATGGCTGGCGCTGGCCGCCGCGATCGCCGGCGCAGCCGTCTTCACAAGGCGCCGCCTGACGCAGGGGTAGGCCGGGACTTAGAGAACAGCGGCTAGCCCAAGGTCGGGGAGGGCCCTGTGTGCCCTCCCCGACCTATTCATAACCCCCTGTGTCCCCCTTACCTTAAGCAACTGTCTTGGCGGTGTGGATGCAACTGGTGTTGAGGACGGTCGGACTGTAGGACCAATGAGAGTTATCCTTGACCATTGAGTTGAGGATAACGAGCAGCTTATGCATGCAGGCAGTGAGGGCCACCTTCTTCTTCTTGCCATTGGCTAGAAGACGGTCGTAGAACACTTGGATCCTGGGGTTGAAACGGGCTGCGCTAAGAGCTGCCATGTACAGAGATTGACGTACTCTGGGCCGTCCTCCCCAGATACTACGTCGGCCGTGGTGTCTGCCGCTATCTCTGTTAAGCGGAGCCACGCCTACAAGGGCGGCTATCTCCTTACGATTCAGAACACCTAGTTCAGACAACTCGGCGATAAGGGTGGCAGATAATACTGGTCCCACTCCAGGCACGCTCCGCAACAGTTTGTCCTTCGCATGCCATGCCGGGTTTTCCTTTATCATCCGCCCAATATCCTTATCTATATTGGCAAGCTCCTCCTGCAACCAATCAATGTGGATACGGATCCGCTGTCTCATGTCCTTATCCCTGGTAGCTTGAGCACGGTTAGTCTCCGCTGTTATCATCTCTCCTAGCTGACGCCGGCGTGTAACCACTGTCCTGAGTTGACGGGTTTCCTCATCGGGCAAGGCCCGTGCTTCCGGCTGTATTGTCGCGGCGTAGCGAGCCAGGACTTTGGCGTCCACTCTGTCGGTCTTTGCCAGTATGCCCATGGACTTGGCAAAATGCCTGATCTGCCGGGGGTTGATCACCGCTACTGGAAGCTTCCCTTCCTGCAAGGCAACGTAAAGAGATACCTCCATGCCGCCGGTGGCTTCCATCACGATAATCGCTGGACTCACCTGCCTTAGCCAGGTCATAGCCTTAGCAATGCCTGCATCGTCGTTCCCAAAGCTCCGCATCTCATCTGTGGAATACACCACAATGTCCAGACTCTCCTTCGATACATCAACGCCTACATACTCTTTACTCTGTTCCATCGCACACTCCTTCTCTCCTGGTTGTCCCGTCCTCGCAGACCAATCCGGGCTCATGCTGCTCATATGGCCCTCGCAACTGTTCGGGCTCCCAGAGAACCGAGGCAAGACGACCATGCTTAAGGACGGTCTTCTCAGACCCAAGGGGGAACGGCCTGTCTTGCCCCTCTTGAATACTAGAATAGCATACTGGCAAGATACGAGGGGGAACGGCCTGTCTTGCCCCTCTTGAATACTAGAATAGCATACTGGCAAGATACGAGGGGGAGCGGATCAGGGCGGGGACAATGCGCCGGGGGCTTCGCCCCCAGACCCCCGACTCTTCCTTGTCTTTGCGAACCCCGATTTATCGGGGTGAAGCAATCTCACAACGCCTACGGATCTACAGAGATCGCCACGTCGCCCAAACTGCGTTGGGGCTCCTCGCGATGACAACGGCATTGGGGGCCACACCCCAGGCGCCCGGGGTACGAGCAACTCATGTAGGGGAGGGTCTCGTACCCTCCC
>PWTM01000305.1 GCA_003563855.1 PVC group bacterium | reverse complement strand
TGCCCCGCCTGCGACCGCCAGTTCGACCCGCCGGCCCCGGCGGACTTTTCCTTCAACAGCCCGCACGGCGCCTGCCCGGCCTGTCACGGGCTGGGCGTCGAGGACGCGTTCGACGAGGCACGGATCGCGCCCGATCCGACCCGGCCGCTCGAGCGCGCGATCGAGCCCTGGCAGCGCGGCGCGCGCCGGACCGTCCTGCGCTACCGCCGGCAACTGCGCGCGCTGGCGGAGGCCGCCGGGCTCGACGCGAAGACGCCGCTCGGCGAGCTGCCGCCCGATTTCCGCCGCCGGGTCTTCGACGGCCCGCCGGAAACGCCGTCCGGTGCGCCGGGCTTCCGGCGCCGCGCCGTGACCCCTCCGCGGCGCGCCGGGTTCACGGGCGTCCTGCCCGACCTCGCCCGCCGGCTGCGCGAGACGGAGAGCGATTACGTGCGCGAGTTCCTGCAACGCTACACCGTCCGGCGCCCCTGCTCGGCCTGCGGCGGCGCGCGGCTCCGGGCCGAATCGCTCGCCTGCACGGTCGGCGGCCTCTCGATCGCCGCGCTGACCGCGATGCCCGTGCGCGAGGCGGCCGCGTTCCTCGCCGGTCTGCGCCTGACCGCCGCGGAGACGGCGCGCGCGCGGATGGTGCTCCGGGAGGCGGGGCTTCGGCTCGGGTTCCTCGCCGAGGTCGGACTCGACTACCTGACGCTCGACCGTGGCAGCGCGACGCTCTCCGGCGGGGAGGCCCAGCGCATCCGGCTCGCCACGCAGCTCGGCGCCGGCCTCGCCGGCGTGCTCTACGTGCTCGACGAGCCGACGATCGGGCTGCACCCGCGCGATACGGACCGGCTGCTGGCGGCGCTCTTCCGCCTGCGCGACGCCGGCAACACGCTGGTCGTGGTCGAGCACGACCCGGCGACGATCCGGGCCGCCGATCACATCCTCGACCTCGGCCCCGGCGCCGGCCGCGCGGGCGGCCGCGTGGTCTTCGAGGGCGACCTGCCGGCGCTGCTGCGCGACCCCGATTCGTCGACCGCCGCCTACCTGCGCGGCGAATGCAACGCCGCGCCGCCGCGGCGCCGGACGCCCGGCCCGGACGCCCTGGCGGTCGAAGGCGCCCAGGGGTTCAACCTGCGGAACCTGGACGTGCGCATCCCGCTCGGGCTGTTCGTCTGCGTCACCGGCGTCTCCGGCAGCGGAAAGAGCACCCTGGTCGACGCCACGCTGCGGCGCGCGCTGGCGCGGCGGCTCCACGGCGCCGGCGAGACGCCCGCGCCCCACCGCGCCCTGCGCGGCGCCGAGGCGATCGACCGGCTCATCGTCGTCGACGCCGCCCCGATCGGGCGCACCCCGCGCAGCAACCCGGCGACCTATGCCGGGCTCTTCCCGCCGATCCGCGACTTCTTCGCGCGCCTGCCCCTCGCCCGGGCGCGGGGCTACGGGCCGGGCCGGTTCAGCTTCAACGTCAAGGGCGGCCGCTGCGAGCACTGCCGGGGCGACGGGCAACTGCGGATCGACATGCAGTTCCTGCCCGATCTCTTCATCGTCTGCGAAGCCTGCGGCGGCCGACGCTACAACCGCGAGACGCTCGACGTCCGCGTCCGCGGCCGGAGCATCGCCGACGTGCTGGCGATGACGGTCGACGAGGCGCTCGACTTCTTCGCCGCGGTCCCCCCGGTCGCGCGCCGGCTGCGCATGCTGGCCGAGGTCGGGCTCGGCTACCTGCAGCTCGGCCAGGCCGCCCCCACGCTTTCCGGCGGCGAAGCGCAGCGCATGAAGCTGGCCGGCGAACTGGCCCGTCGCGCGACCGGGCGGACGCTGGTTATGCTGGACGAACCCACGACGGGATTGCACTTTTCGGACGTGGAGCGGCTCGTAGCCGTGCTCGAGCGGCTGCGCGACGGGGGCAACACGGTGCTGGTGATCGAACACAACCTGCAGGTCCTGCGGCGGGCGGACTGGATCGTGGACCTGGGCCCGGAGGGCGGGGACGGCGGCGGCCGCCTCGTGGCCGAGGGTCCGCCGGAAGCGATCGCCGCCTGCGCGGCCTCGCATACCGGGCGCGCGCTGCGCGACGGGGCCGGCATCCGCCCCGCGGAGGGCGGCGGATGATCGCCCGGCCTGCGCTTGGGAAACGGATGCTGCGGCGCGCGCGGGCGCTGCTGCTGGCGGCGGCGTTTGCGGCCGCAGCGCCGCTCGCAGCGCAGGCGTCCGCGGCGCACGATTCCGCGATGCTGCGCGGCCAGGCCGCGATGGAAGACGGGCTCTTCGACCTGGCCGAGCGCCACTTCGCGCGGGCGCTCGAGCGCGCCGGCGAGGAGGCGGCCCGCAACCGGGCCGCCGCCTGGCTGGCGCGCGCCCGCCTCGGACAGGACCGGCCGGCCGAGGCGGTCGCGGCGATCCGCGCCCGGTTCGCCGAGCTGCAGACCGGCGAGGATACCGGCCCGCTGCTCTTCTGGCTCGCCCAGGCGCACCTCGCGGCCGGGGATCCCGTCGAGGCGGGCCGCGTGCTCGACGCCTGGCGCGCCGCGGAACCCGGGGCGGCGCAGTCCGCCGAGGCCCTCCGCCTGCGGGGCCATATCCGGCTGGGCGAAGCGCGCCCCGCGGAGGCCGTCGAGGCGTTCGCGGATTTCGATGTGCGCTACGGCGACGGGCCGGACGGACTGCAGAACCGCCTCGACTGGGCGGCCGCCTGCGCGGCGGCCGGCCAGGCGGAGCAGGCGTCGACGCTCTACGCGCGACTGATGGAGGAAGACCCCGACGGCTCCGCCGGCCGCTCGGCACGGCTCCGGGCCGCGGAGCTCGCGCTCGCATCCGGCGAGTATGAGAGCGTCGAGGCCCTGCTCCGGCCGCTCACCGAGGACGAAACCGCGGAGGCGGAGCCCCGCATCGCGGCCTGGCTGCTGCGCGCGCAGGCCGCGCGCGCCGCCGGGGACAGCGACGCCGCGCGCGCCGCCGCGAAGGCCGCCGCGGAGGCTGCCGCCGGGGCGCCCGACCTCGAAGCCCGGGCGCGCGAGCTCGGCGCGCGGATTGACCTCGACGAGGACCGGCTGGACGAGGCCGGGGCAACGCTGCAGACGTTGCTCGCGGAGCGCCCGGCGGACCCGGCGCTCGGCGGACTGCTGCTGCGGCTCGCCGAGCGCCTGCGCGAGTCCGAACGCGCGGAGGACGCGCTCGCGGCCTTCCAGCGCCACCTCGCGCTGCACGAGGAAGCGACCGCCGACGCGCGCGCCCTGCGCGGCAAGGCCTGGAGCCTCTGGGACCTCGAACGCTACGGCGAGGCAGCCGCCACGTTCCGGCAGGCGGCCGCGCACGCCGGCCGCGAAGAGACACGGGCGCGAGCGCTATTCAAGGTCGGCGACGCCCTCTTCGCCGACGGCCGGATGGCCGAGGCGCGCGAGGCCTACGCCGCTTTCGCGGACGCCTTCCCGGACCATGCGCTGGCCGGACAGGCGCAGCTCCAGGAGGCGGCCGCCCTGGCCGGGGACGGGGCGCTCGCGGCGGCCGCGGCGCGGTACGCGCGGATTCGCGAGGAACGGCCCGGCACCGACGAGGCCGCCTACGCCGCGCTCCGGGCAGCCCTTCTCGCCGAACGCCGCGGCCGCTGGCTCGAAGCGCTCGGCGCCTACCGCCGGGTCATGCGCGACTATCCCGATCACGCGGTCTTCCCGCACGCCCTGCTCAGCCGCGGGTTGCTGCGCTACCGGCTGGGCGCCTTCCGCGAAGCCCTCGAGGATTTCGAGGCCGTGGTCGCGCAGTTCCCCGGGACGCCCTGGACGGAACAGGCCTTCTTCATGCGCGGCTGGTGCCTCCAGATGCTGCGCGACGAGGCCGGCGCGCTGTCGGTCGGCCGCGCCTTCGTCGAGCGCTTCCCCGATTCGCCGCGCGCGGCCGAGGTCCTCTTCTGGATCGGCGAGACCCGCTTCAACGCCGGCGCCTGGGCCGAGGCGGAGGCCACCTTCCTCGAGCTGGCCGCCGCCGCGCCGGACCACCCGCTGGGCGACCGCGCCCTCTACTGGGCGGGCCGGTCCGCCGCCGGCGACCGCGAGTACGTGCGCGCGATCGAGCACTTCGCGCGGTTGGCGCGCGCCTACCCGGACAGCCCGAAGCTGCCCGAGGCCCGGTTCGCGCAGGGCAACGCGCTCAGCGAACTTGGCCGCTTCGACGAGGCCATCGTCGCCTACCGCGAACTGCTCCGCCACTACCCGGACAGCTACCTCGCCCACCGCGCCTCCGGCCGGATCGGCGACTGCCACTTCACGCTGGCCCGCGAGGATCCCGGCCGCTACGAGGACGCGCTCCGCGCCTATCGCGCGGTCGTCGAGAGCACCGATGCGCCGCTCGACCTGCGCCTGCAGGCGGAGTACAAGATGGGACGGTGCCTCGAACGCATGGAGCAGCCCGAGGAGGCGTTCGCCCGCTACATGAACGTGGTCTACGGCCACCTCGAAGCGCGCGCGGAGGGCGCGATCGGGAGCCCGGTCTGGTTCGCGCGCGCCGGGTTCGGCGCCGGGGCGCTCCGGGAGCGCGAGGGGCGGTGGCGCGAGGCGGTCGGCATCTACCGACGTATCGCCGATGCCGGCGGCGCCGCGGCCGAAGAAGCGCGGGCGCGGGCGCTGCGCATCCGGCGCGAGCACTGGCGGCTGTTCTGAAAGGCGTCCGGCCGGCGGACACGGAGGAGCGACGATGTTTGAACTGTTGAAAGACGGCGGGCCGATCATGGTCCTCATCTTCGCCTGCGGGTTTGCCGCGGCGGCCGTGTTCCTCGAACGACTCTTCCACCTGCACCGCGCCCAGATCCATGTGCCCGACTTCATCGACGGTCTCTTCAACGTGATGCGCGCCGGCCACGTCACGGAGGCCGTCACCCTCTGCGAATCGACGCCGGGACCCGTGGCCCGCCTCCTTCGCGCCGCCGTTCTTCACCACGAGGCGCCCGCCGCCGAGGTCCGGCGCGCGGTCGAGGACGCCGGCCGCGCCGAGATTCCGCGCATCGAGCGCCGCGTCAACGTCCTGGCGACCATCGCCCACATCGCGCCCCTGCTCGGCCTGCTCGGAACCGTACTGGGCATGCTCGAGGTGACCGCCGCGATCCGGGCCACGGCCCCGCTCGCGCACGCCGGCGACCTGGCCGGGGGCCTCTGGCGCGCGCTCCTGACCACCGCCGCGGGACTCGCCGTCGCCATCCCCTCGGCCGCCGCCTACAACGTGCTCCTCGCGCGCATTGACGCGCTGCTCCTCGATATGGAGACCGCCGCCTCCGAAGTGAACGTGTTCCTCGCGCGGCTCCGGCGCACCGGGCCGGAGGCGGGCCGATGATCGCGACCGAACCGCCCGGCGAATGCGTCCGCCGGTTCCGGCGCCGCTTCCCGCCCCGGCTGCGTCCGCTGCGGGGGCGGATCGACCCGGCCCCGCTGGTCGACGTGGCGCTGCTCCTCTTCCTCTTCTTCCTCGTGCGCGCCCCGTTCGTCGTCCAGCCGGCCATCCGCATGGAACTCCCCGCGTCGCCGCTGCGCGAGGCCGCGCCGTACGGGCCGATGATCGTGACCGTCACACAGGAGGGGATGGTCTTCTTCAACGATCAGCGCACGACGCTCGAGGGGCTGCGCACCGCGTTCGGCCGCGCCGCGCACGAGCACCCCGGCGGAACGCTCGTCATCGAGGCCGACGGCCGCGTGCCTCACGGGACCCTCGTGCGCATCTATGCGATGGCCATGGACGCCGGCCTGGCCGAGGTCGCGCTCGCCACCGCCCTCGCCGACGAGGAGGAGGGGGAGGCCGGGCCGTGAGCCGTCCCCCGTTTTCGGTCGCGGCCTGGACCGTCGCGATCCTGGGCGCCGCGCTGTTCTGCGGCGTGTTCCTCGCGCTGAGGCCCGCGCCGCCCCCGCGTGCGCTCCCGCCGCCCGAACCGGCGCGGCTCCGCTTCCTCCCGATCGCGCAGGGATCGCCCGCCGCCGAGGCCCGCGCGCTCTGGTCGCACGCGCTCTTCACCCAGCCGAGCGAGGCCGGCTTCGGCCGCGCGCACGAACCCCTCACCCTCGTGCGGCCGCCGCTCGATCCGCCCGAGCCGCCCGCCCATGTCCTCCCTGCCCCCCCGCCCGAACCGCCCCCGCCGGACACGCCACCGACGCGCCCCGTCCCCGCCGCGACCGCGCCGCCGGTCCGGCTCGGGCCGTCCGCGCCCGTGCTCCCCGCCGTGCGCCCCCGGCGCCGCCTCGAGTTCTCCGCGGCCTGGGCCGAGGCCGACTTCGCGCACACCGCGTGGCCCGGCCGGGCCGAGGGCGAACGGACCTGGGACATCACCGCCCAACTGGACTTCGACGGGGAGGGCGTACCGGAGCGGCTCTTCCTCGACCGCACCCCCGGCGAACCGGAACCCGATCCGGAGGCACGGCGCGAGATCGCCCGCACCCTTCGCGCCTGGCGGCTCGCGCCCGGCGCCCCGCGCAGCGGCCGGGTCCGGCTCCGGTTCGAGCCCCCGGCCGCCGCGCCGGGCGAGGATTGACCCCCGTGCGTGTTCCGCTCCAGTACGTCTTCGCGATTCCGGTCGGCGTCAGCCTTGTCGGCCTGCTGGGCGTCGCGCTAGGCTACGCGTCCCGGCGCCGCCGGGCCGTGCGGCGCGCTGCGCGACGCCGCGAACGGCTCTACCGCTGCAGCGGCTGCGCCCATGTCTACACGGATCGGCGGGATGTGCCCCTGGCGGGCTGCCCGCGCTGCGGAACGCTGAACGAGGCGGTGCGACGATGAATCCAGACCCCCTGCCCCGCATCCCGGTCGTGACCTGGCGGCCCGGCCGTGCGAACCGCGCCGTCGAGCGGCTGCTCCGCGCGCCCGCCGTCGATCCGGC
>PWTM01000295.1 GCA_003563855.1 PVC group bacterium | reverse complement strand
CTCCCTGGCGCACGCCGCGTGCGCGACGAGTCGGGGGCTCCAATCGTCCGCCGCTCTCGTCGCCCTCTATCGTCGCACGAAAGAGACCGGTGAAGAACCGGTCACGGCGCGTGCGCCGGCGGCCGGCGCTCAGTCGTCGGCGTCCTCGGGGGCCTCGGAGCGGAGTTCGATCCGCATGCGCATCGTCTGGCGCAGGTTGCGCGCGTCGTTGCCCATGGCAAGTTGCATCTCCTGGTCGACCGTGTGGGTGACGTTCGCTTCGCCGGGAAGTCCGGCGGCAAGGTCGAGGCGCGTCGTGCCTTCGCCGCGCCCTTCCAGCGACACCAGGGTCGCGGTCACGCCGGGCGGCATCGGGGCATCGACGGGCTGTTCGTCGGCCTGCTGGGTGATGCCGATGTCGAGAACGGCGTGGCCGCCCTCGAGCTCGCGGAGCCTGTAACGCGTCGTTTGCCGCAGGGTGATGCCGTCCTGCGAGAGCGTGGTCCGGACGTCCCACGCTGCGCCGACCCCGACCGGCTCCTCCGGGAGCGGGGTGGAAAACTGCTCCAGCGAATCGGCCATGGCACGCATCTGCGCGGCGATCTGCGGCGCCAGTTGCGGCGGGAGCTCCATCGCCACGTCGCGCTCGAAGCCGCGGTCGGACGTGGTTCCACGGACCGTGACGCCGGCCATTGAGCGAAGCATATTCGAGACCATCTGCCGGACTTCCTCGGCCACATCCCCGGCTTCCATCGCGTCGGCTTCCGTGTACCGCATGACGTAGGTGAAGTCGCCGTTCGCGGCGACGTCCTCGATCGTCACGTTGGCGCGCATGCGCATCGGGGGCAGCGGCACCTGCGGCGCTTCCCCGCCGTCCATCCGCTGTTGCATCTCCATGTGCATGATCATCGTCAGGATCTGGCGGTAGCCGGGTTCCGGGCGCAGGCGTAGCGCCACGCGCGGCGCGGCGCCCGGTTCGACGAGCACGACCTCCGGAAGCTCGCGGGCACGTTCGGCGGGTTCCCCCTCGGCGCGGACTGTCGCGGCCAGCGGTACGGCGAGGGCGAGCAGCAGGGCAAGGCCTGCACGGCGTTGGCGGGTCTGCATCGGCGTTCTCCTGCGCGCGGCCCGCCGGCCGAATTCCGGCACGCCGCAAACGGCAACCATGTTCGCCGGCCTTCACGGTCGGGTCAACACGATTCGCCACGCGAATCGCTACGGCACACGTATCGCCACGGCTATGCTCGAAATTCCCTTGCCAAGGATTCCGGCGGCGCCTACCCTGTTATCGTGAAACCGCAAGGATGTCGCATGAGCCGCGCAGGTCTACCGGCGTCGGCGAGGAGAACTCCATGAGCGTCCGACTCGTTCTGGCCGATGATCACGCCATGGTGCGCGAAGGGCTCAAGTCGCTGCTGCAGGCGAAGGGAGCGGCGGAAGTCGTAGGGGAGGCGGACACGGGGACGAAGACCGTTGCGCTTGCGCGCCGGCTTCGGCCGCATATCGTCGTCATGGACGTGGCCATGCCGGGCCTGAACGGGATCGAGGCCACCCGGAGAATCCTGCGTGACAACCCGCATGTGAAGGTGCTGGGGATTTCCGGACATGCCAACAAGGCGTTCGTGCGGGAAATGCTGACCGCCGGCGCCTCCGGGTACGTGCTCAAGAAGCGCGCCGCCGAGGATCTGGTGCGCGCCATCGGTGAGCTCATGCGCGGCAAGACGTACCTCAGTCCGGACATTGCCCGCGGGGTTATCGACGATTATATCGAGGTGACCCACGCGAAGGGTGGGGATCTCGCCTTTGTGGTGTTGACGCCCCGGGAGCGAGAGGTGGTGCAACAGATCGTCGAAGGGAAGAGCACGAAGGAAATCGCGGGCATCCTGGATGTCAGCGTGAAGACCATCGAGACGCATCGAAGGAATATCATGGAGAAGCTGGATCTTCACAGCGTGGCCGAGCTGACGAAGTACGCGGTTCGCGAAGGGGTCACCCCGTTGGACCCCTGACGGGCCGGGAGACCGAATGAGGGAACGGGGCATGAAACGGGAACGGGAAACCGCTGTGCCTGAGGAAGGCTCCGGCACATGGCGTGACGACGTGCCCGAGCGGGTAAGCGCCGTGTTGTCCGACGCCCTGGAAATGGGCGCGACCGACGTTCACGTGGACCCTGTGGGTTCCAACGCCTACCGTGTACGTTATCGCGTGGACGGCGCGATTCACCCGAAGGCGGAGATATCGAAGGCCGAGGGCCAACATCTGGTCAACGAGATCAAGGTGGCGGCACAGTTCACGCCCGACCGCGCGTTTACGGCGCTGGAGAACAGGTTCACACTGGACACCGACGAGGGGCCGCGCGAGGTGCGCGTCACTGTCCTGCCCACGGCAAAGCGCGAAGCGGCTCATCTGCGGGTTCTTTCGCCGCCCTCTGAGGTATTGCGGCCAACCGAGCTGGGGCTTTCCGAGGCCCACCTGTCCCTCATCCGCCGGACACTGAGGCGACCCGAGGGCCTCATCCTCATCTCCGGTCCGACGGGGGCGGGGAAGACCATGACCCTTTACTCGCTGGCGTCGTTCCTGGACCTTGAGACCGTGATTGCCGTTTCCGTCGAGGATCCGGTCGAGTACGACTTGCGGTATGTGCGGCAGGTGCAGGCCGATCCGGAGCGCGGGCTCTCGATGCCCGCCGCCGTGAAGGCCGTGCTGCGCATGGATCCCGATATCATCCTGGTTGGCGAAATCCGGGACGCGCAATCGGCGATTACGGCGGTTCGTGCCGCGGCTTCCGGGCGGTTCGTGCTGGCCACGACGCATGCCACGGATGCCGTGCTGGCGGTGGAAGCGTGCCTGTACTCCTCCGTTCCGCGCCACCTGCTCGGATCCGCGCTAAGACTCGTGATATCCCAGGCGCTGGTGCGCAGCGTCTGCGGACATTGCGCGGAGCCGCGTGAACTCTCCGGCGAGGAACGGGAGCTGTTCCAGGCCGAAGGCCTCGCCCCGCCCTCCTGCGTGCCCTCGGCGCAGGGCTGCGAGGCCTGCCACCACTTCGGGTACCGGGGGCGAACGGGCCTGTTCCAGGTGGTGGCGTTGGACCGCGAGATGGCCGTCGCGGTTTCCGGGACC
Source organism: PVC group bacterium (assembly GCA_003563855.1). GTDB lineage: Bacteria > Verrucomicrobiota > Kiritimatiellia > PWTM01 > PWTM01 > PWTM01. The sequence goes on along the minus strand of PWTM01000295.1, from coordinate 3,746 downwards.
CATGGAGCAGAAGCATTGCGCAGCCGGATCGCCCAACGGGGCCTGCCGTCCCTGCTCCAGGATGGGCTGACCAAGGTCGCCTCGGGCGTCACCACGATGGAAGAAGTGAGAAGCCTTCACGTTCCTGGAGAATCGGAAAAGGGTGATCCCGATTGAGGTCACCGGGACCGCCGACCAGGTGGTTGACTATCTCGTCTCCGCGAGGCCGGAGTTGGTGTTCAACCTGGCCGAGGGCAGCAGCGGCCAGATGCGCGAAGCCTACGATCCCGCGGTCTACCGCCTGCTGCGCTTGCCCTATGCCGGCAGTGGCGCGTCCACGCTCTGCGATGGTACCCCCCGGCGATCACGGCTGCTGCAGCCGGTCCAGGCGCTCGACGAGGTCGTTCTCTTCGATCGGAGAGAAGACGTAGTCCGTCTTCCGCAGCTCCTTCACCCGGTTGGCCAGGGGCATCTCGTATTGGGTTACGGCGACCAGCAGGGGGATGTCCTCAAGGACGCTTCGGATGTGTTCGCATTGCCGCCGGATCTGCTTCTCCCTGTGCCGCCGGGAAAAGACGAGAATCGCGGTGGTCCCGGGGGCGGCTTCCTCGAGGCCATCCTCGGGCGTCCAGTCGGGTGGCGCTTCAATCCATGTCCAATCGCCCGTGAAGGTGGATTCGTCAAACGTGGCCACGGGGTTGTCCCGTCGGTTAACCATGAAGATGGTCTGCGGCGATGGGCGGGGCCGGTCTCCTGCTGTCATGCTTACACTCCCTTTCCGCGTTGTTCCTCGGCCTCTGGGTCACCTTGCGATCGCGCCCTCATTCGCTGAGAGCTCCGCCGATGTACTGTTTGCCTTCCGCGACCGCCCGAATTGCGGGAATGAGTTCCTCGTACGCGCGGTCCTTCCGTACATAGCCGCGGGCGCCGGCGCGGAGCAGGGCTGCGACCAGGCTCGCCCCGGTGTGGTTCGAGAGCGCAAGGACAGCGGTGTCCGGCTCCGCGGCCCGAACCGCCCTCGTCGCCGCAATGCCGTTCATCCCGGGCATGACCACATCCATCACGACCACGTCGGGGCGCAACTGCCGGGCCAGACGAACCCCCTCTTCGCCATCGGCCGCCTGCCCCGTGACGACGAGATCGTCTTCAGCGTCCAGCAGGGATGCCATCTCCTCGCGGGTAGCGGCGTGGTCATCGATGATCAGGATATCCATAACAAACCCATTCTCCGTGCGTTCCGCTGCGGCCCGCGCGGTTCCGATGGCCTTCGCAAGCCTCCCCATACACGAGACAACCCCCGCGATGCCTGCCTGCCGCCGGGCACTGCCGGAACCGCCCCCGGTCGTAGCTTCACGTGTCGATCGATGTAACCCCTTCGCGAATTGCGTACTTCGTCAGCTCCGCGACGCTGCGGAGGTCCAGTTTCTCCATGATGTTGCGCCGGTGCGTTTCCACGGTCTTGACGCTGACCCCCAGGGCGCCCGCCATCTCCTTGGTGCTCCTCCCCTCGGCGAGCTGCTGGAGGACCTCGCGTTCGCGCTCCGTCAGGACGATGAAGGCCGGCCTTTCGCTGGTCGACGAGGAAAGCTCGACGTAATCGTCGACGACGCTTCGGGCGACGACGGGGCTCAGGTACTTCTTGCCCTTCATGACTTCCCGGATGGCGCGCGCCAGCTCTTCGTACGCACGCTTCTTGAGGACATAGGCCGACGCGCCGGCGCTCAGCATTTCGCGGACGAATTCCTTGTTGGCGTGGCCGGAGAGCGCCACCACCTTCGTACCGGGATTCGCACGAACGATCTTGCGTGTCGCCTCGATGCCGTTCATGTCCGGCATCGCGACGTCCATGACCACCACGTGCGGCCCGGTTTTCGCGGCCAGCGCCACCGTCTGCGTTCCGTTCTCCGCTTCGCCGACAACGGTCATATTCGGTTCCTTTTCGATCAGGGACTTCAGCCCTTGCCGCATCAGCCTGTGGTCATCGGCCTGGATAAGGCGAATATTCATCGACTCCTCCGGTCCCGTTCGGCCGGTTCGCGTCACGCGCGCACCGCGAGCGCCGACCGTCCGCACTGCAAGCTAGTATGCGCGAAAGCCCCGGACAAGCGAATACGGAAGAGGCGCAATAACGGCTGCGGTTATCCTCATGCCGTGCCCGTGCCAGGCCCTGCCCGTCGGTGCGTGCGGCCCGTCGGAGGGCCTGCGGGCAGTTGACCGCGGCACGTCGGCGTCGCGCAAGAGAGCGCCGGAGCCGCGATCCGTAGGGCAATCCGAATCGGGATATGGGGGATCGGGCGTATGGCCACGCATGGTATGCAGATGCGGATCGAGGGCGTGGGCGTCCTCGTGGACCCGGTAGCGGAGTCTGCTCTGCCGCAGGGGAGACTTCCGCCTTGCACTATTCCCGAGGGCGGTCGATTCTGGCGGTATGCGAAAGGGGAGGCGCACACCGTGAACCGCGACCCGCAGTACCGCGAACTGGTGGAGAACGCGAATACCATCCTCCTGTGCATCACCCCGGCGTGCCGGATCACATTCCTCAACAGATACGCACAGCAGTTCTTCGGATACTCCGCCGGCGAACTCCTGGGCAAGAGCGTGGTCGGAACCATTCTCCCAACGACCGATTCGGAGGGCCGCGACCTGGGGAGGATCGCCGAGGACACGGCCGCCCGCCTGGGACGGCACGGGGCCGTCGATACGGAAGCCCGGTGCAATGGGGGCCGGCGTGTCTGGGTTCACTGGTCGAACCGGGCCATGGTCGACCGGCAGGGGCAGGTGAAGGAGGTCATCTGCGTGGGCACGGACATCACGGAACGCAAGCGCCTCGAACGGGAGGCGGACGCGTACCGCGGGCGCCTGCGCGCACTCGCAGACCGCCTGGCGGCAACGGAGGAGCGGCAACGCCGCCGCGTGGCCGCGCAGATCCACGACACTGTGATCCAGAGCCTCTCGCTCTCGAACATCCGACTGGGGAGCGTCGTGGCGGCGCTCGAAGGCGCCGGGATGGCCGATCCGCGAAAGAAGGTCGAAGGCGTCAGGGAGTTGCTGGACCAGGGGATAAGGGAATGTCGAGGGCTGATGGAGGATCTGGTGCCCTCGCTGCTGTATGAAGTGGGACTCCTCTCGGCCCTCCAGGCCTTCGCGCAAAGGCAGAGCCGGATCGCGGATACGCGCATCGCCGTGGAGGTGGAGCAGGGCGACCCGGATTCGGTGGATGACGCGTTGCGGGGTCTCCTTTTCCAATGCGCCCGCGAGTTGACCGCGAATGCATTGAAGCACGCGGGTCGGTGCGGAATCGGGCTCTTGCTGTCCGCGACCGACGGGCATATCCAACTCCAGGTGCGGGACACCGGCCGGGGCTTCGACCCGGCCGCGCTTGATGACAGGCCACACGATCAACAGGGAGGGTTCGGCCTCTTCAGTATCCGTGAGCGCATCGAGGGCCTGGGCGGGCGGCTCGAGATCGATTCCGCGCCGGGAAGGGGTACGACGGCACGGGTGATCGTGCCGGTGCGTTGAGTCTGCCGGTTTTCGCGCTCTCACCGCTGCCCCGATTCGCGCTTTCCGGGTGAGGTGTGTCCTAAAGAAGAAGACAAGGGACCCACCCTGTTCGATTCCACTCGAAACGGCGAATGGTGTTCGAAGAAGGGGGTGGGTGGGGTAGAGTGATGGCGGCACGGCGGCCATCTAGGGGAAGGAGCGAGCGGATGACGGCAAGCGGCGAAGCCCGGCGGCTGGCGGTGGTGGGCGCGGGTCCCGCGGGG
>PWTM01000084.1 GCA_003563855.1 PVC group bacterium | reverse complement strand
AGTCCTGCGCCGACCGCCGCGCCTTGCTCACGAGACCTTCGCGAACGCTCCGTCACGGACCCTACTTCGCCCTGCGGGCTTCGTAGGGCGACCTGCCGCACCACGCAGGGCCGCCCCCGGGGCGGGAGAGCCCATGACGGCGAAAGGGTGATGTGCCGCCCCGGGGGGATCGAGCCAAGGGAGTGACAACGTAGAGAGAAGCGTGCCCCCGGGAACGCCAGGCTCCAGCCTGGCCGATCAAGGTTCGCTTGGGGACAGAATCATTGGGGGCGGTCCTGCGCCGCCGATCGTCGTGCTCGTCCTCGTCCTCAGCGAGCGAAGCGAGCGGTCCTCGTCCTCGACCTTCGAGCTCCGAGGACGGGGACGAAGGAAGGAGCCCAGGCTCCAATCGTCCGCCGCTCTCGTCGCACGAAAGAGACCCGCAAGAACCAGGCACGACATGGAACGGAGCGCCAGCTCCGCGCGCTCGGACGACGAGAGGGGACGACCCGCCTAGGCGCTTCGCGCTTCGGCGCGGCAGGCGAGAGCGGGCGACGAGTACATCGAGCCAGGACCGTGCCACGCTGGAGCGTGGCGTTCCCGGGGGCGGTTCCCGGTTGTCGCGCCGTCGTCTTCTCGGTCGACGACGACGGCGACGACTACGGGGGACGATGGGACGCCTTGCGTCGTGACCCGTCGTCGTCGCCGGCTCAGACGATCCGGTTCTCGGACGCCGCGTCGAAGAGGCGGGCCTTCGCGACCGTGACGGGGAGGGCGAGGCGTTCGCCGACCGCGATCCGCCGGTGGGACTCGACGCGCGCGATGAAGGCGTTCCGCCCGGTCGAGAGGTAGACGTAGGTCTCCGAGCCCATCGGCTCGACAAGCTCGACGCCGGCCTCGATCGCGGCCGGCGCCCCGCCCGCGGCCTGCGCGGACCCGAGATCCTCGGGCCGGACCCCGAAGACGACGTCCCGGCCCGCGTACGGCGCGGCCGCCTCCGTCCATTCGGCCGGAAGCTCGATCTCCGTCCGGTCGTCCGTGAACCGCAGCCGCTCCCCGCGCCGTTCGAGCCGGCCGGGGAAGAAGTTCATCGGCGGCGTGCCGATGAAGCCCGCGACGAAGAGGTTCGCCGGGCGGTCGTAGAGCGTGAGCGGGTCGTCCACCTGCTGGATCAGTCCGTCCTTCATCACGCAGATGCGGTCGCCCATCGTCATGGCCTCGACCTGGTCGTGGGTGACGTAGATCATCGTCGAGTCGAGCCGGTGGTGCAGCTTGCTGATCTCGGTGCGCATCTGCACGCGCATCTTGGCGTCGAGGTTGCTCAGCGGCTCGTCGAAGAGGAAGGCCTTGGGCTTGCGCACGATCGCGCGCCCGACGGCCACGCGCTGCCGCTGGCCGCCGGAGAGGGCCTTCGGGCGCCGGCCGAGCAGGTCGCCGATGCCGAGGATCCCGGCCGCTTCGCGCACGAGGCGGTCGATCTCGGCCTTCGGGACCTTGCGCAGCTTCAGCCCGAAGGCCATGTTGTCGTAGACGCTCATGTGCGGGTAGAGCGCGTAGTTCTGGAAGACCATCGCGATATCGCGGTTCTTCGGCGGCACGTCGTTGACGATCCGGCCGCCGATGGCCACGGTCCCGGAGGTGATCTCCTCGAGCCCGGCGATCATGCGCAGCGTGGTCGACTTCCCGCAGCCCGAGGGGCCGACCAGGACCATGAACTCCCGATCCCGGATCTCCAGGCTCACCCGGTCGACCGCGGTGACGCTGCGGTCGAAGACCTTGGTCAGGTCCTTCAGTTCGACGTTGGCCATGACGCCGCCCTTCCCTATTTCTCCGACGGCACGGCGATGCCGCGCATGATGGTCCGCTGTGCGAAGAGGAAGATGAGCAGCGAGGGGATGCTCGCCAGGATGATCGAGGCGAAGACCGCGGTGCCGGGCGCGTGCTGCTGGAACTGCTGGAGCCAGACGGCCAGCACATGCATGCGTTCGTCGGGGCAGACGATGAGCGGGTACATGAAGCTCATCCAGGCGGCCGAGAAGGTGTTGAGCGCGACGACCGCCAGGATCGGCGTGCTCATCGCCATGGTGATCTGCCAGAAGATGCGGAACTCGGAGGCGCCGTCGATGACCGCCGCGTCGTAGAGGTCCTTCGGGATCGAGTCGAAGAACCCCTTGAGCAGAAAGATGAGCATCCCGTTGACGGTCACGGGGAGGACGAGCGCGATGAAGGTGTTGAGCAGACCGAGCCGCTGGATGATGAGGAACTGGGGAATCATGGCGACCATCGGCGGGAAGGCCATCGTGGCGACGAAGATGAAGATGATCTTCCAGGTGCCGGGCGGTTGGAACCGCGAGAGGGCGTAGGCGACCAGCGGCTGGAGCGTGAGCGAGAAGAGCAGCGCAAGGCTTACGTAGATGATGGTGTTGAGGAACGGCCGGCCCTGGACGAACATCCGCCGGGCGACGACGCGGAAGTTGCGCAGCGCGTAGCGGCGGCGGAGCGCGCCGGCGCGGTCGAGGACGTACTGCGTCTCGAGCGCCGCCAGCGGCATTGGGATCGCCCCCGCCGCCCCGGCCTCGAGCCCGTGCGCACGGGCCGCGGCATCGCGGCTGCCGTGGACCCCGACGAGCCAGTCGCGCCAGGCGAACTCCGGGCCGACGAGCCGCAGCGACTCCGGCGGGAGCGTCTCCAGGAACGCCTCGTACGCCTCGCGCCGCTGCTCCTGGATCCAGTCCCGGTCGGCCGGCAGGCGGAGATCCTCGAAGTCCGCGCCCTCCGCGTCGTGCCAGTAGCGGCGCAGGTTCTCGATCGTGCCGAACCGGGCGCGCAGGAAGGCCTGGTAGTCGGCGTCCGAGGCGTCGCTGCGCACAAACGAGAGGTTCACGTGCCGGCCGAAGACGAACGCGAGCCAGTCGCGCCGGAACGCGGCCTGTTCGGGCGGGGGAACCCGCCGCGGCAATGCGAAGGACTCGAAGTCCTCGATCTCGAGCCCGTACGCCTCGCGGAAGGCGGTCGCGTCGCGCATGCCGAAGACCGGGAAGACCATCCGCTGGAGGTAGAGCCCGGTCAGGTTAACCGGCGCGCGTTCGGCCGGTTCGCTGGCGCGCAGCGCCTCGCGGTAGCCGTCGGTCAGCGGCGAACGGTCCTGCACCGTCCGCGCCTCTTCCCAGCGCGGGATGCGCGCGCTGACCTGCCACCAGGACCGGATCGGCGCGCCCAGCTCGGCGTTGAATGCGGCGAGGTCGTCGTCGAACCGGCGGCGCAGGGTCTCGACCAGGATACGGTGGTTCTCGCAGGAGATGCCCCGGTAGAGCTCCGTGCCGCCGAGCACCTGCCAGTGGTCCGGGAGATCCGCCTCGCGCAGGAACCGGTCGAAGTCGCGGACGGCGGCCGCCGGCCCCTCGAGGTCGACGCGCGCGTCGCGGAAGCCGTAGTCGCGCGTCAGCCGGAACCGGTTCATCAGGACGGGGTCATAGTTGTACTTCGTCTCGAGGAACTTGCGCACCAGTTCCGCGTCGTCGACGAGGTAATGCGGGAGCAGGCCCATGTCGGCGGCGTCCATGTCGCTGCGCATCGCCCCCGAGAGCATCAGGAGGAACGGGTAGAGCATCGTGGCGCCGCCGAGCGTGAGCGCGAGCGTCACGCCGCCCAGCACCAGCCGGCCGCGCCAGCCGCGGGCTTCCACGCGCGTCAGGACCGGCATGTCCGGCCTCCGTACTCCGGCGCGGCGCCTCGCCTCATCGCCCGGCCGCCTTCTCGGCTTCCGCCTGCGCGGCGGTGCGGAAGGTCGCGCGCGACATCCGCCGCAATTGCTGGCAGGTCAGGACAATGACGATGGCGCCGAGCACCCAGCCCATCGCGGCGCCCGTACTGAAGCCCAGCTCCACCCAGGCGCGCTGGAAGATATCGATCCCCAGCGTGCGCGTCGCGCCGCTGGGTCCGCCGCCGGTCATGACCATGATGAAGTTCGTTCCGCCCTGGAACGCGCCGATCGTCGCGCCCATGAGCTGGATCAGGATGAGGAACTTCACCCGCGGGAGGGTGATGTAGCTGATCCGCTGGATGATCCCCGCGCCGTCGATCGTCGCCGCCTCGACCAGGTCCTCGGGGACGGTCTTGAGCGCGGCGAGGTAGATGATGCAGCCGGGTCCGGCCGAGGCCCAGACCATCGGGATGACGACCGAGATCATCGCCATGCCCGGGTCCTCGATCCAGCCCAGCGGCCGGAGATTGAAGGGGCCGAAGAAGGAGGCCAGGTAGGCCCCCAGCCCGCGCCAGCCGCTGACCGCTGCCGCGTCGAGGCCCTGCGCGGCGATGACCAGCTCGTCCGGCCCGCGGAAGGAGCGCACCAGCGGCCAGAGCGTGGCGCCCAGCAGCGCGAGCGCGAACGCCCCGACCGCGGCGCGCACCGGCCAGCTCAACTCCTTGAGCCGCACGGCGCAGGAGAAGATGAAACCGACCAGCGAGAGCCAGGAGACGAGCAGCAGGAGCTTCAGCGCCGTCCCGCCCACCGGCCCCAGCCGGTTCACCGACAGGAGCACCTGGTTCAGGAACCCCGACTCCGACGGCTCGTAGAACTGGCGCCAGAGGAAGACCATGATGATCCCGCTGACGACCGTCGGCAGGTAGAAGATCGTGCGGAAAACGTACTTGAGCGTCTGCGTCGGAACCTCGTCGAGCAGGATCGCCACCAGGATCGGCGGCCAGAAGCCCAGCCCGACGACCAGCAGCACGTAGTAGAACGTGCGCCCGAGCGAGGCCCAGAAGCGCGCGTCGTAGAGGATGGTCGCGAAGTTATCCAGCCCCACGAAGCGGCTCTCGAGCACGAGCTGGTAGTCAAACAGCGCGAGGGGAACGCCGAGCACCAGCGGCAGGTAGGCGACAAAGAGGATGAGGGCCAGGCCGGGGAGCACCATCAGGTAGGCGAACCGCGTCTTGCGGAAGGCCGGCCGCTCGCCCAGCGTCTGCTCCTGGCGCGAGAAGGCCCGCCAGACCCAGGTGATCGTCGTGACAAAGACGGCGACAATCAGCAGCAGGGTCAGGCCGCCGACCGTCCGGCGGACCCGCCACTCGCGCGGGCTCAGCTCGCCGAGCATGAACCGGTCGACCCGTGCCGCGGTCTCGTCCAGTTGCCGCCGGATCCGGCGCAACGCCTCCTCCTCCGGGAGCTGCAGCAGCTCGGGCCGCTCCAGCGCCCAGTTGATCGGGTCGGAGACGTAGTGGTAGATGAGCTGGGTGTTCCGGCCGTAGGGCTCCGGGACACCGGCGCGGAACGTCTCCTGCACCGTCTCGCGCCAGTCCGCGGGAATCTGGCGGACAATGTCGGAATAGCCGAACCGCTCGAGCGTGTCGGGGTCGAGGATCGTCCCGTGGCCGGCGTCGACGTAGGCGCGCGTGCGGATTTCCTCGGCGCGTTCGCCGGTCAGGAACCAGAGGTAGCGCATGACGCCGATCTGCTGCGCGGGGGTCGCGCCGGAGAAGACGCCGAGCATCATGCAGTTCAGCTCGCTCGCCCCATGCCCCCTGACCGGCCCCGGGGTGGGCGCCACGCCGACGAGCGCGGGGTTGATGTCGATCCCCTCCTCGAACGAGAGGTAGGCGAACTGCATGCCGATCTCGCCGCGGTCCCACCTCAGGTTCATCTCGCGGACGCCGCCCAGCGGTGCGAAGGCCGCCCCGGTCAGCGTCCGCCCGTCCGACGTTTCGAAGGGCTCGCGCGTGAGCCGCAGGAGGTAGTAGATCGCCTCGGCGGCCTCGGGCGTGTTGAAGGCCGCGCGCCAGCGCCCGTCGGCGTCCTGCTCCATGTACCGGACGCCGTTCGAGACCATGAAGCTGTAGGTCGACCAGCTCACGGCGGGGCCGGTGGCGTACATGAAGCCGAACTTCCCCGGGAGCTCGCGAATGCGCCGCGAGTAGGCGAGGAGTTCGTTCCAGTCGCGCGGCGGGCGGTTCGGATCCAGCCCCGCCTCGTTGAACACGTCCCGCCGGTAGAGCAAGGCGCGGACGAGGTGGCGGTAGGGCAGCGCCCAGACGTGCTCGCCGCGCGGCACGCCCTCGCGGTCGGTGTCGGCCGCGCGGTAGACCACCCGCCAGGCGGCATCGACGACACGCTCCCGCAGGAGGCCCAGCGCCCGCTCGACCTCGGCCGGCGCGGGGTCGGCCAGCCAACCCCCGCCGGCGTCCGTCTCGCGGACGCGCGGGTCGTCGCTGAGCACGCGGGCGAGCAGGTGCTCGAGCGGGACCAGGAACCCGTGGTTGATGTAGGTCGAGGACTGGCGGAAGTTGACGTACAGCGCGTGAGGCGGCACGCCGGTGGCGATGGCCATCAGCGGACCCTGGTCCATCGACATCCCCTCGAGCCCGGGGAATGTGAAAGCCACCAGGTCGTACTGCGGGTAGAGGGCAACGAACTCCCGGACGATCATCCGGCTGACCTGCGGCCCGATGCCCGTGGCGATCGGGCTCGGAAGGGTCTGCATGCGGAGCAGGATCCGCTCCGCGGGCGGTTCTTCCGCCCCGGCCGCGCGGACGAACGCCAGCGCCAGCCCGACGCCAACGGCCGCGGCCCCTCGGAACGCCCGTACCCTCATGCCGTTCCCTCTCTCCCACCCCGCCTGTCCGCGCTTGTCCCGGCCCATGCGCGATGCCGTACTTGAACCCGGGGGCACGCGTTTCGCCTACGGGCGGGTGAGGCGGAGACCGCGCCGGATGAAGGTGGGCACATCGAGGTCTTCGCCCTCGTGGAGGGTCGGATCGACGTCGCGGAAACGGCCCTTGCCCGCGCCCTCCAGCCGGAGCAGCCCCTGCGCGGGACGGCCTTCCGTGCGGCGGCGGCCCCGCGCGCCCTTCGCGGCGGCCGGCGCCGGGTCGGCCGCGGCGGGCGCGTCCGCCGCGGGCTCCTCGGCCGGCGTCGGCCGGTCGCTTTCGGTGGCCAGGACGGTGACCGCGACCCGGCCCTCGAAGGCGGGCAGCACCGCGGTGCCGAAGTGCAGCCGCACGCCCGGGTGGGCGCGCGCGCCGAGGCCGGTCATGATGTCTTCGAGCTCGGCCAGCGTCAGGTCCGGACCGCCGACCACGGCGGCGAGCATGGCGCGGGCGGAGGCGAGCACGTTGCCGTGTTCGAGCAGCGGACTGTCCAGCAGTCGCGCCACCGCCTCCGCGGCCCGGTCCGGCCCGAGGGCTTCGGCCGTGGCGAGGGCCAGCGTGCCGCCCGAGCCGGCGACCATCGCGCGCAGGTCGTTGAAGTCGATCCGCACGATGCCGTCGGCCGCAAGCACGCGGGCCAGGGCGGCGATGCCCTCGCCGACCGCGCGGTCGACGGCGTCGAAGGACTGCGCGACGGGCGCGCCCTCGCCGCCCGCCTCGAGCATGCGCTGGTTCGGAAAGACGACGACGGCGCCCGCCTGTTCGCGCAGCCGCCGCAGCGCGTCCTCGGCGTGCCGGCGCCGCTGCTGGCCCTCGAAGAAGAAGGGCAGCGTCGCCACGCCCAGGACCAGCGCCCCGGCCTCGCGGGCCAGCCCGGCAACGACCGGCGCCGCGCCGCTCCCCGTCCCGCCGCCGAGCGCCGTGAGCAGGACCGCGAGATCGCAGTCGGCGAAGAGCGCGCGGATCGCCTCGGCCGAGGCCTCCGCCGCCTGCCGGCCCGTGCGCGGGTCGCCCCCGGTGCTGCCCCCGCCGCAGACCTCCTCGCCCATCACCAGGCGCCGGGGCACGCGCAACCGGGCAAGGGCCGCGGCATCCGTGTGCAGGGCCACGCCCGGGCACGGCCCCCCCGCGCCGTCCCCTTCGAGCAGGTCCAGGATCCGACAGCCGCCGCCCCCGACGGCCGCCAGCAGCGTGCGGCAGCGTTCCGCGCTCATGCGGAATCCCCCCGCCGCCCCGCGGGACGGACCGCACCCAGCAGCGAAGCCAGCCACTCCCGCAGCCGGCCGCCGCCCCCGTCGCGCTGCGCGGTGATCGCGGCATAGCGCAGCATCCCGACGGCCGCCGCGTACTCGGGCGCGTCGCGCACGGCGGCAATGCCGCCAACCCCGCCGGGTCGGCCGATCGCGCAGGGCGCGTTGAACGTCCGTTCGGCGAGCGCGCGGATGCCGGTCATGCGGGCGCCGCCGCCCGTGAGCACGACGCCGGCGCCGATCTGGGCCAGCAGCCCGGCCTCCGCCAGCATGGCGCGCACGAGGCCGAGCGTCTCGTCCATGCGGGCATGGACGATGCCGTCCAGGTCGGCCCGCAGCACGGTGCGGCCCGGGAACCCGCCCTCGGCCGGCAGTATGATCGCGGGCGCCCCGTCGCCCGGGCGCGGCACGGCGCGGCCGTGCTCGCGCTTCAACCGTTCGGCCTGGGCGGTGGGGATGCGCAGCCCGAGCGCGATATCGTTGGTCACGTGGTCGCCGCCGACCGAGAGGCTCGCGGCCAGCGCGACGCCCGGACCGGCGTAGACCAGCACGTCCGTCGTGCCGGCGCCGAGATCGACCAAGGCGACGCCGCTCTGCTTCTGCTCGGGCGTGAGCACGGCCAGCGCCGCGCAGAGCCCGCCGAAGGCCACGTCCTCGACGTCCGCCGGGATCGAGCGGGCGACGCGGATGGTGTTGCGCAGCACGGCCCCCTGCCCGTGCGCGATCAGCATGTCCAGCGCCAGTTGCCGCCCCTCCATGCCCTCGGGGTTCACCACGCCCTGCTGCGCATCGACGTAGTAGCATTGCGCGATGCTGTGCAGGATCTCGCGGTCCGCCGGCAGCGTGACCTTGCGCGCGTTCTTCCGGGCCTCCTCCATCTCCGCCGCCCGGATTGCGCCCTCCTCGTTCAGCACGTGCACGATGCCACGGTTGACCTCGCTGCGGATGTCGGCCCCGCAGAGCACGAGGTAGACCTGCGTGATGCTCACGCGGGCCTGTTCCTCGGCCGCCTGCAGGACGCGCCGCACGCCATCGAGCGCGTTCTCGAAGTCCACGATGGCGCCCTTGCGGACCCCGACGGCGCCGCATTCGCCGCGGCCGGTCACCATGAGCAGCCCGTCCTCCCGGGGCTCGCCGACCAGCGCCCGCACGCGGGCCGTGCCGATCTCGAGCGCGGCGATGTGCGAAGGCACGGCGCTAGTCCTCCCGCGACCGGCCGGCCAGGGCGGGCGGGACGGCGGCGGCCGGCCGGCGCACGCCGACCGGCCCGCGCCGCGCGCCGCCGCCGGGCGGCGTGCGAAGGCCCCGGACCGGGAAGCGTTCCTCGGTCGTCATGTCGATCTCCACCCGCGCGCGGTCATCGGCCAGCCGCATGTCGTCGATGGTCACCAGGATCGAGGCCAGCTCGCGCAGCTTGTGCTCGAGATCCGTGCGCGGCATGCGGACCCGCTCGCCCTGCTCGAGCACGAGCAGCAGGGTGTCGGCGTCGCCGATCTCGACGCGCCGGACGCGGATCGCCTGGCCGAGCGGGGTGCGGTCGCAGAGCGCCAGGAGCGCGAGCGCGGCGCGCGCCTCCGGGTCCGTCAGCACGCCGGCGCCGAGACCGTCGGACTGCACGCCCCCGATGGCCGGCAGGTGGGAGACGCCGAGGCGCGGCCCGAGCAGGTGGCCGTCGGCATCGACGAGCATGTCCAGCGGGCGGCCCGGGACCGGGATGCGGACCTGGGCCAGTGCGGTGCGTTCGGCGATCCGCACGGCGAGCGTCCCGGGAAGCCGGCGCGTGACGACCACCTCGCGCACGCGCGGCACGCGCTCGAGCTCGCCGCGGATCGCGTCCAGGTCGAGCGCCAGGAGATTGGGCTGCGCCTCGAGGTCCGGTAGCCTCGCGTATTCCCGGATCAGCCGCGGCGTCAGCCGTCCGTCGGTCTGCAGGTCGTAGCGTCGCACGGTGAAATGCGGATTCCGGGAGAGGGCGGCGTGCCCGAGCGCGCGGGCGCCCCGGTAGCCGAGCCAGACGAGCGCGCCGGCCAGCAGCACCGCCGCGCCCAGCACGAGCGCGGCCCGCGAACGACGGTGGCCGCGCGCCCCGGCGCCGCGCGCGTCCACGAGCAGGGTCGATTCGCTCCCGCGCGCGCGTGGGCGCGAAGCGCGCCGTCGTTTCGGCCGCCGTGCCGGTCGATCGAAGAGCATCCGCCGCATCCTCCGCGCGGCCGCCCCGCCCCGCGCGTACGGGCAGGACGCGGCCCGCGCCTGACGCTATCACCCGCAGGCGGCGAGGGTCAAGATGCGCGCGCAGAGCGCCGGAAACGGGATGCCGGCTTCCGCCGCCGCCTTCGGCAGCAGGCTCGTCTCGGTAAACCCCGGGATCGTGTTCAGCTCGAGTACGAAAAGCCCGCCGGCGGGATCCATCCGGAAATCCACGCGCCCGAACCCGCGCGCGCCGAGTGCGGCGAAGACCCGGCGCGCCAGCCGCCGGGCCTCGCGCGCCACGGCTTTCGGGATCGGCGCCGGGACCAGGTAGGCCGTGCGGCCCGCCGTGTACTTCGCCCCGTAGTCGTAGCGGTCGTCCGGCGCCCGGATTTCGATCACCGGCAGCGCGCGACGGCCGAGCATGCCCACGGTCAGCTCGCGGCCTTCGATGAAACGCTCGACGAGCACCTCGCCGTCGTAGGGCCAGGCGTCCGCCTGCGCCCCGGCCCAGTCCTCGGGCCGCGTCACGACATGGCAGCCCAGGCTCGACCCCTGGCGCAGGGGCTTGACGACCAGCGGGCAGGACAGGGGCGGCGCCGCCGCGGGCTTCGCGAGCACGATCCCCTCCGGCACCGGCACGCCGGACTCGACCAGGCGCGCGCGCGTCACCGCCTTGTCCATCGCCGCGCGGCTGGCCGCCGCGCCCGAGCCCGTGTAGGGAATCCCGCGCGCATCGAGCAGCGCCTGCACGCCGCCGTCCTCGCCGAAGCGGCCGTGCAGCGCGACGAAAACCGCCTCGATGCCCGGCGGCAGGTCGAGCGATTCCTCGCGCACATCGACTTCGAGCGCCTCGATCCCCGCCGCGCGCAGCCCGCGCGCCACCGCGGCCCCGGAGCGGAGCGAGACCTCGCGCTCCGCCGAGGGGCCGCCCATCAGCACCGCCACGCGGCCGAAGCGGCGCCGCGCACTCATGCGTGAGGCGCCTTGCCGCGAAACGGTGCGAAGCATTCCCGGGGTTCGCTTTCCTTTGCACAGGACGAACACTTCGTTCCGATAGGCGACCCGCCCCAGGTCGTCGGAGAAGTGCCGGGGCGGCGTCCGCAGGAGGGCGGTGTTCGAGCCCGTGCCATCATTCTTCCGCCCATCCCGGTCGCGTCCGCCGCCGCGACTGCGCCCCGTGCCGCATCCGGGCCCTCCTTCGCCCCTGGTCGCGATCCACGATCCGCCACCTCCTGCGGTAGATACACCGGTCGACACCCCTCCGAGCCTTTGCCCGAGTCCAACAGATGCCCCGGCCTCTGTCAACCGCTGTCGCGCGGCTGTCGCGCGGTCACGGGATGTCCCCACCCCCGGGAACGCCGAGCGTCCGCTCGGCATCCTCCCGGCATGCTCCACGCCTCCGGCCTCGTACCCCAGTGCGTACAGCCTGCTCACCGTGTGGCCACAAGGCTGAAGCCCCGCGCCTTGATCCCGTGCCCGGGCGATAGCTGGCCGCCGAGTGCGAAGGAATACGTTCACAAAGCTGGCGCACGGTGGTACGCTCTCCCCCGGCTGTCCTGGCTGGCCTATCGCGATCTCCTTTTGGTTCGAAGCCAAGCAGAATGTCGCCAGTCCGGCCGCCCTCGCAACGTCCGCATCCTCAGCTGTGGGGCGCCCGTACAGATGAAGACACGGCAACCAAACATCGTACTGATTACTTCCGACCAGCACCGCAGAAGCGCCGTCGGCTGTTATGGAAACCCGGATGTGATCACGCCCCACATGGACCGCATGGCTCGCGAGGGGATACGCTTTGACCAGTGCATGACGGTCTCGCCCGTCTGCGCCCCCTTCAGGGCGTCGCTACAGACCGGTCTCTACCCCTACCAGACCGGATGCCGTGAGGGGCCGATCACTGATCTTGGGCGATTCCAGGGCATGGGCGATTATCTGAATCAGGCGGGCTACCGCACCTGCCTCGTTGGGAAAACACACTGGCACAGAGACCGCCGGCATCCACGCGAGGGATATGTTCCGCCTGAGCAACGCATGGGATGGAGCGCGTGGTACGGAACGCCAAGTCAGGTCTCCTATCACTCTTTCCTCTATGATGATGACGGATCCATTAAGGAAGAGTTCCCTGGACAATATGAACCGACGCTGCAGACGGACTGGGCGCTCGACTTCATTGATCGTCAGACGAATGACCGGCCGTGATTACTACAAGGAGTATTACGCAATGGTTACGGCTCTTGACCGGGAGATCGGGCGTGTTATGAAGCACCTGGAGAGGACCGGCGCCATCGACCCTGCGATCCTGATCTACACGTCCGATCACGGCGATATGTTGTGCACCGACGGATCACTCCGCGGAAAGACACGTCCCATGCGTAACGCGCTCCGAACGCCGCTTCTGGTATGGGGTCCGAAAGCCGGCGTTGCGGCCGGCAAGGTTGTAGACGCGCTCGTTAATACCATCGATCTTCTGCCATCCGTCATGGAGCTGGCCGGTGAGGCCCCCCACAAGGAGCTTCCGGGTACCAGCATAGCCTCTTGGATTACCGCCAACGAGGGATTGAGGCAGGACGCCATCTTCATCGAGCTTTACAATTGGCGCGCCGTCTACGATGGCCGCCACATCTATGTCCTCAATGAGTATAGGAGAGAACCGTTCATCCAGCCGACTCGCCTGACGGATCTTCAGAAAGACCCGTTAGAGCAGTCGAATCTTCTTGATGATCCGGAGTACGCGGATGTTCGTGAACGTCTCCACGAGAGGCTGATGGGTTTTGTGGAAAGGCGAAGAGAGGGCGTCGAGAAGAGAGACGCCCGCGCATAGGGTAGCCTGAGGTTAAGCGGTTCCGATCGAGTCGGATTTGTTATCGGCGTCACTTCCTCGGCACCGGGGCATACGGCATCTGTCCTGCCGTCTATACCTCGTTGTCGAATAACTGTGCAGGTGCTCGCCCGCGGCGGGCGGGACCTGCGCCGTCGCCTTGTGGGTGGAATCCGCTCTTACGCATGGTCACTGGTTGACTCTTGATTTCCGGGATGGTTTCACCGGCCCTGGCCATTTCGGCCTTGAGCTTCACCGCCAGATCGGCCCTGACCTCGGCCCGCGCGGGATCGGCCACGAGATTATTGCGCTCGTGCGGATCGTTCTCCAGGTCGTACAGGAAGGCCTCCTGATAGACCACCGCACCGGCATGCTCCTGCTCGACCCATTGCCCGTCCACACCGGGCAGGGCAACGGCATACTTCCACTTCCCCGTACGGATGGTGCGTCCGGCATGGCTCTCGCTGATTTGCGCGAACACGGCGTCGCGCGCCAGGGTCCGGCCGACCGCATTGCGCAGGTCAAGACCCTGCCAGTCTTCAGGCACCTCGCCGCCGGCCACGGATAGAATCGTTCGCGGGAGGTCGATCAGGCTTGCCAGATTCCGATTGACTTCGCCCGTGCGGAACCCTGGGCCGTTGAAAATCATCGGCACGCGCAGGCACGCATCGTGACAGGAGCGTTTGTATTCCCCGTTGCGCGTCTTGAAATGACTCCCGTGATCGCTGGTGTAGATGAGCACGGTGTTTTCGTCCATCCCCAGTTCCTTCAGCTTTCCGCGAACCCTGCCGACGGCTCGGTCAAGGGCATGGCAGCAGCCCAGGTAATCCGGATAGTTATCCACCCAGTCGCCCGGCAGGCCGGCAAGGTCGCCGGGAATCTCGTAGTTGGACCATCGGTCCCTGCTCCCTTGCGGACCCTCATACCGCCGATGGTCGTTTTGATGATGCGGCTCGATGTAGGAAGCAAACAGGAAGAAGGGCTCCTCCTGCGTCTGCTGCTCCAGGTATTCCTCGACCCAGTCCGTTTGCGCGTCAACCCGGTAGCGGTTCACCTTGAAGAAACGCGCATTCCCATCCTTGTCGAACATGTGACCATCGTAGGCATGCGAGGTGTACTCGAGCGTATCGGCGGCCAGCCAGTCGTCATAGCCGCCGCGGAATTCTCTCGGAACGGGGAGAATGCGATGGTTGGGCGCCACTCCTTCGTCCAACCGGTTCGGCCCCGAAGCAAGGTGCCATTTGCCGATGTAACCGGTCTTGTACCCTGCGAGCGTCATGCGCCTGGCCAGGGTGTCCGCCCCCAGGGGGAGGTGGCGGTTGTTGACCTCGCAGCCGACCTGGGTGGGGTACTTCCCCGTCTGTAACGACGCGCGAACCGGCCCGCACACGGGCTGGCAGGTGAAGGCGAGCTCGAAGCGCACCCCCTCGGCCGCCATCCGATCGAGGTGGGGCGAGATGGGCAGCTTCTGGCCATAGCAGCCCAGTGTGTCCCAGCGCTGCTGGTCGGAAAACAAGACGACGACATTCGGTTTCTTCATGATGACCCCTTATCCGTTCGATTCCCGCCGCGGGCCTATTCTCTCTTCATCCATTCGAGCATCGCCGCGTAATCCTGCTGAATCTCGCACACGGCTTCCTCGAAGGGCCGGCTCTCCGCGGCATGCGGTTGGGCCGCATCGCAGGCGCGAATGTCGTCCAGTTCCTCAAGCGCGCTGATGATCCGATCCCACTCGGCCGCCGGCAGCAGCACCGCTTTGCGCTCCTGATGCTCGTCGACAACGTATTCTGGATGCCACGTTACCATGGCTTCACCTCCGGGCCAGTCTCCATGCGCTGCTCGTCCCGGTCAATCGTTTTCATAGAGCGAACGCGACGGCGCACCCTCAACTTGACCGCCTGCGGTCCGGTTGCAGTAGTGCCGCCACTTGTTGGGCGACCTATCCGCGTACCAGACCATGATTAGATCATGTGGTTAGCGCATCGGCAAGAGCCCTGAGCAATCGTGCCCCGTCGCCGCGCCACGCGCTGCCGTGCATACACGCCAGTGTTGTCGGGCTTGTCGCGGCCAATCTCTCCAGCATTGCTCGTGCGTTCCTGGTATGCGAGAAGTAGTCCATTTTCTGACGGAAATCCTCGCTGGGCCCGAGGATGTCCGATTCCGTTACGGGCGGGAGATCGGTGCCTCCCTGAGTGAATAGATCTCCGCACAGTAGCGTCCGCGTCTGTTCTTCCAACATGAACCCACAATCCCACGCGTGTGGTAAATGGGGCGTCTCGAACCAACGCATCGAGTACTTGCCGAGAGGAAGCACCTCGCCATCGGCGAACGCCCGAGGAGACCGATCCGCAAGGTCGCCGATAGATACCATCGCGGCAACTGTCCCGCATACCGGTGCAGAATGCGGTGCCGCCGCCAACCAATCATTGAGTGCGCCGGATTCGTCCGCTTCCGTGTGAGAAAGCGCAATGTAGCGCAGTTTCTCGATCGGCATAATTGTTGCGACCGCTTCGTGAATGAGCGGGAATAGCCCCCTCAGTCCAGCGTGGAAGAGCATCGGTTCATCGTCCACGATCAGGTACTGGTTAAACGAAAACCCACCGCCATCCGGGAATGTGATCGGCGTATGGATCCGATAAATGCCCTCCGCGACCTCATGCACATTCGTTCCGGAACTGCTATTCGTGACTTTCATCATGGTCTCCCTTCTCCTGTTTCTTCGGTTTGTGTTGCAAGGTAAGATCGCGCCCAACGCCAGCCCTTTGCGGCGGCGCGCGACGGACGGCCGCAGGAGGGCCGTGTTCGAGCCGGTCCCCTCATCCTCTCGCCCGCTCCAATCCCGCACGCGGCGCCGACTGCGCTCCGTACCGCATCCGGGCCGGCGTCCGCCCCTGGTCGCGTGCCGCGTTCCGCCACCTCCCGTGATCCATCGCTCGACCCTCGTAGAGCCTTAGCCAGAGTCCACCAGATAACCCGTCCCCTGTCAAGTGCTGTCCCGTGGTCTCTCGGATGCCCCCTCCCCCGGGAACGCCGAGCGTCCGCTCGGCATCTCCTGGGGAGACTCTTCTACCGCGGATTACGCGGATGGCACGGATGGGTTCTTCTCCCTGTAACCGTCGGGCGGGTCTGCAGCCATCCGCGCCCATCCGCGGTATCCGCGGTCCAAACAGATCGGGACAACGGCGGACGCCCCCTCGGCATGGTCTAGGCATTGTCCACGCTCTTGTCCTGCCGACCGGACGGTCGGCCTTCCCGGCGGGTCCTTCATCGCCCATCCCCGTCCCCGGGCGCGCCGGCCTCACATCACCTGCCCCGAACCTCGCCCCGACTCTTCCCCTCCTTCGCGGCATCGCGCCCTTACGTGCGTCATCCTCCTGGCACTCGAACGCTACGGCGCACCGGCGGGCGGCCCGCCTCGGGCCGACCGTACGCGTGCCGTCGTGTGTTCGACGCTCTTCACGCGGTCAACGATTCGACCTCCGCAGGAATCCTGCTAAGGACGACCTCACGCAGGTCGATCTTCCGGCTGGCGTTATCAATATCGATACCCGCGATGTTCCCGTCGGCATCATAGTCCAGAACGACCCCTTCCGAGATCTCTCTGCTCTCCGCGCTTGGGCGGGACGACAGGTCGATGTATAGCGAGTCGGTTTCCTTGTAGTAGTTCAGCTTCATTTCTCGAATCTCCTATCGGGAAAAGCGTTGTGTATGGTCTTTCTATCCTCTAGCGTGACCACTCGCAAGATACGGCCTTCCAATTCCGGCACCTCTCCCCAGAAGCGGAATCGATTGTGCTCCTGTGGCTCTACCCTGAGTGGCGCATCACAAACTCGGGTACACCATTCCTTCCTGAGGTACGGCCGCTTCCGCAAGACCTCTTTCTCAAAGTAGTTCGTGAAAGCGTACTCGCTCATATGCCGTACCATACCCTATCCATCCGCCCAAGGGAACACCACTTCTTCGCTCTCCTCTCGCCTTGCGCGTCAGCCTCAAGGACGGCGCGGGAGCGCCGTCCGCAGCAGGGACGTGGTCGAGCCCGTCGTCTCATCCTTCCGCCCGTTCCAGTTGCGTTCGCCGCCCAGACGGCGCCCAACTCCGCATCCCGGCAGGCGTCCGCCCCTGGTCGCGTGCCGCGATCTGCCACCTCCTGTGATCCATCGCTCGACCTCGTCGAGCCTTGGTCGGAGTTCACCAGATGCCCGGTTCCCTGTCAAGCGCTCTCGCGCAGTCACGGGATGTCCCCGCCCCCGGGAACGCCGAGCGTCCGCTCGGCATTCTCCGGGCATGGCCCCCGTCCTCTGTCCTGCCGACCGGACGGTCGGCGTTCCCGACGGTTCCGTCTTCAAACCTATTCTTGCGCCGCCTGGCGCAGGCCGGCAAAGAACAGGTCCCAGAAGGGATCGACGTCCGGTTCAACCAGGTCGGCTGTGGTCCCGTTCCGGCACACCGTAGAGCATGGAAGATTGGCGTCGAATCGGCCGAGTTCGCAGCTTTCGATTCCGACCCTATTCCACGCTTCGCGTATGCGCGATACGCTCTCCGGCGCAACCGACGCCAGAAGCGTTCCCTCGCTGATGGCGCACCACGGATCGAAACCCAGCGCCTTCGCGCACTCCACGATGTCGGCCGAAACGGCCACGGCATCCGTATTCACACAGGCGGGCGTATGGGCGGCCGACGCCATCTCGAGAATCCCCCCGAAGACGCCGCCCTCGGTCGCATCATGCATGGCATGCACACCGCCGGCCCGAAACGCAGTCAATGCGTCCTCTACGACCGTGATTTGCCGAACCCGCGACAGCATCTGTTGAACCGAAGCCTCTGCCATACCCTTCCGGAGACGATCCTGGTACAGCACCGACAGCAGCGCCACCGCCTCGATGGCCGGTCCCTTGGTCATCAGGATGATGTCGCCGTCCTGTGCGCCGCCGGGGGAAACCCAGGCGGCCTTATCCGCAATCCCCCACACCGTAACGCCGCCCACCGTCGGGATGGTGACCGCGTCATACCAGCCGGTATGCCCGCCAACAATGCTGATCCCCAGTTCGCGCGCCGCGGCGGAGATGGATTGGATGATCGTCCGGGCGTCGTCTTCCGCGCAGGTGGGCGGCAGGAGCAGCGTGTACGTCATGAACTGCGGGGGTATCCCCGTCACGGCGACATCGCTCGCCCCGATATGCACGGTGAACCAACCCAGCAGATCGAGCGGGAGCCCTGGCGCCGGAAAGATCGGGTCCTCCGCAATCGCCATGACGCGCCCGTCGGGCAAAGCAAGGATCGCCGCATCGAGGCCGGGACCGGGTCCGACCAGCACCTGTTCCGAAGAAACCCCGAAATGGTCGCCCAGCAAATGCTTCAGGCGGGTCGCCGAAGGCTTTCCAACGCGGCGTTCACTCACGACACACCTTCCTTCCAAGCACGGCCGCTACATCGTCAACCTTCCCCTTGATCCGCCCCACGGCCCCTTCGCGGTCATCCATCGCGATATGGGTAAGCACACGCGGCGCGACCGTTCTCATGTGACGGTGGCAGGCCATGATGACTTCCATCAGCTCTTCCGGCTCGCCTTCCACCGTCGTCTGCATGGCGCCCATGACGTAGGGCAGGCCCGACCCCTCGATGATGGGCACGAGCTCTGCAATTTTTTCTTTCAGTTCTTCGCCTACGCCGATGGGCACGATCGAAAAGCTGGCAATCATGGGATCTCCTTTCGGTCCGTTTCGTTGGCTGCAAACAGGTTCTGAAAGGCCCGCACGGCCTCCTCGACGCCGGGGGCGCTGACGACGGCACTCATGGCGCAGATCATGTCGGCGCCCGCCGCCATCACCTCGCGGGCATTCGCAAGCGTGATGCCCCCGATCGCCGCCAGCGGCACCCTGCATTCCTTCCGTATCTCCTTGAGCCGTTCAATACCGACGGGGCGGCCGGCATCCCCCTTGGTCGTCGTGGCGAATATCGGCCCGACCCCGAGATAATCGGCGCCTTCGTCCACAGCCCTCACCGCCTCATCCAGGGTGCGGACGGTCACCCCCAGGATCCTCCCTGGCCTAAGCAGTCTCCGCACAACCGGAACCGGCAAGTCGTCTCCGCCCACGTGAACGCCATCGGCGTCCACCGCCAGGGCGATGTCGACTCGATCGTTCACCAGAAACCGGGCCCCGCGGCACACCCCTCTCAACTCCAGCGCTTCCGCATACAGGACGGCCGATGAGCCGGATTTCTGCCGATACTGCACGATCGTCGCGCCCGCCTTGAGTGCGTTCGCGGTATCGCTCATGACTCCGGCCCGGCTCAACGCAGGCTCCGTGATAAAGTAATAGCCCTTCACAACCGCTCTCTCTTGTAAGGCAAACGCATTCTATGTCAGGATGTCCGAACGTCAAGGGTCAGGCGCGAGCT
The DNA here is from genome assembly GCA_003563855.1 of PVC group bacterium. Taxonomy (GTDB): domain Bacteria; phylum Verrucomicrobiota; class Kiritimatiellia; order PWTM01; family PWTM01; genus PWTM01. Next base: position 3,450 of record PWTM01000084.1, on the reverse strand, counting down.
ATTGCGAGTCGCCTGCACCCTCTGGTTCGGCGATCCGTCCGTTGATCCAGATTTCGGACTCGGCAAGATCGATCTCGTCGTTCCAAACTACTCCATAGCCGTGGGGATCGGCATGAGCGCATCGAAATACAGCCTCATCCTGCAAAGGGCGGAAAACGCTGCTCTGGAGGAGCGGAGTGCAGTCGTACACCTTCCGATCTCCGTTCTCGAACGTGACCAGCAGCGTTTTCCCGCGTTGCGGCTTGACCTTCTTGATTCTCGGGTATTGGGTGGCTGTTGTCATCACTTACTCCAATCCCGGGAGCTTCTTGTAGTCTTGCGTCTCCCACATTCTCCGGAGTTCGTCCTTGTATTGTTCTGCCCAGTCACGCACCATCCGCACTGCCCGCTGCGGGAGGTCGCCTTCAGTCATTTCGAGAGTGGTCACGTCAAACACGCCGTTGAACTCACCGTAGATCGCGTGGAAATGTGGCACACCGTGCTCGCGAAAATACATCTTGATCAATATCCCGTAAAACCGTGCTATTACTGGCATATCGTGCTCCTTTCAAAACGCAGCATGGCATATCCCGGTGCTCTTGTCATCCCCGAACGTCGGCCTCTGGGGCGGCGCGTAAGCGACGTACCCAGCAGGCCGTTGTGTGCGCCCAGCATGGGCGCGTTGCAAACGGGGTGCAAGTCCCCCGTGGGAGGACCGCACGTGAAAACGTGAAAGAACCACTACCTGAAGCCAACGTCGGAAGGGTAACCGACCGGCGGGAGGAAGGCTAGGGGAAACCGGCGGGCCGATGGACAAGAACCGCATAGAAGGCCGACGCGATGGGGCGAGCTGGCACAACACAGCGAAGCCGCAAGGTCCAGTCGCGGAGGTAAATGCGGCGGTCGTGCCGGGAAGCAACGCGCCCTTACCTGGGGAGGCCCCGACTGGGCAACCGGGCGGGGAGTCAGCAGAGGCCATAGTACCGGGCAGCGAGCCGGGGGCTGGGGACAGCCCGTCGAAACACGAGAAACCGGAAGACTCGATGTCGGGAAGGGCCGAACCGGACAGGATCGCTTCGCCTTCGGGGCGGACGACGCAACCAGAGACGCCGGCAGGCGGGGAAGCGGCGAGGGCCGCACCGAGGGACGAGAGAGAGGCGATCGGGAGTAGACCATGATCGAGCAGGTCTTGGCCCCGGAAAACCTGCAACGGGCCTGGCAGCGAGTCAGGGCCAATGCGGGTGCCCCGGGCGTGGACGGGATGACCGTCGCGGCGTTCCCGGCGTTCTGCCGGGAGCGATGGCCAACGATCCGCTCTGCGCTGATGACGGGGACGTGCCGCCCGGCGCCCGTGCGCCGGGTGTTCATCCCGAAGCCCGACGGGAGTCAACGCCCGCTGGGCGTGCCTACGGTGCTGGATCGGGTGATCCAGCAGGCGCTGGCACAGGTGCTGACCCCGCTCTTTGAGAGCGGGTTCAGTGACCACAGCTATGGATTCCGCGAAGGTCGCAGCGCCCACCAGGCGGTGCGGCACATGGAAGCCTGCTGGAAAGAGGGACGCCGCCACGCGGTGGACTGTGACCTGAAGTCCTTCTTCGATACGGTCAACCACGACCGGCTCATGGGGCAGCTGCGCGAGAAGGTCCGGGACCGGCAGGTCCTGCGCCTGATCCGCCGCTACCTCGAAGCCGGAGTGGTGCTGCCCGACGGAACCCGCGAGGCGACGCCTCAAGGGGTCCCGCAGGGCGGGCCGCTCTCGCCCCTGTTGGCCAACATCACGCTGGACCCCTTGGACAAGGAGCTCGAAAAGCGCGGGCATCGCTTTGCCCGGTACGCGGACGACTTCCTCGTCATGGTGAAAAGCGCGAAGGCGGCCGAACGGGTGATGGCAAGCCTGACCCGATTCGTGGAAGGACGGCTCAAACTGGTAGTCAACCGGGCCAAGAGCAAGGCCGCGCCGTTGAAGACCTGCACCTTTCTGGGCTTCCAGATCGGCCCGCGGGGACGCGCGGTGTGGTCGGCCAAAGCCCATGCACGCTTCAAGCAGCGGGTGAGGGAAATCACCCGGCGCAACCGGGGACAACGGGTGCAGGCCGTCATCGACGAACTGCGCCGCTACGTCACCGGGTGGCTCAACTACTTCGGGATCAGCCACACCTATACACAAGTCGTGGAACTGGCCGAGTGGGTGCGCCGGAGAGTGCGGTTGTACTATTGGAAGCAATGGAAACAGCCGCGAACACGCCGACGCCACTTGCTCTCGATGGGGATCTCCCCCAACGAGGTGCACATGGCCACGCGTAGCCGCAAGGGGTACTGGCGCATGGCTGGCAACAGCATCGTGCAGCGTGCCCTGACCAACCGCTGGTTGCATGAACACGGCGTTCCCGATCTGCGCACGTTGTGGATCACTCGCCACTACGGGCCACGCGCCCGTGTCTGACCGGAACCGCCCGGTGCGGACCCGCATGCCGGGTGGTGTGGGAGCCCCGGCTGGCCCTTACGGGTCAGTCGGGGCGACCCGATTCGACCATCACATGAGAGCATGCGTCGTCTAGCTCTTCCATGGCTCTTTGACAACCGTCCTCCATGAACGACGAACTTACCGTCTGATTTCATAGCCACCTTTGGAGAAGAGCGTGGGCCACGTCCGACAGAAGGCCCTGTCATAGTGCTTGTACATCTCCGGCAAGTCCGCCCACGGAACGATGGCATCGTGAACCTTCTTCGTGTCATCACGCGCAGGACCATAGGTCCAACCGTCGCTCTTGCGCTCCCGACACCACCGGTCATGCTCTTGGCTGGCCAGTTCCTCGAATTCTTTGTCACTGAAACTGCAGACGACGAGAGAAACGTCCTGACTCTCTGGGACCTTCACGACGTGGAACGACTGGTCCTTGAGGATGCGGATGATCTCTGCAACTTGACGCCACCACTTCTCTTTCCAGAAGAGTGGCAGGTTGCCCCATTCCGCGAACGCAGCGATGCGCGAATCTGGATGTCTGCGCAATTCTGCGCCGAGGAAACCCTCCACATAGTCACGGTGCCATTCACGTGCGCAAGCTTCCACAGACTCATCGTCCAGTCTATTTACAGAGCACGAGGCCAGATGGTTACGGGAGGGTTTGCGGTTTTCGCTGTTCGTCTGCACCAGCCGAGCAATCCCCAGTCCCGCCGCCAAGAAACGGGCAGGCCACTGACGACAGGTAGCCCTGTCGTACTCGCGGTATTCGTCCGGCAGGTCGGCCCAATCGACGATGCAATTGTGGATCTTCTTCTCATTGTCCCTTTTCTCTCCATACATCCAGCCATTGGCCATCCTCTCCTGGCACCATCGATCATGTTCTAGTCCCAAAATAAGCGTGTTGAGAGAGATTGGCGGTCTTCGGCCCTTATGACCCTGCGCCAAGTCGATTCGAACGCGCGGCGGCCTCGGCATCTCCCACAAGAGCTTGCTGGAAGCGTCATTCT
>PWTM01000289.1 GCA_003563855.1 PVC group bacterium | reverse complement strand
GGCACCGAAAGGGTCTTGTGCCGATCGTTGCGGCTGCGGCCCGTGGTGGTCCCCACATGCATCCAGCCGGCGGCTCGATAACAGGTTCCGCGAAAGCGCTGGCGATCGACATAGGTCTCGACCGGCTCGGCGGCCAGCAGATGCCGCACCAAGCCGAGGTCTTCCGGCCCCATCCGCCGACCCTGGATGACCTCTTGCGTGTGCACGGCACTGGCTATACGGGAAGACGGGTCATGAGTTCAGCCCTTTTTGAACTTTTCTTTCGTCCCCCCGATCGCCTGCGGCTCTCACCCGCCCTCACCCCGCCCTCCGCCCCGCCCTCTCGCCCCGCCCTCTCGCCGCCATAATTAGAATTGCTGCCGTTCTCCGGGGGTATGGCACGCCATGCCTCCTTACGGAAGCGCGTAGCGGAACCGCTCGGTCTCGGCGCCCATCCCCGCAAGCACGGCGCGGTGGGTTCTGACCACCTGGGTGCCACGACGCACCTCAATGGCCACCTCCCGGGCACCCGCGCCGGAGTAGTAGTGCGCGTAGTAGATGTACGTGCCCGCGGGTCCGCGTCCGTCGGGCCAGAAAACGTTCTCCGGGCCGCCGCTGGTCCGGTCGTCGCGGTCAAGCGTGCCGCCGCATGGGCAGCGGGTACTCCTGTAGGAAATGTGATGCCCTCTCGGGCAAATGACATGGAGGTCGATGTCATTACTGGGCGGCGTCCAGTACATGCGGAACGAGATGTCCCCGGTGCCCAGCGGCTGCCCCGGTCCCGACCCGCGACCCGGGCCATGGTCCCGTCCGAAGCCGTGTCCGCTTGTGCTTCCACGGTCCCCGCCGCTTCGCCCTGCGACTGGCCCCGGCGACACCGGGGAGGGCGGAGTGGCCGCCGGAGCCGGCACGGGGTCCGGCGGCGGCGGCCGCCATGATTCGACCAGAGAGAAGCTCGCATCCGTGGAGAACGGCTCCACCTCCCCGTTCGCCAGCTCGGTCGCGGCCTGCGCCTCCCCGACGGGCGGCTCGGCTGTCGGGCCCTCCGCCGGCTGCGCTCCGGGACCGGCGCCGCCGGCCATCGCGCCGGGCCTGTCGCCTTCGCCTTCGCCCGAAACTACCGCGCCCGTAACCAGCATCAGCAGAAACGCGGACAGCCCCACCGCCGAAACAATCGCGACCTTCCTGCTGCGGTCACTGGCGGCCTTTGCCCGGTCTCTCTCGCGTGGCCCTGAACGCATTCGACCGCCCCCGGATCGATGCCTGACAGTGCGAGACTATCACCTCTCCCTGGTCCGCTCAAGCGGAATGCGCGGCGGGCAGCAGTTCCGAAACCTGTCCGTCGGGCTTCGGGAAGAGGGCCTGTGCGGAAGCGGTCATCGATAGTGTCTGTCGCCATTCCTCGCGGCATCAGGCCGCCGCCGTGGCCGCGGGGGGGGCGGGAGGGTCGTTGAACATCCGGGCTGGGATGGCGGCGGGTTTCGTGTTACATGCGCATCCGACAGTTGCAGCCCATGGGAGCGCGCATGGACATCTTTCGCTGGCGGGGTCAGAGTTCCGCGCCGCTGGTCGACAAGGGCCGGTTCCGAACGGGACGGTTCGCCATTCCTTACCGCTGTTACGGGCGGGCGGGCGCGACGGTGGTCTGCGTGAACGGCGCGCTGCAGACCATGGCGGTCTGGCTGGCCGCCGTGAAGCGGTTTGGCCCCGAGTTCCGGTTTCTGCTTTTCGACAGTCCCGGCATGGCGCGGAATGGCATCACCTCCGGCAGCCGTGAGGTCACCATGGAGGAACAGGTCGACGCGTTGCGCGCCCTGGTGGAGCAGCGGGTGTCGCGGGATGCTCCCGTCTGCCTGGTCGGGGCCTCGTGGGGCGCCCTCGTGGCTGCGATGTACGCCGCCCGCCATCCGGAGGACATGGACGGGATGATCCTGGGAAGCTTCAGTCTGAAGCCGTCGCCGCGGCTGATGGCGATCATGGAAGAGGCCTGTGGGTTGTACGCGCGGGACCGGCAGCACAAAGGCGCGCGGCTGATCATCGATGCCTTCGGACAGCGGCTCCCCCCCTCGTTCAAGCGGCGTATCGCCCACCAGATCGAGATGCTCTCGCCCGGTCAGTTCGAGTCGTTCCGCCACCATCTCCAGACACTCGTGGAGGCGGGGCCCCTCACGGACTACGTTGACCTGGGCGGCATCCGGGCCAGGACCCTGGTCATCAACGGCCAGGAGGACGACCTCTGGACGGACGAGGACCTGCAGACGATCCGGTGCGTGATGCCGCGGGCCCGCATTGAACTGGTGCCCGGCGCCGGCCATTTCCTTCACCTCGAGGACGAGCGGATATACGCCCGGTACGCGGCTTTCCTGCACGAGGTGGCACGGGGGCTGGCACCGGCGTCCGCCAATCCAGGACTCACGGCGCGGCTGGCGCTGCTCCCCGAGGCGAACGCCGGATAGGGTGATTGAGCAGATCAACGCGGCGGACCCTGCTCGCCGTACCGACGGCGTGACCGGCCGCGCTTCGTTGCGCTATACTCTGCCGATGGAAACGCTCCTGCAGTCGTTGGGCACGGCGCATCCGCCGCTGTACGTGACGCAGCGGGAAGCCTACGCCTTCTTTTCCCAGCGCTTCCCGCTGGCCCCGGAGGAGGACGCGCTGTACCGCCGCCTGCTGCTCGAGGGCCCGGTGCAGGGACGGCATCTCGGCATGGATTCCCCCGAGGAGTCGCTCGAGGCCGACCCGGACCGGTTGAACGCGCGCTTCCTCCGCCATGCGCGCCGCACCGCGGCGGACGCCGCGCGTCGCGCACTGGCGGGGGCCGGGCTGGGCGCCGCGGCCGTGGGTACGCTTGTCGTCAACACCTGTACCGGCTACCTCTGCCCGGGGCTCTCCTCCTATGTCGCCGAGGACCTCGGCCTGTCGGGCGACGTGCACGCGGTGGATATCGCCGGCATGGGCTGCGGCGCCGCCCTGCCGAACCTCCAGTGCGCCGCCGGCCTCCTGGCGCTGGACGGCGCGCGCCCCGCGCTGTCCATCGCGGTCGAGATCTGTTCGGCCACGCTCTTCATGGGGCCCGACCCCGGCCTGATCGTCAGCAACTCCATCTTCGGCGACGGGGCGGCCGCCGCCGTGCTGACGGCCGGTCACGAGACGCCCGCCCCCCGCGCCGCCGCGAAGATCCTCGGTTTCGCTTCCGCGCTGGCCCCGGAATACCGCGAGCACCTGCGCTACCGGCAGGAAGGCGGACGGCTGCGCAACCATCTCGGCATCCGCGTGCCCGTCATCGGCGCGAAGCTGGCCGAACGCGCCCTGTCGGACCTGCTCGAACCGCGCGGGCTGCGGCGCGGCGATATCCGCTGGTGGGCGGTCCACGCGGGCGGCACCTCGGTGCTGGACCGCGTGGGCGAACGGCTGGGCCTGACGCCCGAAGACCTCCGGTTCTCGCTCGAGGTTTTCCGCACCTGCGGCAACATGTCCTCGCCCTCCGTTCTTTTCGGCGTCGAGCGCCTGTTGCGGGACGGTCGGCCCGCGGCCGGCGACCTGGGCGTGATGCTGGCCTTCGGTGCGGGCTTCTCGGCGTTCGCGGCGCTGCTCGCCTTCACGGGGCGGGGATGATCGCGGCACCCCACGATCCGGACGCGGACGTCTGCATTGCGGGCGCGGGGCCGGTGGGTTCGTTCCTCGCCTGCCTGCTCGGCGCGGCCGGCGTGAGAACCCGGGTGGCGGAGCGCCGCACCGCGCCGCCCGCCCGTTCGATGGCGATCGGCATCATGCCGCCTACGCTCCGCCGTTTCGCCGCCCTCGGGCTCGCCTCGCCGCTGGTTGCCGCCGGATGCGGGGTGGAACGCGCCGTCGTGCACGACGGCCGGCGCGCGCTGGGTGATCTCGGGTTCGCCTCGCTCCCCCCGCCTTACCCCTTCGTTCTCGCCCTCCCCCAGGGCGAACTCGTGCGCACGCTCTGGGCGCGCATGGACGCCGTCGCGACGTTCGCACCCGGTACCGCCGTGGAGGGGTTCGCGGCCGACGCGGACGGCGTGGAGGTGCGCCTGCGCTCGGCGCGCGAACCGGCCGGCCGGGCGCTCCGCTGCCGGTTTCTCGTCCTCTGCGACGGTGTCCATGGTCGCCTGAGCGCCGAACTCGGTCTCGACACACCCCCGCGCCCTTACCGGCCGACGTTCGTGATGGGCGACGCGAAGGACGGGACCGGCTGGGGCGCCGAGGCCCATCTGTTCTTCACGCCAGAGGGATCCATCGAGTCGTTTCCCCTGCCCGACGGCCTGCGTCGCTGGGTGGCCCTGACGCGTTCGGGCGACCCGGCCGACACGGCCGAGGCGCTTTGCGCCCGGGTGAGCCGCCTGGCGGGCGTGCCGCTGCGGACGGAGGACCTCGTCGACGCGAGCCGGTTCACCCCCGCGTACCGGCTTGCGCGGTCCTTTGCCGCGGGACGGGTCGCGCTCTGCGGCGACGCGGCGCACACGATGAGCCCGATCGGCGGGCAGGGCATGAACACCGGGCTCATGGACGCCTGGCACCTGGCCGGGACCCTGGTCCGGCTCGTGCGAACCGGTGACGATCCCGCGGGTCCGCTGCGCCGCTATGGCCAGGTTCGCCGCCGCGCGTTCCGGCGCGCCGCGCGCCGGGCCGCGATCGGAATGTGGGTCGGCACCCGCACCGGGACAGCGGTCTCAGCGGTTCGCGCCCGGGTCGTTCGCGGCCTTCTGCAGCGCCGTGCGATGCAGCCGCGCCTGGCACGCTTCTTCTCGATGACCTCGATTCCCGCCGGTCGCGATGCCGCGCTGGACGAGATGGCGCGGCTGAACCCCACCCGGAGCGCGGCGCCGTGAGGCCGCGCTTCGCCCTCAAGCCGGCCGCGCACCTGGCCGATCCCGATCGGAAGCGCGTGCTGAACGAGGCGCTCTTCACCGTGGTTGCGCCCCGGTACGACGCGATCACCCGCCTGCTCTCCTTCGGCCGCGACCGCGCCTGGAAGGATCGCCTCGTGGCCATGCTGCCCCCGCTCGATGCGCCGGCCTGCCTCGACCTGGCCTGCGGCACCGGGGACCTGGCCCGCCGGCTGGCCCGGCGCTATCCCGCCGGCCACGTGCTGGCGCTGGACCTCACCCCGGCGATGATCGCGCTCGCCCGGGAGCGGGGCGGCGGCGACCGCCTGCGGTTCGAGATCGGCGACATGGGCCGGACGGAACAGGCCGGCGCGGCCTTCGATGTGGTGACCGGCGGGTACGCGCTGCGCAACGCCGGGGATCTCGACGAGGCCCTCGCGGAGGTCGTACGCGTCCTGAAGCCCGGCGGCGTCGCGGCCTTCCTCGACTTTTCCAAGCCGCGCGGCCGGACCGCGCAGCGGTTCGAACACCGCCTGTTGAAACTCTGGGGCGGCCTGTGGGGCCTGGCGCTGCACGGGAACGCGGACGTGTACGGCTACATCGCCGACAGCCTCGCGCGCTTCCCGGACCGCGCGGCGCTTGCCGACCGCTACCGCGCGGCGGGCTTTCACATCGAGCGCACGCGCCGTTTCTTCGGCGGCATGATCGAGCTGGCGCTGCTGCGGAAGCCGGCCGCAGACGGCCGCGCATGAGGGAGCGCGCCGCCACCTCGCGCGAACACCTGGTCGAGCGCATGGACCGGCCGGACGCGCCGGAGGACCGGCTGTTTCGCACGCTGGACCAGTTCGGCGTGGTGAACCGGTTCTTCACGCGCTACCGCGACGTCCTGGCGCGCACCGTGCTGCGGGACATGCGCCGGGCACCCGACCGCGACTGGCGCCTGGCCGACCTGGGCGCCGGGGGCTGCGATATCCCGCGCTGGCTCGTGCGATGCTGCCGGCGGGAGGGGTTGCGGCTGACGGTCGCGGCCGTCGAGCGCGACCCGCGGATCCTGCGCTACGCCGCCGCGGCCAACCAGGGCTATCCCGAGATCGAGCTGGTCGCGGCCGACGCGCTCGACCCCGCGGCCTGGGGCCGGCCCGACTTCATCTTTGCCAACCACCTCCTGCATCACCTGCCGGACGAGGCCTGCGTCGAGCTGCTGCGGCGCATCGAGGCCCAGGCGCCGGCGCGCTATGTGCTCAGCGACATCGCCCGCAGCCGCTGGGCCGCGGCGCCGTACGCCCTCATCGTCGGCGCGTTCTTCCGCGGCGGGTTCCTGCTCGAGGACGGGCTCGCCTCCATTCGCCGCGGCTTCACGCGCGCGGACCTCCACCTCCTGATCGCCCGCGCCGGGCTCCGCGACGAACCCCGACTTCAGTATCGCTTCCCGTTCCGCTGGATCATTGTCGGCGCACCGTAGCTGCGGCCGACCGGCCAGGGACGGCCGGCGCGGCGGGGATGGAGGGGAACAGGTTCGTGACTTGGCGCGCTCGGGAATACGGCGGCTTCCGCCTTCCGGCGGGCGCCGCGGGTCGGCCGCAGGCGTTTCGCGTCTCCGGGCTGCAACGCGCGCTGGGGACGCTGAGGGGCGAGCTTACGGAACCGGAGCGGGTGGACCGCGACCGGGCGCTGGAGCGGCTTGCGCGGTTGCACCGGGTGATCGAGTCCGGAATGGCCTGGCGGGGCCTGGCGCGCGCGGAACTCACGGGTCCCACGCGTGAGGCGCTGGGCTGGGTGGCGTATTTCCGCCAGCCCGCGAACCTCGACCGCTACCTGGCCGCCGTGACCGAGGCGCGCGCGGCCTTCCGGGCCGAAGGCGCGGGCCGGCGCCGCTGCCCGCTTCCGCTGCGGGTCGAGTTCCGGCCGCAGTCGGCGGTGGGCTGGCTTCGGGTCGAGCGCGGGGGCTCCGGTTCCTCGCTCTGCTGTGCGACGCCGGCGGTGGCGCTGGAAACGGCGGGCTTCGTGGCCCTGGCCGCGCACCTGCTCCACGGCCGCGGCAAGCGCGCGCTG
>PWTM01000284.1 GCA_003563855.1 PVC group bacterium | reverse complement strand
GCTACAGGGCATTCGCTCCTTTCTCCACGCCGCGATCCTGTAGCCGCGGGCGTCGACCGCGGCCGGCAGGCGAAAGATCGCGGGTGCGAGAAACGCCGCGGTCACCGCCCGCGGCTACAGGGCATTCGCCCCTTTCTCTTCCCCGCGATCCTGTAGCCGCGGGCGCCCCCGGGAACGCCACGCTCCAGCGTGGCACGGTCGTAGTCCGCGACGTTCTCGTCCCCTGATGGGCCAGGTGGACGCTTGGTGGGCATGGCTGTGGTTCGTCGCTGTCGGCAGGAACGAGCGAATGTCCAATACCAACAAGGAATATCCAACCGATCAGGGATTCCCCTGGGCGTTGGATATTCCTTGTTGGGCGTTGGATATTGAGCTCCGCACCCCCACGGGTGTCAGTGGGGTGGCGGTCCTCGTCCCCTGATCGGCCAGGCTGGAGCCTGGCGTTCCCGGGGGGGGCGAGTCCGGACTCCAATCGTCGCCCGCTCTCGTCGTCCCCTCTCGTCGCCCCCAAGAGACCAGCCAAAGCCCAAGGTGCGACACGCGCCTCCCGGGCAGTTGGCAGTGGGCAGTGGCAGTCGGCAGTGCTTTCAGTCCGCTCCAGCCTCCCGGTGCCCCTGCCAACTGCCAACTGCCAACTGCCCCCTGCAACTGAACCACCCCGCCTGTTACCTCCGAAATGGCGAATGAATAGCCCTGACCCCTCTGCTTCGTTTTCCTTGTCGTGACCCGGCTCTCGCGGGTGTCTTTCGGGCGACGAGAGGGGGCGACGATAGGGGTGGACGATTGGAGGCCTGTCGTAAGCCGTAGTCGTCGTCGTTGTCGTCATCCGAAACGGGTATGCCGTGAAGAACTGGGGAAGGTCATCCTGCCTCGCGGCCTCGCGGGGGCGCTGCGCTTTGCGCTTGCGATTCCGCGGCCGCCGGGTAAGCTCGCCGGTCACGGTTTTTCACGTCCGGGCGAGGTGCAGGCATGGCTGAGGCGAAGGCAAAGAAGCCGGAGGCGTCCGGCGGGGAGGCGCCGCTCCGGTTGACCCCGGAGCTCGTGGCGTTCATCGACGAGTGGCGCGAGAAGCCGGGCAACCTGATCATGGTGCTGCACAAGGTGCAGTCCGTCTACCGGTATATCCCCCGGACCATCGCCTTCGAGGTGGCGGAGCGCCTCGGGATTCCGCTGGCGAAGATCTACGGGGTTGTGACCTTCTACCACCTCTTCAAGCTGCAGCAGCCCGGCCGGCACCAGATTGCCGTCTGCATGGGCACGGCCTGCTACCTCAAGGGTGGCCAGGACCTGATCCAGGAGTTCGAAAACCTGCTCGGCGTCGGGCTGAACACGGTCTCGGCCGACGGCGAGTTCTCCGTCGAGTCGGTCCGCTGCGTCGGCTGTTGCGGCCTCGCGCCGGTGCTGACCGTTGACGGCGAGACGTTCGGGAAGGTCACAAAGGAACAGTTGCCCGATATTCTGGCGAAGTACCGCGGGGCCTGATCGGGCCGCCGCAGGGGGACGGGGACAGGCTGATGGAACGGTTGACACGGGAAGGATTGCGCGCGTTGCGCGAGGAACAGGCCCGGGTGCTGCGGCGCGAGGACGGCGCGGCCGCCGCGGCGGAGCTCGTCGTCGGGATGGCGACCTGCGGCATCGCGGCCGGCGCGCAGGCGACGCGCGAGGCGCTCGCCGCGGAGATCGAGCGCAACCACGTCAAGGGCGTGCGCATCCGGCAGACCGGGTGCATGGGGCTCTGTCATGCCGAGCCCACGGTCGAGGTGATGGTCGAGGGCATGCCGACGGTCGTCTACGGCCGGGTGGACGCCGAGACGGCGCGCCGGATCGTGCTCCAGCACATCATCGGCCGGCAGTTGCTCGACGATCGCGTTTACGACAAACCGGCCGCGGACCTGGTTCCGGGCGCCGGTCCGTCCGGGGAGTGAGCCGCGTCATGGGGTACCGCACGTTCATCCTGGTCTGTGGCGGCGAAGCCTGCGAGGGGGGCGGGAGCGCGGCGCTGGTCGAGGCGCTGACCCGCGAGGTGCGCGAGCAGGGGCTCGAGGACGTCGCGCAGGTGGTCAAGGCCGGATGCTTCGGCTTCTGCGGGCAGGGGCCGGTCGTCAAGGTGCTGCCCGACGAATCGGTCTACGTGAAGGTCCAGCCCTGGGATGTGGCGGATATCGTGGCCCAGCACGTCCGGGACGGGCGCCCGGTCGAGCGCCTGCTCTGCGACCGCTCACGGAACCGCGAGCGGACGCGCGTCGAGGTGCCGGACTACTACCAGAAGCAGTTCCGCATCGTGCTGCGCAACTGCGGCGTGATCGACCCCGAGTCGATCGACGAGTACATCGCGCGCGAGGGCTACGCGGCGCTCGACCGCGCGCTCTTCGACCTCGATCCGGAGGGCATCATCGACGAGCTGCGCCGCTCCGGCCTGCGGGGCCGCGGCGGGGCCGGCTTCCCGACCTGGCAGAAGTGGGTCTTCACCCGGAACGCGCCCGGCGACGAGAAGTACGTCATCTGCAACGCCGACGAGGGCGACCCGGGCGCCTACATGGACCGCAGCACGCTCGAGGGCGACCCGCACTCGATTCTCGAGGCGATGGCCATCGCCGGGCGGGCCACGGGCGCCGCGCGCGGCTTCATCTACATTCGCGCGGAGTATCCCCTCGCGATCCGCCGGCTCGAGATGGCCATCGAGCAGGCCCGGGCGCGGGGCCTGCTCGGCCGCGATATCCTCGGCAGCGGGTTCGATTTCGACATCGAGATCCGGCTCGGCGCGGGCGCCTTCGTCTGCGGGGAAGAGACCGCGCTGATCGCCTCGATCGAGGGCAAGCGCGGGATGCCGATCCCGCGCCCGCCGTTCCCCGCCGTGCGCGGGCTCTGGGGCAGGCCGACCGTCATCAACAACGTCGAGACGCTGGCGAATATCCCCGTCATCCTCCTGAAAGGCGGCGACTGGTTCGCGTCCATCGGGACGAAGGACTCGACCGGAACGAAGGTCTTCGCGCTGACCGGCAAGGTCAACAACTCGGGCCTGATCGAGGTGCCGATGGGCACGACGCTGCGCGAGATCGTCACCGACATCGGCGGCGGCATCCCGGGCGGGCGCGCCTTCAAGGCCGTGCAGACCGGCGGCCCCTCCGGCGGCGTGATCCCGGCCGACTTCCTCGACACGCCCATCGAGTACGCCTCGCTCCAGGAACTCGGCTCGATCATGGGGTCCGTCGGCATGATCGTGATGGACGAAGAGGACTGCATGGTCGACGTGAACAAGTTCTACCTCGAGTTCGCCGTCGACGAGTCCTGCGGGAAGTGCGCCCCCTGCCGCGTCGGCGGCCGGACGATGACCAACGTGCTCGACCGCATCGCGCGCGGCGCGGGGCAGGAGAGCGACATCGACCAGCTCCGCGAGATCGGCCACGCGATGCAGAAGGCCTCGCTCTGCGGCCTGGGCCAGACCGCGCCCAACCCCGTGCTCTCGACCCTGCGGTACTTTCGCGAGGAGTACAACGCGCACGTCTTCGACCGCCGCTGTCCCTCCCGCAAGTGCCGCGACCTGGTCGTGTTCTACATCCTGCCCGAGAAGTGCATCGGCTGCGGCCTCTGCGCGCGCCGCTGCCCCGTGCACTGCATCGAGGGCGAGCGGCGCAAGGTGCACGTGATCGACCAGGCCCAGTGCATCAAGTGCGGCGAATGCTACACGGCGTGCAAGTTCGACGCGGTCTCGCAGAAGTGAGGCCGGCCCCGGCGCGCGAAGGACTCAGGTCATGAAGAAGATCAAGCTGGAGATCAACGGCATCGACGTGGCGGTCGAGCCCGGCGCCTCGATCCTGGAGGCGGCCGAGCAGGTCAACGTCCGGATCCCCCGGCTCTGCTTCCACCCGGACCTGCCGGCCTGGGCGGCCTGCGGCATCTGCGTTGTCCAGGTCGAGGGGTTGAGTAAGATGCTCCGCGCCTGCGCCACCCCGGCGGAAGAGGGGATGCGCATCGTCACCCACAACCCGGAAATCTACCAGGTCCGCAAGTCCGTCATCGAGCTGATCCTCTCCACCCATCCGAACGACTGCCTCCAGTGCCCCCGGAACGGCAACTGCGAGCTGCAACAACTCGCGGCCGACTTCGGCATCCGCGAGGTCAGCTACGAGCACCGCGTGGCCGAGCTGCCGGTCGACGACACGACGAACGCGATCATCCTGAACCCCGAGAAGTGCGTGAAGTGCGGGCGGTGCGCGATCGTCTGCCAGCAGATGCAGGGCGTCTGGGCGCTCGAATTCCTCGGCCGCGGCGAGCACACCCGGATCGCGCCGACCGCCGACGTCAGCCTCGGGGACAGCCCCTGCATCAAGTGCGGACAGTGCAGCGCGCACTGCCCGGTCGGGGCGATCTACGAGAAGTCCGACGCCCAGCGCGTCTGGCGGGCGCTGCAGGACCCGGAGGTCTTCACGGCCGTTCAGATCGCGCCGGCGGTGCGGGTGGCGATCGGCGAGGCGTTCGGGTTCGAGCCGGGCGAGCTGCTCACGGGCAAGACCTACACGGCGTTGCGCCGGCTCGGGTTCGACGCCGTCTTCGACACGAACTTCGCGGCCGACCTGACGATCATGGAGGAGGCCGCCGAGTTCGTGGAGCGCTTCGCCCACGGCCACGGCGAGCTGCCCCTGATCTCGAGCTGCTGCCCGGCCTGGACGGACTACATGGAGAAGTTCGCCCCGGACTTCATCCCGAATTTCTCGACGGCGAAGTCGCCGCACGCGATGTGCGGGGCGATGGCCAAGACCTACTTCGCGGAGAAGCGCGGGATCGATCCGGCCCGCATCTTCATGGTCTCCGTGATGCCCTGCACGGCCAAGAAGTTCGAGATTTCGCGCTCCGAGGAGATGTTCGCCAGCGGCCACCAGGACGTCGATGTCTCGATCACGACGCGCGAGCTGGCCCGGATGATCAAGGCCTGCGGGATGGACTTCCCGAACCTGCCGGACGAGGACTGCGATTCGATCCTCGGCGGCTACAGCGGCGCGGGAACGATCTTCGGGGCGACCGGCGGGGTGATGGAGGCGGCGCTCCGAACGGCGGCGCACCTGGTCACGCGCCGCGAGCTCGAGGACGTGAACTTCATGGACGTGCGCGGGCTCGAGGGCGTCAAGGAGGCGCGGGTCGAGGTGGCGGGCAAGGAAGTCCGCGTCGCGGTCGCGCACTGGATGGCGAACATCGAGACGGTCCTGGACCGCGTGCGCGCCGCGCGCCGGGCGGGGACGGAGCTGCCCTACCACTTCATCGAGGTCATGGCCTGCCGCGGCGGCTGCGTCGGCGGCGGCGGGCAGCCGTACGGGGCGGACGACGACGTGCGTCGCCGTCGCGCGGCCGGTCTTTACAAGGACGACGCGACCAGCGCGAAGCGCTGTTCGCACCTGAACCCCTACGTGCAGCAGCTCTACGCGGAGTTCCTCGGCGCGCCGCTCAGCGCGAAGGCGCACCGGCTGCTGCACACCGACTACCGTCCACGGCCGACCTACCGGTTCGAGGACGCGTCGGTCTGACGCGGTGCGGCGTTCGGCCGCGGGGCCGGGGCGCCGCGGGGCGGGCGGTATGGAGCAGCGCGGGGTTATTCGCTCGATCGGGCTGGTCGGCGGGCTCACGGCGGTGAGCCGCCTGCTGGGCCTCGCGCGCGACATGCTGATGGCTGCGGCGTTCGGCACTTCGATGGCGATGTCGGCGTTCGTCGTCGCCTTCAAGATCCCGAACCTCTTCCGCGCCCTCTTCGGCGAGGGCGCGCTCTCGGCGGCCTTTGTCCCGGTCTTCGTGGAGACGCGCGGGGCGGAGGGCGAGGGGGGGGCGCGCGGCCTCGCGCGCCGGGTCTTCACGCTGCTCGTGCTGGCGCTGGCGGCGCTGGTGGCCGCCGGGGTGGTCGGGGTTACGTTCGCGCTGCGCGCGGGGACGTTCGCGCCCCGCGTCGAGCTGACGCTGCGCCTCCTGCGCGTGATGCTCCCGTACCTCGGGTTCATCTGCCTGGCGGCGGCGCAGATGGGCATCCTGAACGCCTATCGCCGGTTCGGCATCCCGGCCGCCGTCCCGTGGGTCCTGAACCTCGTCCTGATCGGCGCGCTGCTCGGCGTGGCGCCCGCGCTCGGCGCCGCGCCCGAGGACCGGATCTGGGCCGTCGCCTGGGCCGTGCCGCTGGCGGGGTTCCTGCAGGCCGCCGTCCAGTGGCCGGCGCTCTTCCGGCTCGGCTTCCGACCCTGGCCCGCCGCCGGCTTCCGCGACCGGCGCCTGCGCCAGGTGATGCGGCTGCTCGGGCCCGCGGCGCTCGGGCGCGCCGTGGTCCAGGTCAATGTGCTCGTCGATACGCTGCTGGCCCTCTGGGTCGGCGCCTGGGCGCCCGCCGCGCTTTTCTTCAGCATGCAGTTGATCAACCTGCCGATCGGGGTCTTCGCGACGGCGGTCAGCACGGTCCTGCTGCCCGTGCTGGCCGGCCAGGGCGCGGACCGGGCGCCGGAGGCGTTTCGCGCGACGGTCAACCATGCCCTCCGGCTGCTGCTGCTCGTCATGGTCCCGGCCGCCTTCGGTCTGGCGGCGCTCGGCGACCCGATCGTCGCCTGGCTCCTGCAATGGCGCGCGTTCACCGCCGAGTCGACGCTGCTGACCGTGCGCGCGCTCCGGGTCTATTCCGCGAGCCTCCTCTTCTATCCGTTCGTCAAGGTCTTTGTTCCCGCCTTCCACGCCGCGCAGGACATGCGCGCGCCCCTGCGCATCGGCGTCGCGGCGATGGGGCTGAACGTCGCGCTGAGCGTTCTGTTCATGGCCACGTTCCCTGCCGGGTACGAGCACGCGGGCATTGCGCTGGCGACGGTGATCGCGGCGGCGTTCTCCGCGCTCGGCTTCGGGCTCGTCTTTCACCGGCGG
>PWTM01000357.1 GCA_003563855.1 PVC group bacterium | reverse complement strand
GTCACCCAGTGCGCGGCGTACTCGGGCCGGGGCGGGGCAGGACACGTGAGGAAAAGCTGAAACGCTGAAAGGGGAAGGCCGGAGGCCCTCGTGATCCGTAGTCGTCGGCGTAGTCGTCCACCGGAAAGGGACGAGCCGGTCGACGACTACGGCGACCTAGGGCTGACGACGGAAGAGGCTCGGACCGGGCTCAACGTTTCGCCGCGGGACCGCTGCCGCCGGCCCCCGCCAGCCGCGTGTCCGCAGCGGGTGCGCAGCCCCCGCTGTATTGGAGGCCCGGTTGGGCGCCCGTCCGTACAGCGGGCCCTACGGGACCGCTGCTCCCCGTCCACGCCAGCCCCACCTCCACAGCGGCGCTGCTGCCGGAGCTTCGGCGTATGGAGACGGTGGCAGAGTCCCGGGCGCGCCCCGCGTCCGGGACGGCGACACCGCTTTCGTCCCCCCGTAAGCATCGCGTCACCCCGCCAACCAAAAAGCGGCGTCGCCGGGCTTCGCCCTCTGCCGCCGCACTCCATACCGCGTCACCTTTCTGGCAGCGTAAGAGCCCCCCCGTAGAAGCGAAGCGGGTGGATGTGCGCCCCCCGGGAACGCCACGCTCCAGCGTGGCACGGTCCTGGTCAGCGAGGTTCTCGTCCCCTTGGTCGGCCAGGCTGGAGCCTGGCGTTCCCGGGGGGCACGCTTCGGTCTAAGCTATCGCCCCGCTCTGCTCGAATCCCCCGGGGCGGCACATCACCCTTTCGCCGTCATGGTCTCTCCCGCCCCGGGGGCGGCCCCGAGCGGCACGGCCTGCCGCACCACGCTGCCCAGGAGCCCCCCCGCACGCCGAAAACTGGAGGAAGTCCACGGAGTACAGGGTCTTGCGCGGGGTGGGGCGGGAGCGGTATCGTGACGAGGGCGGGACGCAGGCATGGCGGAGCGCATCGACAGACGGGGCGGGTTCGGCGGATCGGGGCGCGGTCCCGTGGCGGCCGCGCTGGCGGCCGCGCTGATCGCCGGGGCCACGATGTGGCTTGCGCGGCCGCGCGAGAGCGAGGTCGAGGTTCGCCGGTTGCGCGGGGCCGAGGCGGAGGCGCTCGGCCTGTACCTGGGCTGGACGCTCAGCGACGGGCGGGGCGACGGGCAGGATCCGGCGGAGGGCCGCCGCTACCGGGTGCGGGTCGTCTCCGAGTCGCGCGACGGAGCCGAGGGCATCGCGCGCATCGGCGGGGTCGTGACGTTCGTGCCCGATGTCGGGCCGGGCGAGGAGGCGATTGTCGAGGTGACGCGCCGGCGGCGGACAGTCGCCGAGACGGCGATCGTGGACCGGTTGGCGCCGGCCGCGCCGGCGGTCACGGCCGCCCCGGAGACCGCCGACGCGGTGCAGCCGGGCCGGGTCTTCGACGTGGTGGTGACCGAAGCGGACCGACGCGCGCCGGAGCGCGACGGCGTCGCGCGCATCGGCGGACTGGTCGTCTTCGTGCCCGACGCGCGCGTTGGCGAGCGGGCGCGCATCCGGATCGTCGAACGCGCCGCGCGCTGGGCGTCGGCGGTCCGGCTGGAGGGGCCGCCCGCCGGAGAGCCGCCGCCCGAACCGGCGCCGGACGGGGGCGGCCGGTGACCCGCGGCCATGGGGTGCTGTGTGGGGGGGCGCTCAATACGCTTGCCCTGGCTGTCTACCTGGGCTGGCTGGCGCGGCAGGACGCGCGGCTGCTCTACGCGCAGGACGGCGCGCTCTACTTCCTTCCGCTCGTGCCGTTCCTGCTCGTCTACCTCGGCCTGCTCCGGCCCGGCGGGGCGCCGCCTGCAGAGGAGGAGGGCGGTCATGACTGACCCGCGGACGCGGACCCTGGGCTGGCTTCTGGCCGGGGCCTTCCTGCTGGGGCTGCTCGTCACGGCGCTGCACCCCGCGTACCGGGGCGCCCTGCGCGCGATCTGGTCCGGCGCGCCCGAGACCTCGCCGATCTGGCGCTCGAACGAGCGGTACTACCCGCGGATCGGCCCACGCGGCGAGGAGGTCCGGCCCGATGCCCGTTAGTCCGCTGCTGATCGGCTTCTGCTACGCCTTCGTCGCGGGCATCGCGGCCGCGCGCGTGCTGCCGGTTCCGCCCTTGGCCGGCGCGCCGCTCTTCGCGCTTGCCGCGCTGACCTTCGCCGCCGGCGGAGCGGTGCTTGCGCGGGTGGGGCGCCGCGGCTGGGCGGCCGCCGGCGCCGGCGCCCGCGCCGCGGCCTGGGCCGCCGTGCTCGGCCCCGGGCTGGCGCTGGGCCTGGCGCGCCAGGGCGCCGTCGACACGGCGGTCACGCGGCGCGTCGCGCACGTGCGCGTGGACGGGCGCTCGGCCGAACTGGCCGGCGGCCCGGTCGCCCTGCCCGAGATGGCGCGGGTGGCCCTGCGCAAGGAGTCCGCGACCGGGCGCGACCTGCGCCTGCGGCTGCAGGGCGAGGTCCACGCGCGCGTGCTGGAACGGGACGCGGCCGGCATCGCCGCGCTCGACGAACGCGGCCGCTGGCCCTTCACGGTCGCCGAACTGCCGCAGCGGAGCGACGAGGTGCTCGTGCGCGCGCGGGACCCGGTCGGCACGGTCTACCCCGTCGCCCAGCCCTTCACCCGGGTCGACCGGGTCGAGGTCGTCGGCGACGGGGAGGAGGCCGCGCTCTCGCTGCACGCCGTGGCGAACCACGTCGCCACCTTCGCGCGCGAAACGCGCCCGGCCCCGCCGGTCCGGATCCTGGGCCGCGTGACCGGGGACCCCGCCGTCTACCCGACGCGGACGGTCCTCACGGTGACGCCCGCCTTCCTGCAGGAGAGCGTGGGCGGGCCCTGGTACCGGATCGACGGCGGCGACCTCCACGTCGAGGTCCGCCCGGAGGCGCCCGATTACGGGCGGTACGCGGGGCGCTGGGCCTACGGCATGGACCTCGAGGTCGCCGGCGAACTGCTCGCGCCGCGGCCCCAGCCCTTTCCCGGCGGGTTCGACGCGCGGGCCTTCCTGCGCAACCACGGCGTGCACGGACGCCTCTTTCCGCGCCGCCCGGTGGGCGACGAGGGGCCGGCGCTACGGCCGGCGCCGCTGCCCGACGGCCGCCTGCGCCGCGGGGCGCCGCACGTGGTCGCCTCGCTCGCGCTGCGCGACCGGATGCTTGGCGTGATCAAGCAGACCGCGCCGTTCCCGCAGTCCGCCTTCCTGGGCGGCGTCACGCTTGGCCTGCGCCACGGCCTCCAGGGCGTGCGGTTCGAGCCCGACCGCCTGTTCCGTGCCGTGCCGCCGGACGAGTGGGAGGAGGACGCCGAGGAGGACGCCGAGGGCGAGATGCTGCTTTTCGAGCAGTTCCGCGCGTCCGGGGTCAACCACGTGCTGGCCGTCTCCGGCCTGCACGTGACGATCCTGGCGCTGCTCTTCGCCGGGATCTTTTCACTGCTGCGCATCCCGCGCAAGGTGTTCGTCCCCGTGGTGATCCTCGTCCTGCTCGTCTTCGCGATCCTGACCGGCGCGCGCCCGTCCACCGTCCGGGCGGTGATCATGCACACGCTTTTCCTCCTGGCCTGGGCCTACCTCGGCCAGGGCCTGCGCGCCTCGGCGCTGCTCGGCGTTCCGGTCGCCGCGCTGCTGATCCTGCTGCACAACCCCTGGATGATCACCGACCCCTCGTTCACGCTCTCCTTCGGCGCGATCCTCTCGCTCGCGCTCCTGACCCCGCCGGTCCTGGCGCTGATCGAGCCGCTGCGCGGGCCCGCGCTGCTCGCGGCGCTGACGCTGGTCGGGGCGGTCACGGGGACCGGGATTCTCGCGTTCCGGTGGCTGGCCACGCCGGCGTTCGCGCTCGTGGCGGCCGCGGCGGCGGCCGCGGCCTGGCGGCTCGGGCGCGGCCTCGAGCGGCGCGGGACGCGCCTCTTCGGCGGCCGCGGGCTCGGGGACCTGCCCGGGCCGGTCACGGCCTTCCTCGCCGCGCAGATCGGCATCCAGGCCGGGATGATGCTGCCCCTCTCGGCCTACTACTTCAACCGCTGGGCCTTCGGCGGGGCGTACGCGAACCTGGTCGCCATCCCGCTGATCGGCGTGGTCCTCCAGTTGAGCATCCTGGCCGGGCTGCTCGGGTTCGTGCCCGGCGTAGGGATGACGCTCGCCCTCGTCATGAACGCGGCCAACGGCCTCTTCACCGCGCTCTTCCTGCTGCTCGCGCGCGGGGTCGCGGCACTCTTCCCGTTCCCGTTCCTGCGGCGGCCGCTCCTGCGCGACCTGGTCGCCTGGTACGCCGCGCTGGCGGTGGTCATCTGGCGCGCGCCGCTGGGCCGGGCGGCGGCCGCGCTCGGGGCGCGCCTCGGTGGCGCCTGGCCCCGTCTCCTCCGGGCCTGGCCGGCGGCCGCGGCCGTCCTCCTCGCCCTCCCGCTGGCGGTTGGCCGGCCCCGGCCGGAGCCCGGGCTTCGCGTCACGGTCCTCCCGCTCGGCTATGCCAGTGCCGTGCTGGTCGAAACGCCGGCCGGTCACCGCGTGCTCGTCGACAGCGGCTTCGCCGATGCGACCGGCCGCCGCAACGACGCGCTGCGCTCGATACTGCCCTTCCTCTCCGACCTCCGCATCCGGGACCTCGACGCCGTCGTCCTCCTCTCCGGCGCGCCCGAGCGCGCCGCCGGACTGCCCTCGCTGCTGCGGCACGCGCGGGTCGAACGGGTGCTGCTGCCGGCCGGACTCCACCCCGCGGCGGTCGGCGCCGGCGCCGCCCGACGGCCGCCGGTGGAGGTCCGGGCCGGTGACGTGCTGCACGCGGAGACCTGGCGGGGACTCCCGGTCCGCATCGAGGCGGTCGGGCACGGCGCCACCGATCGCGGTCCGGCGCCCGGCCTGGCCGTGCGTGTCCGGGTCGGGGACCGCGCCGTGCTGCTGGCGGGCGACCTGGGGCCGGAGGCGCAGCGGGCGCTCGCGGAGGCGGAGGGCGAAGGGCTGAGGGCCGACGTGCTCCTCGCGCCGGGCCGCGCGGCGGGCGGACCGGAACCCGGCGCCGGAAAGGCCGACGTGGAAGCCATGCTCGCCGGGCCGACCGCCGCGTTCCTTGCGCAGGTGCAACCCTCGACCGTGATCCTCGAGTTTGGCAACCCGCGCCCGGTCCTCGGGCGGAAGCGCTTCGAGGCGCTGCGCCGCCACGCGCTGGGGCGCCGGTTCTACCGGCAGCGGGTAGGCCCCGATGGCGTCCTCGAGACCGACCGCGACCTGGCGGTCTTCATCCGGCTCGACGAAGACGGCGTGCACGTCGACACGCAGGCCGCGCGTCTTCGCGCGTCGGCTCAGCGCGTGCCGTAGCAGCCCGGAAGGTCCGTGGTCCGGAACCGGCGCGAGGCGATCAGCAGGCGCAGGATCGAGCTGGCGCTCCGCTGCTCCTGCGGCTGGACCCGTTCGTTGAACCGGTCCGCGATATCCGTGTAGTGTGCGCGTCCGCCCAGCTCGCGGATCAGCGTATCGAGCAGGTCGCCCAGGCGCTCGCTCGCCAGGCACGATCGGTCCTTCATCATGATCACGCCATCCAGATGCGAGAGGAGCAGCGGGAGGGTCGATTCGAGCCTGGCCAGGTGGCCTGCGAGCCTGTGCCTGCGCGCGAAGGCGAGCACCTCCGCCCAGGGCGTCGGCTGTTGCCGCCGGCGGAGCCGCCGGACGAGCCCGTGCGCGAAGTCCTTCACCGTCTCGTCGGGGGCCAGGATGAAGGCGCGGCCGAAGTAGGTCCAGGACTGCGGATGCGCGTCGCAGAGCAGGAGCGCGACCGCCGCCGGATTCAGCCCGGCCATCGCCGGGTGTCCGACGAGGTCCGCGTAGGCGTCGGCCTCCGCGATTCCGCCCTGTGCGCGCGGGATGTCCATCAGCATCTTCTCGAACGGCTCCAGGAACGCGGTCAGCAGCCGCTGGCCGAGGCCTGCGAGGCCGATCTCCACCACCTGCCGCACGCGCTCGCGCGTGACGTCGTCCCGGTTCGCGATCGCCTGCAGCGTGAAGTACTGCCGGGAGGCGTCGAGGTCCGGTCGCTCGAGCCCGTACCGGAGGACGAGGACCTGCCAGACCTCGGGGGCCAGCACACGGTCCATGGGTTCGCGGATGGTGCGGAAGCCGATCTTCCCGGCTTCGAGCTCGGCGCAGGTTTCGAAGAACCGCATCGTGGCGTCGAGCGAACGGCGGCCGAACCGTCGTTCGCCGAGCAGCCGTTCGGGGGGAAGGTTGCGAAGGTCGGCGACCGTCTGGAGCTTCAGCCGGGTCGCCGTGTTCACCACCCGCGCCGGCAGTCCGGCTTCCCGGATGGGCCAGCGATCGATCTCCGCCCGCGGAACCGCGGGCACGTTGTAGCGCGCACCAGAGAGCTTGCTCACCTTGTCTACCTCCGATCGTCCAGCTTCTGTCCATCTATTCGCGCGGTTCCCGGTGGCGCACCCGGCAGGATTCGAACCTGCAACCCTCTGATCCGAAGTCAGATGCGCTATCCGATTGCGCCACGGGTGCGGCCGCCTCCCGCGTCCGCCCGTTGTCCGGGCCGTCCCGGGCGGAACCGCAATTGCACCCTAATCGCTCTGCCCCCGGGATGCAAGAAGAAAATGGGGGGCAGGATAAGCGAACGGCAGCAGAGACTGGGGACGGGCCGTGGGTCGCGCGTGCGGGAAGCGGTGTCGGGTGGCGAGTGTCGCGTGTCGGGTGTCGGGTGTCGCGTGTCGCAAGAAATCGTCAACCGTAGTCGTCGGCGTAGTCGTCCACCGGTCCCCCCCCTACGGCCGTCGTGCCGGAGAGGAATTCCCTGTCCCCTGTTCGCCCTTGACCGCGGATCACGCGGATAACGCGGATGGGGGAGGGCGGAGGTGCGGTTTTCCTTCTTTGGCCGCAAAGAGGCGCAGAAGGCGCAAGAAGGGGGCAGGCACGGGGGCCTGCCCCTACGGGATGGGGCGATGGCTGGCGGGCGATCCCGCTGTGACGCCCGACTCCCGACGCCCGACGCCCGGTGCGGATTGGCGTGG
>PWTM01000254.1 GCA_003563855.1 PVC group bacterium | reverse complement strand
GGGTCGGTAGCCCCGACATGCTAGGCATACGTGAGCCTCCCCCTGGGCGCCGGAATCTCACGTCCCAACGACTTCGCCGTCTCAATCCACTCCCCGATGACTATCTGCGCATTCTTGAGGGCCTCTTCATAGCTCGCCCCGTCTGCCATACACCCGGCTAACTCGGGCACCTCAGCAATGAATGACTGGTCTTCCTCACTCCAGTAGACAATCACCTCATACTTATACATCATGTACAACCCATTATAGTCAATGTGACATACCTGAAGCAACTCCGAGACCGGGCGTACAGCCTGCGACTGTCGCGATACCGACACAGCCACAACTTCAAAATGCACCGAGATTCTTCGTCCCGACAGATGCGCTGGGGGCTGCGCCCCCAGACCCCCAAGCAGTGGCGGGGCTTGGCGTCGCCTTGGGGTAGGCCGGACCCTACAGCACCACTGATACCCTTCGCTCAGGGTGACAAGGGGGAAAGGCTCAGGGCGACAGGGGGATTGGGGCATGGTTCAGGTGCGTGCACGGACATGACGAGTGGGAGACAGGCATTCATTGCATAATCAACAGGCTGCCGCGGCACCGCAGGTATCGGCCGGTGGGAGTCTGTAAAGGGAGAGCACAAACATGATAAGATGTGGCAAGGAAGACGACACCAAGCTCAGAGGAGCAGGAGGTGATCAGGATGTCTGGTGCACTGAGAGAGTTGAACAGGGCTGAACTGGTAAACCTGGAACGACTGGCTCATCTGCTGAAAGGCCTTAGCCCGGCGGAGCTTGAGACTCTGGAGTTACTCGTGGACGAGGAGGCCTGCAAGACCATCGCCCGTTCTCTTGAGGAACTGGAGGGGGGAAAGGGGATACCGGTTGAAGAATGGTAGACCTTACAGGGTCGTCATGGCCCCCTCCGCCCATAGAAGGTATAGGAAGTTCGATCCGCCTCTGAAGCGCAAAGTGCAGCAGGAGGTGGGAACTCTGGCAGAGGATCCTCATCGGTACATCGAACTGAGAGGACCTTTGAAGGGCATCAGGTCCTACCATTTTGTGCACGAGAAGACACAGTACCGAATCGCCTACAGGATTGTCGAGGATAGATCTCAAGTCCAGATCCTCCTTGTGAAATCCAGAGAGAGCTTCTATCAAGTGCTGAGACGGATGGTACGGTGAGTCCTGCGCCGACTCCGTGTAGCGGTCGGGTATGGGCTTTGAGCGGGCAGCTATCAGCTATCAGCGGTCAGGGGGGTGATGAGTGATGGGTAATGAGTGATGAGTGAACAGTCGGCAGTCGGCAGTCGGCAGTCGGCGGTTGGCAGTTGGCAGTGGGCAGTGGGCGGTTGGCGGCGGGGGACAGGGGACAGTGCAACGGGAGAGGGGCGGAGGGACGGTGGGCCGTGAGGACGATGAGAGAGACCCTGGCGCGGACCGAAGGAACTGCCGACTGCCAACTGCCAACTGCCAACTGATCCCCAACGGCCCGGAAGGGCGGCGACCACTGCGTGGTCGCCGCGCCGGCGGCCGAGGGGGCGGCCGTCAGCCGGGCTGCGCGGCGAGCCCGTGGAAGGGGAAGACGCGTTCGCGGACGGCGGCGATGACGGCGTCGACGCGGGCCTCGATCTGCGCTTCCGCCGCCGGGTCGTCCGCCGGCGGCTGCGCCCGGTCGCGGAGCCCGCCGGCCCAGTCGGCGTTTTCGAGCATCACGCCGCCCATGCCGGCCATGAGGTCGTCGGCCTGGTCCATCTCGCCGCAGAGCGTGCCCCAGGCCAGCGCCCAGCCCCGGACCGTCCGGCCCACGTGGTAGCCGCCGCCGCCCAGGGCCAGGATCGGCACGCCCAGCGTGAAGACCTGCTGGAGGATCTCGACCATGACGTTGTTCGTCAGCGCGAGATGGGCGAGGGGGTCGCCCGCGAGCGTGTCGAGCCCGATCTCGACGATCAGCGTCTCCGGCCGGTAGGCGCGCAGGACGGGCCAGGCGGCCTCGCGGAAGGCGCGCAGGTAGTCGGCGTCGCGGATGCCGGGCGGCAGCGGCACGTTCACGCTGTACCCCCGGCCCTCGCCCTCGCCGATCTCGTCCACCCCGCCCGTGCCCGGGAAGAGCGTGGCCCCGTCCTGGTGCAGCGAGAGGGTGAGCACGTCGGACCGGCGGTAGAAGGCGGCCTGGACGCCGTCGCCGTGGTGAGCGTCGATGTCGAGGAACGCCACGCGGCGGCCCGCGTCGGTCAGGGTCAGGGCGGCGAAGACGACGTCGTTGATGTAGCAGAACCCGGCCGCGCGCCGCGGGAAGGCGTGGTGCATGCCGCCGCCCGGGTGGAAGGCGCGGTCGGCCCGGCCGTCGCGCACGGCCGCCGCCGCCGCGACGGTCGCCCCGGCCGCCAGCGCGCCGTGCGCGTACATGCCGGAAAAGATCGGGCAGTCCGGCGTGCCGAGCCCCATCGCGATGTCGTCGTGCTCGAACCGGCCCGCGCTGCCGCGTTCGAGCGCGTCGAGGTAGGCCGGCGCGTGAAACCGCTCGATCTCCGCCCGGTCGAGCGGCTCCGCGGGGTGCGCGACGTAGCGGTCCGTGCCGCCGAGCCAGCCGAGCGATTCGACGGTCTCGACGACGCGCGCGGCGCGGCGCGTGTCGAAGGGGGACGAGGGCGGGTACGGATACCGTTCCAGGTCCGGCGCGATGAAGAATGCCTTGCGCTTTGACATCGTCGCCTCGCCGCGGGCGGGACTCATTCTAGAAGAAGCAGGGGCTGACCACGGATGGACACGGATGGACACGGATGCGGAAGAATCCTGCACGCGGAAACGCCCGGGCGCCCGGCGCCGTTCTTCGCCGCCTGAGTGCGCGCGATGTCCGACGCAAGGCGTTCACGATCCGTGTCTATCCGTGTTCATCCGTGGTTCGACTGCTCCATACAGGCTCACTCCCGCGCGGCTGCCCGCTCCCGCGCCGTCGCCACGGCCCGGCGCCTCACGCGGCGCGGACCGGCGGGCGCATGGCCTTGACCAGCACCGCGGCCACGAGGCAGGCCACGCCGGCCACGAGGAACGCCACCCGGTAGTTTCCGGCCTCGAAGAGGGCCAGCACGACCTCCGGCTCCTCCTCCGCGACATAGGGGACATCGCCGGCCACCCGCATCAGGCGCGCGGCGAGGTAGGGACCGGCCAGTCCGCCGGCCCCGTAGGCGGTGAACATCCAGCCGTAGTTCACGCCCAGATGCTTCGTCCCGAAGTAGTCGGCCGTGACCGCCGGGTAGACGGCGAGGAAGCCGCCGAAGCAGAGGCCGATCACGCCGATGCCGAGAATGTAGAGCGGGTAGGCGCGCATCCAGTCGAGCGCGAGCATGGTCAGCCCGCAGAGCAGGAGCATGATCATCAGCGCCGGCTTGCGGCCGATCCCGTCGGAGACCCGGCCCCAGAGGATGCGGCCGGCCGAGTTGAAGATCGCGAGGATGGAGACGGCCACCGCCCCGGCCGTGAGGATGGCCGTGAAGTCTCCGGCCGGCACCGGCGGCGGCGCCATGCTGATGCGGAAGGATTGCCAGATCGGCGAGGCCTTCATGATGACCTGCAGCCCGGCCGTGCAGCCCGCGAAGTAGGTGATCCAGAGAATCCAGAAGACGGGCGTCTTCAACATCTCGCGCGGACCGTAGTCCACCTTCGATCCCGCGCCCGCCGCGGGAGCGGGCGGGGTCCAGCCGGGAGGCGCGTAGCCGGGCGGCGGGTTGCGCAGGAACTGGGCGCCGGCGACGACGGCCACGAAGAAGATCACGCCCAGCGCGAAGAAGGTGTTGAAGACGCCCAGTTCCGGCAGCCCGAAGAGCCGGACGCCGAAGAGCGTGTAGGGCGTGCCCGAGATCATCCCGCGGGCGAGCGGGGCGAAGAAGAACGCCCCGGCCCCGAACCCGGCGACCGCCAGCCCGGTGATCAGGCCCCGCTTGTCGGGAAACCACTTCACGCAGGTCGCGATCGGGCAGACGTAGGCCGCTCCGATCCCGATGCCGCCCAGCACGGCGAAGGTCAGGATCAGCCATCCCAGCGCCGCGGTTTCGGGCATCTGGCCCGTGAACCGAGCGAGGATGAGGCCCAGGCCGAGAATCGCCCCGCCCGCGGTCGCCACGCGGCGCGGTCCCAGGCGGTCCTGGATGCGCCCGCCGAAGATCACGGCCAGGGCGAACGACGCCAGCACGATCTGGGCCGGCAGGGTCACGGCCGTCTCCGACCAGCCCGGGAAGACCCGTCGGAGCGGCGTCTGGAAGACGCTCCAGATGTAGACCGCGCCCAGGCTGATCTGGATGATCAGCGCCCCCGCAACCACCAGCCACCGGTTCATCACCCGTTCGGACGACGTCATCGTTCCTCCCCTTGAAACCAGGAGACCGCCCGAACACGCGCCCGGGCGGTCTCGCTGTGGCCCGCTTCGCGCCGCGGTTCTAGCCCCGCAGCTTCTTCGATTCGCTCACCAGGTGCTCGACCACCGAGGGATCGGCCAGCGTGCTCACGTCGCCGACCTGGTCCGCGGCGCCCTCGGCGATCTTGCGCAGGATGCGCCGCATGATCTTGCCCGAGCGCGTCTTGGGCAGCCCCGGCGCCCACTGGATGATGTCCGGCGAGGCGATCGGCCCGATCTCCTGCCGGACCTGCTTGACCAGCTCCTTCTTCAGCTCGTCGGTGTAGGAGGTGCCGGCCTTGAGCGTGACGTAGGCGTAGATCCCCTGGCCCTTGATGTCGTGCGGGTAGCCGACGACGGCCGCCTCGGAGACGGCCGGGTGCGTGACCAGCGCGCTCTCGACCTCGGCGGTCCCGAGCCGGTGACCGGAGATGTTGATCACGTCGTCCACGCGGCCCAGCAGCCAGTAGTCGCCGTCCTCGTCGATCCGGCAGCCGTCGCCCGAGAAGTAGAGGCCCTTGAAGACGCTGAAGTACGTCTGCTCGAAGCGCTCGTGGTCGCCGTAGGTCGTCCGCATGATGCCCGGCCAGGGCTGTTTGATGCACAGCTTGCCCCGCTCGCCCTGCGGCACTTCCTTGCCGTTGTCGTCGACGATCACCGGGTCGACGCCGAAGAACGGGCGCGAGGCGCTGCCCGGCTTGAGCGTGTGCGCGCCCGGCAGCGGCGTGATCAGGATGCCGCCCGTCTCCGTCTGCCACCAGGTATCCACCACGGGCGTCTTCCCGTGGCCGACCTCGTCGCGGTACCAGAG
Source organism: PVC group bacterium (assembly GCA_003563855.1). Lineage (GTDB taxonomy): Bacteria > Verrucomicrobiota > Kiritimatiellia > PWTM01 > PWTM01 > PWTM01. Next base: position 1,888 of record PWTM01000254.1, on the reverse strand, counting down.
CCAGACGTCCGGGTTGATCGGCTCGCCGACCGTCCCGAGCAGCTTCAGGCTCGAGAGGTCGCGCTGGCGCACCGGCGCCTCGCCCTCGCGCATCAGCGCGCGGATCGCGGTCGGCGCGGTGTAGAACTGCGTGACCTTGTACTTGTCCACCACGTCCCAGAACCGGCCCGCGTCGGGGTAGGTCGGCACGCCCTCGAACATCACCGAGATCGCCCCGTTGGCCATCGGCCCGTAGACGATGTAGCTGTGGCCGGTGATCCAGCCGATGTCGGCCGTGCACCACCAGACGTCGCCCTCGTGGTAGTCGAAGATGTGCTTGAAGGTCGTGGCCGTGTAGACCATGTAGCCGCCGGTCGTGTGCAGCACGCCCTTCGGCTTTCCGGTCGAGCCCGAGGTGTAGAGGATGAAGAGGGGATCCTCGGCGTCGAGCCACTCGGGCTCGCATTCCGGCGCCTCGTCGGCGACCAGGTCGTTGTACCAGTGATCGCGCCCCTCGGTCATGGGGACCTCGCGACCGGTGCGCTTCACGACGACGACGTTCTCGATGCTCGGGCACTGCGCCAGCGCGCGGTCCGCGTTCGTCTTCATCGGGATGTCGTTCTTCGCGCCGCGAAGGGCCGTGTCCTGCGTGATCAGCAGCTTGCAGGCCGAATCGTTGATCCGGTCGCGCAGGGAATCCGGGCTGAAGGCGCCGAAGACGACCGAGTGGACCGCGCCGATCCGGGCGCAGGCGAGGCAGGCGATCGCCGCCTCGGGGATCATCTGCAGGTAGATGCAGACGCGGTCGCCCTTGCGCACGCCGAGGCGCTTGAGCGCGTTCGCGAAGCGGCAGACCCGCTCGTAGACCTCGCGGTAGGTCAGCTTGGCGTCCTCGCCGGGCGTGTTGCCTTCCCAGAGGATCGCGACCTGGTCGCCGCGCTTCTCGAGGTGCCGGTCGAGGCAGTTGACCGAGATGTTCGTCTTGCCCCCGATGAACCACTGGATCGAGACGGGCGACTCGAAGGAGAACGAGCGGACGCGCGACCACTTCTGCTTCCAGACGAAGTCCTCGGCGACCTCGGCCCAGAACCCCTCGGGATCCTGGATCGAGCGGCGGTACATCTCCTCGTACTTTTCGAACGACGGGACATGCGCCTGGGCGGCGAACTCCGGGTTCGGTGCGATCTTCTTGCGGTCTTCGGCGGTCTGTTCGGTCATGCTCTCTGTCCTCCCGGGTCGTGGTTGTGAACGGTCAAGAAAGGCTTGGGAACCCCTTGCACGCGGCGGACCTTACCGGCCAGGGCCGGACCGCGCAAGCCCAAACGCCCGGCGGCTGGCGGAGGGGGTGGGATTCGAACCCACGGTTCGCGCGAGGCGAACAACGGTTTTCGAGACCGCCCCGATCGACCACTCCGGCACCCCTCCGGTCGCCGCGCGACTGGCGCCTGCGAACCCTAGCCCGGTGAGACGGGAGTGCAAGCGAAAACGGTGGGGAAGACGGCGGGGTGCGGGGACGAGGGGGGGGATTGCGACCACTCAGTGGTCGCAACGGAGGGGACGGGGGCGGGCAAGACGGAGGAGGAAGAGGCTGAAATGCTGAAACGCTGAAATGCTGAAATGCTGAAAGGGGAAGGTTGGAGGCTCTCGTGGTCCGTAGTCCCTACGCGTCGCCCGCTCTCTTCCTTCGTCCTCGTCCTCGTCCTCGGACCTCGAAGGACGAGGACGAGCACGAGGGTGCATCTCACTTCTGGCGGTCTCTGCCCGAAATGCCTCGCGGCGGCTATCTTAGCATGTGCGCATGGCCATGCGCCGGCGCACGAAAGGCCGACGGAGACGATTCTGCTTGCCCCGACTCGGTGGAGTTCGCGGCAAAGATAGCGTTGGAGTTAGTCTCGCAGGAGTTGTCGAG
>PWTM01000079.1 GCA_003563855.1 PVC group bacterium | reverse complement strand
TCGGGGCAAGCAGAATCGTCTCCGTCGGCCTTTCGTGCGCCGGCGCATGGCCATGCGCACATGCGAAGATAGCCGCCGCGAGGCCTTTCGGGCAGAGACCGCCAGAAGTGAGATGCGCCCGTCGTCGATCGATCCTCCCGTACATGCTTCCCAGAACGCCCTCGGTACAGTCACACTTGGCGGATTCGCTGAGCAATGCCAGCCCAGTCACGGACCCTACTTCGCCCTGCGGGCTTCGTAGGGCGACCTGCCGCACCCCGCAGGGCCGCCCCCGGGGCGGGAGACCCCATGACTTCGCAAGGGTTTTGTGCCGCCCCGGGGGGTCGAGACGAGGGGGCGATAACGTAGACCGGAGCGAGCCCCCGGGAACGCCGGGCTCCAGCCTGGCCGACCACGGGGACGAGAACCTCGCGGACCAGGACTGTGCCACGCTGGAGCTTGGTGTTCCCGGGGGCGAACATGCACCCCCTTCGCTTCTGCGGGGGCTCTTGCGCTGCCAAAAGGGTGACGCGATATGGAGTGCGGCGGCAGAGGGCGAAGCCCGGCGACGCCGCTTTTCGGTTGGCGGGGGAGAACCGGTCTCTGGCGGGGGCGAAAGCGGTGTCGCCGTCCCGGGCGCGAGGCGCGCCCGGGACTCTGCCACCGCACTCCATAGGCTGAAGCCCCGACAGCAGCGCCGCTGTGGAGATGGGGCTGGCGTGGGCCGGCGGCAACGGTCCCGCAGCGAAGCGCCTCGCCAGCCCGAGCTTGCTCCGTCGTCAGCCGTAGTCGTCGCCGTGCCGTCGACCGGCTCGTCCCTTTCCGGTGGACGACTACGGCGACGACTACGGATCACGAATGCCTCCGGCCTTCCCCTTTCGGCGTTTCAGCGTTTCAGCTTCTTCCTCATGTTCAGCCGCCCCACCCCCACACTCTGCGCAGAACGCAGGGCGAAAACTGGGGGTGCCCACGTCCGTCGACCGGCGCGTCCCGCTTGACGCGGCGTTTGCTCTTCTGTTAGAGGCACCGAAGCGGTCAGGGCGGCTCCGCGCGGGAGCCCAACGAAGGCCGGACGAAGGAGGACGGATCATGGCGACGCGGACGATTCGGCGGGGACTGGGCAGCCGGCTGGGCGATTCCTTCAAGGGCGTGTTCTTCGGGATCGTCCTGTTCCTGGTCAGCTTTGTGCTGCTCTGGTGGAACGAGGGACGGGCGGTCCGGCAGTACAAGCAGTTGAACGAGGTCCGCCGCGAGGCCGTAGCGGCGCTGGCCGAGCCCCTGGATCCCGCGAACGAAGGACGGCTGCTGCACGTCACCGGCCGGGCGACGACGCCGGAGACGCTGGCGGACCCGGTCTTCGGCCTGGACACGACGGCCATTCACCTTCGGCGCTCGGTCGAGATGTACCAGTGGCGCGAGACGGAGCAGCGCCGGACCCGCCAGCGGGTCGGCGGGAGCGAGGAGACGGTCATCACCTACAGCCACCGGACGGAGTGGTCCGGGCAGTTGATCGACAGCAGCCGGTTCGAGGAACCCTCGCCCGAGCGCCGGAATCCGCAGCAGATGCCTTACTCGGACTGGACCGGCAGCGCCTCGCAGGTTGCGCTGGGCGACTTCGCGCTGGACACGCCGCTGATCCAGGCGATGCGGTTCTATGAAGACCTTTCTCCCGAGCGCGCGACCCTGCCCGAAGGGGCGCAGCGCGCGGGGCAGTACGTCTACATCGGCGCCGATCCGGCCCAGCCGCGCGTCGGCGACGTCCGCGTCTCGTTCCGCTACGTGCCGGAGAGCGAGATCAGCGTGCTGGCCCGGCAGTCGGGCTCGCGACTGACCACGTGGTCCGATTCCGTCGGCCAGACCTACGTCCGTGTTCAACGCGGCATTCACACGAAGGACGCGATGATCGCACAGGCCCGGGGCGAGGTGCGCATCATGACCTGGATTCTCCGCCTCGTGGGCTGGCTGATGATGCTCTTCGGGCTGAACCTCGTCCTTCAGCCGCTGACCGTGATGAGCAGCGTCCTCCCGTTTCTCGGCCGAGTGGTGGGCGGGGGGCTGTTCCTGGCCTCGGCCCTGCTCTCGGCGGTGCTCTCCCTCGTCACGATCGCGGTGGCCTGGGTCTGGGTCCGACCGCTGGTCGGCGTCCCGATGCTGATCGCGGCCGTGGCCCTGCTCGTCGTGCAGATGCGCAGGGCGAAGAAGGGCAAGCAGGCGACCGTGACCGTGCCGGCTTCCTGACCGGTTGCGGGAGAGCGCGGGCAGGCTGACCGTCAGTCCCGCGCTCTTCTCCGGGCTCCTTTCGCGCGCCGCAGCGGACACCGAAAGCCAGCTTTTCGCCCCCCACGGGACAAGCCCGTGGGGACGCGGCGCCGCCGCCGGCGCGACACATGGGTCTTCGCGGCTCTACCCGGAAGACTCCCGCTTCCCCTCCCCCATCCCGAATCGCGAACGGCCATCGGCGCCGGCGCATGGGCCGGATCGTTGCGCGCGGGCCGCGCGGGCGTATGGTGAAGAAGGGAGTGGATCGGCCATGGCAGCGCGGGAAGACCAACGGACGAACGGCGGCGCCGGGCAACCGGTGCTGCTCTATGACGGCGACTGCGGGTTCTGCCGCAGTTGGGTTCCGCGGTGGCGACGCCTCACGCGCGGGCGGGTCGCGTTCCGTCCGTACCAGGATCCGGCGGCGCGTCCGCCGGACGTGTCGCGGGAGGCGCTGGCGCGCGAGATTCACCTGGTCCTGCCGGACGGCCGCGTCTTCGCGGGCTTCGGTGCGCTGGTCCGGTCGCTGCACGCGGCGGCGCCCCGCCGCTGGGGCTGGCTGCTCTTCGCCTACCGCCGGGTCCCGGGATTCCGTCCGACCGCGGAAGCCGTCTACGCCCGGATCGCGCGCCGGCGGCATCGCGGCCCCCACGCGCGCGCCTGCAGTCCGGATTCGGCTGCGTAGTTCATCCGCCGGGAGCCGCGCAGCGTCATCCGGTCGTCCCGGCATCCGCCGCTCCTCGCTCAACGGCTTGCCGTCGGCCCATTCTCGTCCCCGTCCTCGTCCTTCGTCCTCGTGGGTCGAGGAGAGGGAGGCGCGGCAGGGGGACGAACGTCGAACATCGAACATCGAACGTCCAACGTTGAACGAAGAGAAGACCGCCAGGCACTTCGACGTTCGATGTTCAGTGTTCGATGTCACGCGGCGCAAGCGCCTGCGCTGCGCGTCGACGTTCGCCCCCCCCCGCCTCCACCTCCACCCCTTCCAAGGTCTGGAAGACCGCCGGCCGGCGGCTTCCAAGGCCTGGAAGAGGGGAGCAGAGCCCACCCCGCCGTCGCGCAGCGAGGTCCGGCGGATAGGCCGGAAGCCGCGAGAGGCGCGGCCTGGCTCATGCGCGCCGGCGGTGCTGCGCGCTTGAACCTGACCGGCGACCTCGGGCAATCTCTGGAGCAGCACGCGAAGCGCTTCGGTGTGCGGGGGGATCGGGGACCGAAGGCTGGCGCTCGGGGCGATTGGGAGGGGTATGCCAACCCTGGACTGGATAGGCCGCAAGGCGGTGGACCCGCCTTCGCCAAGGCTACGGCGGGCACGGGGGCATCATCGGCAGGTGCCGTTTCACCTGCTGCGGGATGTGGCGGAGCTGTCGGTGGGGGATCCGGGCAGCGGGAACCTGATCGTCGAGGGCGATAACCTGGTCGCGCTCAAGGCGCTGCTGCCCTACTACGCCGGGCAGGTGAAGTGCATCTATATCGATCCGCCCTACAACACCGGCAACGAGGGCTGGGTCTACAACGATAACGTCAACAGCCCCATCATCCGGGAGTGGCTCGGGAAGACCGTGGGGAAGGAAGCCGAGGACCTTTCGCGCCATGACAAGTGGCTCTGCGGGAAGCGCGCAGCGGCGGCCGCGGCCTCTTCATCATGCCCCGCGGCCAGGACTGGGAGGCGATTCGGGGGAAGATCGGGGGCGAGGGGAGTGGGCAGTAGGCAGTGGCAGTGGGCTGTTGGGAGGGGGGGGGAAAACGTTCAACGCTCAACGCTCAACGTTCAACGTTCAGCGGCCTGCGGTCGGCCCTGTTTCGTCCTCGTCCTCGTCCTTCGTCCTCGTGGGTCGAGGAGAGGGAGGAGCGGCAGGGGGGCGAGCGCCGAACATCGACGCGCAGCGCAGGCGCTTGCGCCGCGTGACATCGAACGCTGAACGTCGAACGGAAGGCGGGAAGACAACCGCGAATGGACGCGAATAGACGCGAATTTCGGGGCGGGGGCGAGTGAGCGGTGATCAGTGATCGGTGATCGGTGATCGGTGATCGGTGGGGAAACGCTCAACGTTCAACGTTCAACGTTCAACGGCCTGCGGTCGGCCCAGTCTCGTCCTCGTCGGTCGAGGAGAGGGAGGAGCGGAGGCGGGGTGAACGTCGAACGAGAGGGGGGCGGAGGAAATCATGGCCTGGCGATTGTGCGATGCGGTGGTTCGGGGGGAGATCGATAATACGGTGCGGGGGAAGGTCGAGGGGCGGGTCTGGCTGGTCGGCCGGGAGGATCCGGTGGTGCTGCGGCTTGCCGGCAATGCCTGGCGCGATCTGGCGGGGACGCGGCTGACGTTCGAGAATCCATGGCCGCGGGAATCCGACGAGTCCGCGGATCTCTGGCCGGAACAGGTCGGCGTCGTCGGCGACATCACCGCCTCGCGCAAGGTCCGCGCCTTCGACGTGCCGCTCAAGGAGGCGCTGGCCATGCTGCGGATCGGCGTAGAGCCGCCGGAGCACCGGGCCAACGCGCTCTATCTCGAATGGTACAGCGAGCACAACGGCCGCGTGGTGATCGAGAGCGCCGACTTCCGGCTGACGACCACGCCCCCGGTCTGGACCCTGACGGAAGACGAGGAGCGCGCGCAAGCCGAGGCGAACGCGCGCGCCGCCCGGGACTGGATGGAACGACTGGGCCGGGCGATCGAGGAGGAAGCGGAGGGAGAGGAAAGTGGGCAGTAGGCCGTAGCAGTTGGGAGGGGGGGGAACGTTCAACGTTCGTAACTGCTCAGGTACCCGCCCGCGGCGGCGAGGCGCTGTTCGCGCCTTGACCCCAGGCCGCGGGGGCGAGGTTTGACAGAATCATTTCGGACAGAATCCTGGGACCGGGAGATGGCGAGTACGCAGCGGGCAGGGGCGAGAGAGCGGCACCCCCCGCAGTGATTCTGACCTAATGATTCTGTCCCCAAGCCAACGGCGCCGACAACCGGGCCGACTTCGCCGAGTTCCAGGGCATCTGGTCGGCACGGCAGGCGCGGGAGTTCCGGGCGACGACGGCGGACCTGGATACCGTGGATCCGGCGGACTGGTCGTCGTGAACGCGGTCCTGATCGATACCCGCGCGTTCACGGCCCTCTTCGCGGGCGAGGCGGCCGGGGCGCGCCTCAGTAGACCGGCGCCTCCGCGGTCACGTGTCCGCCTTCGTTGATCCGAATGATGCGGAAGGAACTCGTGACTCCGTAGACCAGGTCGCCCGGGGCGAACGCGAAGTCGGCGAAGTACTCGGGCCATCCCCGAAGCCGGTTGGTCACGTTGAACGGTACAACCGAGAGCCCGTCGGGCGTCAGCCGTCCGAGCGAGCCGGCGGCCAGCCCGCCGGTCACGATCCGGGAGTGGTCGGTCGAGAGCCCGCGGCCGTAGGCGAAGCCCTGCAATCCTTCGAGCACGGCCACGTTGCCCTCGGCATCGATCCGCGCGTTGACCCCCGAGTAGTTGAAGACGATCACGTCCTCGCCGTGGAAGGCGAGCGTCGTGCTGTACGCGCCTTGCGAGGAATACCAGAACGTGTGGTCCCGGAGCAGTTCGCCGGTCGCGGCGTCAATGACGAGGAACCGGCTCGCCTTGTTGCGCTGCAAGAGCCGCGCGTGACCTTGGGGCAGCCCGTCCGGCTCTTCCGTTGCGAGCTCTTCCGGCCGGTCGAACTCCTGGCTGAGCACCGCGATCCGCGCGCCGTCGGGCGAGAGCGTGTGCGCCAGGACGCGGAATCCCTCGGGCAACGCGAACTCGCGCACCGTCGAGCCGTCCGTCATCGAAAGAAGGGCCAGCCGCGGTTGCCGGCCGGTCAGGAGTACGGCCATGCGGTCCACCTGCGGCGCGGGGGCGATGAAGTCGGTGTTGCCGATCGTGCGGACCGCCGTGTACCCCTCGGTCTCGAGCAGGAGCACGGACGAGGTTTCGTCCTCGAGCACCAGCCGGGTCCCGTCGGCATTGAAGGCCAGGGCGCCGATCTGCGCCCCGTGCCAGTGTCGCCCGGTCACCGTGAGCGACTCGGCGTCGACCACGTAGAGCGTGCGGTTCGCCCCGCCGACGGCGATCGTCCGGCCATCGGGGCTGACCGCGATCGCCCCCAGCCCGTTCCACCGGGGCCTGCGCGCCTGTGCCGGGTCGACACTGGTCAGCGCCAGCAGCAGCGCCACTCCGCACCCCAACGATCGGCCGATCTTCATCATTCTTCCTCCCTGCCATGGTTCATCCCTCGCGGAGCCCGCCGCGACCCGGCCCCCGGAACCTCCGCCGCGCGCGCGACCTCGGCCCGGGAAACGAGCCCGTCTAGCACTCGAACCCCGGCAATGTCAAGCGGCGCGGCGGCATGGACTTTCCCAGTTTTCGGCGTGCGTGGGGCATCTCCCAAGGCGGCGTGGTGCGGCAGGCTGTGCCGCTCGCGTCCGCGAAAGCCCCGTGAGCGGCGTTGCGGCGGCGCGACGCGGACACGAGTCCTGCGCCGACCGCCGCGCCTTGCTCACGAGACCTTCGCGAACGCTCCGTCACGGACCCCTCGCGAAGCGCTCGGGGCAACCTGCCGCACCCCGCAGGACCGCCCCCGGGGCGGGAGAGCCGATGACGGCGAAAGGGTGATGTGCCGCCCCGGGGGATCGAAACGAGGGGGGCGATAATGTAGGGAGGAACATGCCCCCCCCGGGAACGCCAGGCTCCAGCCTGGCCGATCAAGGGGACGAGAACCTCGCGGACCATGACCGTGCCACGCTGGAGCGTGGCGTTCCCAGGGGGGGGCGATGAAGTCGCCGACGCAGTCCGAGGTTCCCTCCGCCCCTCCTCCGCGCGGGCCGCTGGCGGCCCTGATCCGCTTCTTCCTC
>PWTM01000273.1 GCA_003563855.1 PVC group bacterium | reverse complement strand
CAGCGGGCCCATGGCCATGACCATGTAGGCCAGGGTCCAGCCGGTGGTGCCGTTGCCCAGGCCGTCGAGCACGGCGCCGACGGCGAGCGGGCTGACCAGCGCCATGGCGGCGGCGCAGAAGGTCTGGGTGGCGATCGCAGCACCGCGCCGTTCGGCCGGGGTGGACTGGATGGTGCCGACCAGGATGGCCGAGTTGTCGGCCATCAGGAGCGCACCGTACACCAGGGCGAGGGCCGCGATCAGCAGGTTCACCGTCCCACGCGCGGCGGCCAGCAGCGCCTCGCCCGCCGCGGGGAACGAGGCGTCGAGCAGCAGGCCGAGTCCGCCGAACCCGACGACGGCGAAGGCGGCGGGCGCAACGAGGAGGTTGGCGACGAGCCCGATCGGCGCCACGACGTTCGCGTACCGGGCGGTGAGCGGGGCGGCAATGATCCAGGCCAGCGCCGTCACGCGAATGGCCTGCAGGCCGCGCCGCCGCAGCGCGGCGAGCAGCGCGCGCCCGCGCGTTTCGGGGTCCGGCGTCCAGACGGCGGGCGCGGGCGCGCGCGCGGCCTCGAAGGCGATCAGGCCCGCGACCATGACGAAGGAGAAGATGAAGCCCAGGTCGAAGATCGCCTCGGGCCGCGCGGCCAGGATGAGCACGGCGGCGGCCGCCACCGCCGAGGGCGCGTCGGGCCGGCGCCGGAACGTGGGCGCGGCGAGGTAGACGAGCGCCATGAGCGTCGCGCGCACGGCGCTGGCGGGCAGGCCGGTCATGACCATCGCCGCCAGCAGCACCGGCGCGAGCAGCGGAAAGCGCCAGGGCGCCGGCACCCCGAGCACGCGCGCGAGCAGGAGCAGCAGTCCGACCGCGGCGCCGACGTGCAAACCGGAAATGGCGAGAATGTGGACCGTACCCGTCGCGCGGAAGGTGCCGCGCAGCTCGCCCGTCAGCTCCTCGCGCTGCCCGATCAGCATCGCCTGGAGGACGGCCGAGGCCTCGGGCGCGGTCTCGAGGCCCCGGGCAAGCCGGCGCCGGGCAGCCTCGCGCGCCCGGTAGGCGGCCGCGATGAAGGCGGAGCCGTGCCCGCGCGAAAGGACGGTCACGGCGACGGGCCGGACCGTCATCCGGTGGGGCGCCTCGCGCGGCAGCACGCCGGCGAGCAGGACGCGGTCGCCGTAGCGCGGCGCCGGCCGGTCCTCGGGCCAGGGGCCGTAGCACCGCACCTGTACGCGCGCGCGACAACGCTGCCAGCCGTCGGCCGTGCGGTGGATCGACTCGACGCGGACCGTGAAGGAGCGGCGCGTGCGTACCCCCACCCCGCCCAGGCGTACCGCCGGATCGTCAATCACGAGGCCGACGAGCTCCACCGTCTCACGCGGCCGTTCGAGCATCCGTTCCGGGCTGCGCGCGGAGAGGCCCGGGCGCTGTACGGCGGCGTGGAACCCGCCGAGCAGAAGGACCGCCGCGAGGCAGGCTTCGGCGCCGCGCCGATACCGGCGCAGCAGGCCGGCGGCGACGAGCGCCAGCGCGGCCGCCGCGCCCCACGCCTCGACCGGGCCGAGCCGGAACCCGGCCGGCAACCCGGCGGCCAGCGCGAGCGCAAGGGCGACCAGCGGCCGGCGCGGCCGCGCGCGGGGCGCGCGCAGGCCGGGATCGTTCACCCGCGCCGCCCGCTTGCGGCCGGCGGCGGTTCAGGCTCGACCGCCAGCGGCCGGTAGGGTCCGACCCGCCACGGCCCGCGCAGGCCGGCACGGACGAGCGCCCGCGCGCGCCGCGCCGCCAACCGGGGGGCGAGGCCGCGGGCCAGGTAGGCGGTCAGCGCCGCAGAGAGCGCGCAGCCGGCGCCGTGCGTGTCCGCGTCGCGGACGCGCGGCCCCGTCATGACCTCGACCGCGCCATCCAGGCCGCACCAGACGTCGATCGTCCGGTTGCCGCCGAGCGTGCCGCCCTTGGCGAGGCAGGCGGCGCCGTAGCGTGCGGCCAGGTCCTCCGCGGCCCGACGCAATGCGGCAACGGTTCGGATCGGGCGGCCCCAGAGCAGGGCGGTCTCGTGCAGGTTGGGCGTCAAGGCGTCGGCGCGCGGCAGGAGTTCGCCGCACAGGGCATCGATCGCGTCCGGCCGGAGCAGCGGGGCGCCCGAGGCGGCGACCATGACCGGGTCGACCACCAGCACGGGGGGCGGATCGCGCGCGAGCGCCTGCGCGACGGCCCGGATGATCGGCGCCGAGAAGAGCATGCCGGTCTTGACCGCGGCGATGGGGAAGGCGGCGCGTACGGTTTCGATCTGGCGGCGCACGAGGTCCGCGGACAGGGCGCGCACGGCGCGGACTTCCGCGGGGTTCTGCGCGGTCACGCAGGTCAGCGCCGTCGTGCCGAAGACGCCGAGCGCCCCGAAGACGCGCAGGTCCATCTGGATGCCGGCCCCGCCCCCGCTGTCCGAACCGGCGATCGACAGCACGGCGATCCGTTCGTTCGGCGGCCGCGCGCCGCGACCCCGCGCCAAGGATGCGTTCCTCAAGCGGCTCACCGGCAGAGCCCTCCCGCGGTCCTCCCGCACTGCGGCCGTACCCTACGGCCGTGCACCCGCCCTGGGCAAGCCCGCGCCGGGCGGGGGACCGTCTTCCAGCACCGCGTGCAGCATGCGCCAGCCCACGGCACGGACCCCCGCGCACAAGGGCATGGGCGCCGCGCGGTCGCGTGTATCGGCATGCACGACCAGCGCGCGCGAACCGGCGCTCCGGCCCATCGCCGACGCCAGCCGGTGGAGCGATCGCGCATCGTCCGGCATGGGGGTGCGGGTGGCCTTGGCCTCGACCAACCACAGCCGGCGCCCCCCGTCATCCACCACGAGATCGACCTCCAGCCCCTGCCGGTCGCGGAAGTAGTACAGACCTCGTTCCCGCCCGCGATTCAGGCGATGCTTCACGATCTCCGATGCCACCAACCCTTCGAACAAGGCGCCCTTACGCGCTTCATCAGCGGCGCCTCCTGCGAACCGGTCAGCAGCCACTCGCCCTTGCGTTCCGGAGCCCGGTCGATGCGCGCACGCACGTAGGCGAACAGCTCGGGCGCGTGCTGGATCTCGTCCAGAATCGCCGGCAGGGGGAGTTCGTCCAGAAAGGCGTGGGGATCGGCCCGGACTCGAGCGACTACGTCCGGGTCCTCCAGCAAGACGTGCCTGGCGGCGGGGAACAGATGCCGAAGCATGGTCGTCTTCCCGGACCTTCGGGGCCCCGTGACCAGCACGGCGGGAAAGTGCGCCACCGCCCGAATCACCTGCGACTCCAACGTTCTAGTCCAGTACGTCATGCGGCGATTATGAAGTGGCGCTTAAGAATAGTCAACACCCTAGAAAGGAGAAGAGGGGGAGGCCGTGGAAGCCAGCCTGTTGGAACATGCCTGACCCCTAATCTCCTGCCCACGCATCCGCGATCCGGGCGACCTCCGCACGGACCCGCGCGCGCGCTTCCGCCTGATCGGCGCCCTGGCCGAGGAGGTCGTCGTAGTCGGTCTCCGTATGACGGAGGTGAGCCAGCACGGCCAAGCGGATGGCTTCCGGGGCCAGGTTCTTCGCAGCCGCGCTTCGCCCGACGCGACCACTGTACTTCCTGCACGCGTGCTCGGCGATGCTGCGCTCCCGACCGACGGGACACCCGGGATAGGCCTCCCGTACGCGCTCGGCGAAGCGACTAACGTATTCCTGGTCGAGTTCCGCCCGCCGCGTCTCGGATCGCGCCCGGCGCGCTTCGCGTCGATCCGCATCCGCTTCGCATTCCCGTTCCGCCCGCTCCACCGCTTCATTCTCGACCAGTAATCCCTGCCGCTCGTACCGCTTTCGTGCCCGACTCCACTTGAGAACGACCGCGGAGAGGCGTGAGTGCTTCTTTGCGCGCCGGGTCAGTGCGGCGTCGCCGGAGGGCAGGAACACGAGGTGATCAAGGTCCGCGCATGTAAGGCAGACCGCACCCTTGTCCCCCTGGAGCACAATCCAGGCGTGACGGTCGAGGTTCTCCCCGCATTCGCCGCATCTCGATTCATGCGCAGAGACAAAGACCTTCAGTTCCCTGGTTCCCGTCCCCATTGGGTCTTCTCCTTTCCACGGACGCGCGGCGTCAGGCGCGCGGCCTGCTGCGTTGTCCGGCTGCCCAGGGCCGGCTTCCTATCCTCGCCCGGATCCGCAGGGATTGGCCCGCGGCGATCGTGACGGGGGCGGCCAGGCGGATCCGGTCCCCCTCGATCCGGGCGTCCACGCGGCGGCGGCCGAGGCGCACCGAGGCGCCGGCGCCGCGATCCGCCAGGTCCAGGCCGACGCTGCGGAGCGTGAGGCGTCCCTGGCGCACGGTCAGCGCGAACGCGTCGGGCCGGAGTTCGACAACGCCCCAGCCCGGTGCGAGCGACCAGAAGCAGCGGAACCGCCCGTCCGGCATCCGCGCCGGGCGGAACCCGATATGGCCGCGCGCCATGTCGAACTAGAATCCGCTGTAGGCGTTCAGCAGTCCGTAGCTGGCCATGGACCGGGCATAGTTGCTGCCGCACTCGAATTCGTTCCACGGGTTGCGCCGCTCGCCGTCGTAGCGGTTGCGAATGCTCTCGACCACGGCCAGGCCTTCCTTCAGCAGCCCGTTCTGGACCAGTTGAACCGCGGCCGCGTACTCGAATCCGTGCATCGTCTCCTGGGCGTAGGTAAGTGGGATGACCGGCTTTCGCCGGTTCTCGGGCCAGGTGCAGATCGCCATGCCGCCTTCGTCGTTGAGGCTGTAGATCCGGCACGGGTTGTAGACGTCGCGCATCGTCCGGTGGAAGTTGTGACGGAACAGGGCCTTGAGCGCCGTGCGGTTCCGCCGGCGATCGAAGAGGTCGCCGAGCCCGTAGAGACGGGCATGGAACTGGGCGAGGGTCTGATCGATCGCGCAGCCCTCGCCCACCTGGTACTTGATCTCCCGGTGCTCGGCGTCCCAGTAGGTCTCCTCCGCGTCGAACGCTTTCAGGATACCGCGATCCTCGAGGTCCACCTGCTGCTGGTAGTACTCGCCGTTGAAGAGGTGGTCCTCGACCCAGCGGCGGCCCCGGTCATGGAGCCGCTGGAATTCGCGGCCCGCCGCCTCTTCCCCCAGGTGCGCGGCCATCTCCGCCGCGGCCTTGAGCGCGCCGAGGTAGAACCCGCAGAGCCAGGAGCTCGGGCCGAAAAGCTCCATGTCGAGGGTGTGATGCTGGCGGCCCCAGAGGACGCCTGTCCGGTCGGGATCCCAGCGATGCGGATTCGTCGGCGCCCAGGCGAATTCGATCGATTTCCGGACGGACGGCCAGACGGACGCCAGCCAGTCGGAATCCCCGGAGATCTTCCATTCCCGGTAGACCAGCATCACGTTGCCGAACAGGCCGTCGGCACAGGAAATCCCGCCGGGATGGCGCACGCCCAGCGGCAGGTGCATGCGGAAGGGCATGCCGCCATCGTCCTGCTGGTTGTAGCGATAGTCCGCCGCGCGCATGGACCGGGCCAGCGGCGGGAAGAGGAAGGCATGCGCCTGCGCGTAGTTCCAGACGTGCGTGCAGCTCCCGGGACAGCACCCGCTGTCGCCGTTGCAGCCCTCGAACCCGTAGAGCGTTCCGTCCTCGAGGCGCAGCACGGTCGGCGTCTTGAGGATGGACAGGTTCGCCGATACGGCATCGAGCGCGGCCTCCGGCAAGGTCGAGGAGAACAGGGCATTGTGGAAGTCCCGGGTCGCGCCGTACAGCCGGTCCCAGTTCGCCAGCGCATACCGGGCACTGGCGACGGAATCGTTCCAGAGCGTCGCGTAGCTGTTCTTCCAACGGGCGGGGATCCCCGCCTCGGCGGCGAGCTTCTCCGCCTGCTCCGCGTTCCAGTAGTTCTCGCAGACGGGAACATTCCACGCGATCACGAAGCGCACGCGCCGGGTCTGGCCGGGGCGAACCCGGAGGTGCGCCGCGAGCGTTCCGTGATCCTTGCGCCGGGGCGCCCTGTACCGTCGGTTCGCGAGGCGCCCGGGCGTCGTCAGGTCGCGCCAGTAGACCTCGAGCGCATCGAACCATGCCCCGCGGAACCAGTACTCCTGGTGACTGGTCTCGTCCGCGTCCGTGGCGATCGTCAGGTCCCCGAACTTCGGATCCTGGGGATCCAGGCCGTTGGCCGTCACCTGGAGCGCGTGGAGGCCGGCCCGGGTGCGGCGCCGGTTGATCGGCTGTCCCCCGGTGAACGGGTTGCCCAGGGTGCCGGCGACCGTGTACGTGATGGTGCGTCGGGTCGGATTGGCGATACGGAACTCGAAGAACGCCGCCGGGATGCTCGAATCCTTCTCGTTCAGGGGGATGAACGGGTTGAACGCGAGCATCCGCACCTTGCCCGGGAACCGCGTGCCCTCGAAGCGCAGGTTCGCGAACGGGTAGCGCCCCTCGAATCGGGTCTTCGCGAAATGGGGCAGGCCGGCCAGCGTCTCCCGGTTCGGACCGCGACCGAAGCCCGCGGACCGCGCCGGACCGAGCTCGCCGATGTAGGGCGGGGGCAGGTCCCCCTGGAGGATGCGAGCGTCCAGCACCTTGCCGCCGGCCTCCGCCCTGATCGCAAAATGGGAGAACCCGTTCAGTCCGCCCTTGTTGGGGCGGTTGAAGATCTCCCAATCGACGAGCCGTCCGTTCCCGGCCAGGCCCACAGAGCCGGAACCGATCCCTCCGAGCGGAAAGGAGATCTGCCCGAGCTTCGCGCCTTCGTAGACAAATCGACGCATGAGCGCTGCCCTCCAGTCTTCTCGCCACGGCCTGCTTCGCGGGCATCCCTGCGCCGCGGCCGACGTGCGGCAGACAGCGTGACCGGTTCCGCCCGGTTTGCCAACCCAATCGGCAGCCCATTCGGTCGCAGCGCCGCCCGGCCCCCGCGAGCGCCCCGTCCCCGGCCCCCGCGGGCTCGGGGACATGCCTCTCCGTGCCCGGCCCCCGCGGGCTCGGCGTGGGGACCGCCTCTCCGTGGCCGGCCCCCACGGGCTCGCCCCGTGGGGGAGGAAAGGTTAGAGGAGCCGCGCCCCCCCCCCGGGAAGCAAAGGAGCCCGGGGGAGATCGCGATGGACCAACGGCCAGCCCGCGCTCCTCTTCGGGCTCTTTCCCCGAGGCGTGGCGCGATCGAAGACCAACTTTCCGCCCCCCACGGGGCAAGCCCGTGGGGACGCGCCCGAGACGGCCCGCCTGAAATCGGGGTGGGACACTTTGGCCGAACCGGACGCGACCCAGGACATCGCGGCCTCAATGTCGCCGTCGCGCATGGCCTTCAGGAAGGCGCGGGCAGCGCACTCGGGGAAGTTATCACGGGGCCGATTCGTGCGTGACGCGATCGAGCGATTCCACCAGCGTGACCCCGCGCAGGTAGACAACCCCTTTTCCCGGCAGCCGGAGATTGACTTCCAGTTTCGACACCGCGTTCGTCGAACCGCTACGGTCGAAGGGGAGCGAGAAGGAACGCCAGCCGGAAGAGCCGCTGATGACGGCCATCGGGCCGGAGCCCGGAGCCCCGAGAGTCCTGGAAAAGTATTTTTCACCCGGCTGGAAGTGGCTCCACATTTCCAGGTAGCCGGAGCCCTGCACATCTTCATATTTGACTTCACCGGTGATCGCATATCTCGTCGCGGTGATCGCCGGCCACTCAAGGCTGATGAGGCGAGCTTCCAGTGCTGCCTCGCTGGTGTTCTCAACCTTCAATGCAGGGGTTCCGTCCACGGTTACCGGAATACCGTCCGGCCACCCGCCTGCTGCGGGCACGGCATTCCAGTCGAACACCTCAATGACACGGTCCGTTCCTCCGGGCGGATGCATAGCCTGAGTCTCTAAGACCGTGTGTCTATTCCAGGCGGGAAGAGTGAGCGCAAAGAGACTGCCCCCCGTCAGCGCGGCAAGCCCCAGCAAGCCGGACACGGCCCAAGTCCAGAGGAGCGCACGCATGCGCAGCAGCCCGAGGACGCTCCCGATCAGCAGATTGAATCCCGCCAGCAGGGGGAATATCCAAACCCATCCGCGCTTGATGAACTCACTCAGGTTTATGACGAGAACCGTCGGCGCCGGCAACCCTGGCTCAAGCTCCTCGAACGACTCGACATACCGCGGCGTCACGAACGCAAAGAACCCCGTAGCCAGCAGGAGGGCGAAAGCGTGCACCGCCGCCACGCCAAGAACCCGGTACCAACCGACGCGGGACTTCTGACTTCGGACCTCCGACCTCTGACCTCTGTCCTCCGGCTCCTGTCCCTTGGCCGCCAAAGGCGGCGCCGCCATCGTCTCTACCATCGTCCGGAACTCGGCGGCGGTCTGGTAGCGGCGCGACGGTTCCTTGTCGAGGGCGCGCAGGACGATTTCGTCGATCCGCACATCGATCTGGACGCGTTTCGAGGGGGCGACCAGGTCTTTGGCCGGGCGTTCGCCGGTGAGCATCTCGTAAAGGACGGCGCCGAGCGCATAGATGTCGGCACGGAGGTCGACCACGCCCTGTTCCTGCTCGGGCGCCATGTAGGGCGGGGTGCCGGACCTGTCGCCCTTGCCGCCGACCAGCGAGGCGATGCCGAAGTCAGCGATCTTCACGCGGCCTTCGCGGTCCAGCAGGCTGTTCTCCGGCTTGATGTCGCGGTGGATCACCCCTTTGTCGTGAGCGTACTCGAGCGCCTCGCAGATCGGCGGCACGATGGCGAGCGCCTGTTCCGGCGCCATCTTCCCCTCGCGGAACAGGTCGCGGAGATTCACCCCGTCAACGTATTCCATCACGATGTAGAACAGGCCGCCGGTCTCGCCGTGATCGAATACGGTCACGATGTTCGGATGGTTCATGCGGGCCAGCGTCCTGGCTTCGCGCGCGAAGCGACCGGCAAAGCGATGGTCGTGCACCCGCTCCGGCGCCAGCACCTTGATCGCCACCCAACGGTCGAGCGACTTCTGCCGCGCCTTGTACACCACGCCCATGCCGCCGCGGCCGAGACACTCGAGCCCCTCGAACTGGGGGAAGCGCTCGGCCATCGCCTCCGGAGAAGGCGGCACGGCGGAGGGGTCGGAGCCCGGCAGGGTCTGGACCGTGTGCGTGTTCATCGCCTGACCCATCAGGCAGACCGGGCAGAGCCCGTTCTCCCTGCCCTCCGGCAGGGGCTTCCCGCAATCGGGGCATTGGGCTTTCGTATTCATCTCAATCCGCTCTTCGCCATCCGGGCCGCGGCGTTACACGAAATCGTCTGTCAGGGCCAAGATTCAGGTCACCGAACGCCTGCCGGGCCTCCTCCTCGCCGGGCCCGCCCGCTCTTCCAACCAGCGTCCAGCGGGTGGTGAGGAAACGGGTTGATGGGCGTGTAGACATCCCAATCTATCTACCATCTTCCGGTGACGAGGTTACAGAGTTTCTATGGGAGAATACGGATTCCCCGGCGTGTGGTTCCGGCCTGCCTGGACGTCTTCACCACTTCATGGGCCTTGCGGCGCAGCGCCTCCGCGCGGACCGGCGCCGGCCCCCGCAGGCTCGGCGTGGGGACCGCCTCTCCGTGGCCGGCCCCCACGGGCTCGCCCCGTGGGGGAGGAAAGGTTGAAGAGGAACCGCGCCTCCCCCCGGAAGAGAAGGAGCCCGTATGAGAGCGCGACGGACCGACGGCCAGCCCGCGCTCCTCTTCGGGCTCTATCCCCGGGGAGTGGCGCGCTCGAAGACCAGCTTTCCGCCCCCCACGGGGCAAGCCCGTGGGGACGCGCCAGAGACGGCCCAGATGCGCTGGGCGAGCCCGTGGGGACGCGCCCAAGACGGCCCGGACGCTCTCTCGGGCACTCTCGCCCCGCGTTTGACGCCGCCGGATCATTGGGCTACGCTCTTTAGCCCATGAAAGCGACCCCCCACCTCAGACAGGCCACCGACGGCGTGCGTCCGCGTCGCCGGGCAGGCGATTCCCCATTCGTTCGCCGTCGGGCGGACCGAGACACAAGCCGCGCGGATTCCCGCGGGCCAGGAGAAGCGTTCGCCATGAGTTCAACGAACCACGCCGACAGCAGCCCTCGCACATGCCCCGCCACCCTGCAACGGAGGACCGTTGCGCGTTGGGTAGCGCTCGCGCTGCTCGGCGCAGGCGTGTCCCTGGCGCCCGCGCGTGCCGCATCGGAAGATCCCCCGGGCGAACACGACTGGCCGATGTGGCGATACGACGCCGCCCGCAGCGGCGACAGCCCCATGCGGCTGGCCGATTCGCTGCATCTGCAGTGGGTGCGCGAGCTGCCGGCGCCGCGGCGGGCCTGGCCTTTCCAATGGGACGACCGCGGCAAGCTGGATTTTGACGTTTCCTATGCTCCCGTAGTCATGGGCGAACGCCTATTCGTTCCATCCAACGCCACGGATTCGCTGACCGCCTACCACATCGAGGATGGGCGGATGCTGTGGCGATTCCATGCCGACGGCCCCGTCCGCCTGGCGCCGGCGGCCTGGCGCGATCGGGTCTTCTTCGCGAGCGACGACGGGCATCTCTATGGGGTCCACGCGGAAACGGGCGAATTGCTCTGGAAGCACGCCGCGGGCCCGACGGATCAGCGGCTTCTGGGCAACGAGCGCATCATCAATTTCTGGGCCGCGCGCGGCGGCCCTGTCGTGAAGGACGGCATCGTCTACTATGCGGCGGGGATCGTCCCCCTCCACGGCGTCTTCATCTATGCGCTCGACGCCGAGACCGGGTCGGTCGTCTGGGTCAACGACGCGACCAGCTCGGATTACGTACGCCTGCCGCACGGCCGCGCCCGGGGCTACGGCGGCCTCTCGCCGCAGGGCTACCTGGCGGTGGATGACGGGCAACTGGTGGTATCGCCGGGTCGCGGCCAGGAGCCGATGCGCCTCGATCGCGAGACCGGGGAGGTCGTCGCGTACAATTTCCGGGGCCGCAAAGGAGGCGGCGGTTACGCGGTACACGCCGAAGGCCTGGGATTCCGGCAAAACGAGATGATCCAGGATCGCCTGGACGCGTTGTCGGACCAGATCGAGGGCGAGGTATTCTACTCGCTGGCGGCCCGGGACCGGCTGTTCGCGGTTACGGAGGAAGGGCGCATCTACTGTTTCGGACCGGCGCCGGCGGACCCGGCATTCCATGCGTTCGCCCCGGAACCCCTGGCGCCGCGCACGGGCGCATGGCGCGCCGTAGCGCGGCGAGCCCTGGAAACGCTCGGGGAGTCAGAGGGCTACGCCCTGCTGCTCGGGGCGGGCAGCGGGGATCTTCTGCGCGAACTGCTCGTCCAGAGCGACCTGCATGTGGTCGTCGTGGAATCGGAGGCGGACACCGTTCGGGCCCTACGCGCCGAACTGGCGGCGGCGGACAAGTACGGACGGCGGGCGGCCGTCATCGAGGCCGCGCCGGCCATGTTCGCCGTGCAGCCCTACCTGTTCAGCCTGGTGATGAGCGAGGACGCCCAGGCCGCGGGCCTGGCCTCGCCGGAAGCGCTGGCCCATGCGCTGGAGCGGCTGCGCCCGTACGGGGGCACCGCGCATTTCCGCAATGTCCGGGTCTGGAACCGGGCGCTTCGCCGCCACCCCGTGGATGCGGTCGATGCGCGCATCCGATGGCGCAGGCTGAACGCCCATCGCGGCGGACCGCTTCCCGGGGCGGGCCAATGGACGCACCAGCACCAGGACCCAACCCAGAACCTCGTGTCGCCGGAGCACCGGGCACGCCTGCCCATGGGCATCCTCTGGTTCGGCGGGCCGAACAACCACGACATCCTGCCGCGCCATTCCGGAGGGGCGCGCCCGCAGGTCGCCGGCGGCCGCATCTTCTACCTGGGCGTCGAGACCGTCGGGGCGCGCTGCGTCTATACCGGCCGGCGCATCTGGTCGCGGGAATTCCCCGGCATCGGGCACCATGCCACGAACCTGCAACTGGAGGAGCGCTGGCGCCGGGGGCAGGAGGTCTACATGACCAACATTCCGGGCGCGACGTATATCGGCAGTCCCATCGTCAGCCTCGCGGACGCGGTCTACATCCGTTACGAAGGCGCGATCCACAAGCTGGACCCGTCCTCCGGCGAAACCGCGGCCGTCTTCCCGTTGCCCGGCCGGCATCCCCGGGAAATCTATGACGACCCCGAGGCGATCGACTGGGGGCACCTCCACGTTCAGGGCGACGCCCTGGTGGTCACCGCCGAGCCCCATCTGTTCGAAGACCAGCGGCCCGGGTGGACCCAAAGCTATACGGCCACCTCCAGTCGCCGGCTGGCGGTACTCAACCGTCACACCGGGCGGCCCGTCTGGGAACGGGAGGCCGCCGTCGGGTTCCGGCACAACGCCATCGTCTCCCATGGCAACACCATTTACGTTATCGATGGCCTGTCGAAGAACGCGCTGGAAGCGCACGCGCGGCGCGGCATGCAGCCGGACCGGCCCTCCCGGATCATGGCGCTGGACCTGGCGACGGGCGAGGCGCGATGGTCGCAGGACAGCGATGTGTTCGGCACGTTCCTGATGGTTGTGGCGGACCACGACATCCTGATCGAGGGCGGCAGCGTGGACCTGCGCCGTCCGCTCGAGGACGAGCCGCGGCACGTGGCGGCCCGCTGTGGCGCCACCGGGGAAGTCCTCTGGACCGGCGGGAATTTCGCCCTGCCGGGAGCTGCGCTCGGCGAAATGCTCATTCCCGGCCGCCCGGGCGCCGCGATTTCCCTGCGGACCGGCGAAACCTGGCCACGGGTCCAGCCGCTGACCGGCGAAACCTCGCCCTGGCGATACCGTCGCGCCTATGGCTGCGGTACGCTGAGCGCGTCCCCCTACCTCCTGTTTTATCGCACCGGCTATGCGGGATATTTCGACCTGGCGAACGATTCGGGGACGGGGACTTTCAGCGGGTTCCGTTCCGGTTGCACGACCAACCTGATCCCCGCCGACGGGGTCATCAGCGGCCTGGACTACACGCGCACGTGCACCTGCAGCTATGCCCTGCAAACGTCGTTGGCCATGGTTCATATGCCGGACGATCCGAACATCGAGCAGTGGACCCGGTACGACGCATCCCCGCCCGACCCGGCCGCGCACGGGCTCAATTTCGGCGCTCCGGGCCGGCGGGCGGATGCGGCGGGCCGCGTCTGGTTCGATCGCGAAGGGCATCGCCAGCGGCATGCCAGCGCGATCCGGGACCCCAACGGCAGCATCCCCTGGGTGCTGGCTTCCTGCTACGAAGGCGAAGGCGACTGGGAGCTCGAAGACCTGCTGGATACCGTGTACACGGTGCGCCTGCATTTTGCCGAGTTACAGCCGAATGTCGCGCCCGGCCAACGGGTGTTCGATGTCTGGATCGATGGGGAGAAGGTGCTGGAGGCGGTGGATGTCGCGGCCCAGGCCGGGGGGGCTTTTGCGGGGCTGGTGCATGAGATCCGCGTGCCGGTAACCGATCATGTGCTGACGATCGCATTGAAGTCGGCGGACGGCGCGGCGCATCCGCCGGTCATCAGCGGCATCGAGCTGCAGGCGCAGCGCGGTCAGGCCGGTGCGCCGTGATGGATGAGCCCGCAGGCTGGCGCGTAGACCGCAAGGGCCGGAAGGGCCCATCCACGAATGTGAACAACGAAAGGGGATGAACGTGCGCACGGGACATCCGCGCACCGTCGTGGCGCTTGGCCTGGCCGCCGTTCTGGCCGCGGGAACCGCGGCGGCCTGCCCGATACCCGTGTTCCAGTTCTCCCTGGAGTACTGGGAAACCGACCCTTTCCGGATAGAAATACGGCACGCGGGCGATTTCGACGAAGATCAGCGCGCGGCACGGGCGCGCCTCGAGGCCGCGGCGGGCGCCGAAGGCGAGCCGGCCAATATCACGCTGTCCTGGCGCGACTATTCCCGTGCCGCCATCGATCCGCCGGAAGGGATGGAACTCCCGTACATGATCGTCCGCTACCCGGCCGTTTCGGGCATCCGCACCCCCTTGTGGGAAGGCTCGCTGAGCTCGGAGCGCGTCGAGGCGCTTCTGGATTCCCCGGCGCGCCGCCGGATCGGCGAGTGGCTGCTGGAGCGCCACGCCGCCGTCTGGGTCGTGCTGAACAGCGGCAACCGGGGCGCCGACCGTGAAGCCTTGCGCCTGCTGGACGCCGAATTGCCGCGCTTGGAACGCACCTTGAAGGTTCCGGATCCGGGCGAGGCCGGCATCGGCCTGGGCGACATCGACACCCGTATCCGTTTCCGGTCCATCGCGGTGGACCGGGACGATCCCGAAGAGGAATTCCTCGTCCGCATGCTGCTCGGAACCGAGCCGGACCTCCAGGCGTTCGAAGGGACGCCAATGGTCTTTCCGATCTACGGGCGCGGACTGGTCCTGTACGCGCTGGTCGGCGACGGCATCAACCGCCGGACCCTGAACGCCGCCGGCGAGTTCCTGACCGGCCCCTGCTCCTGCCAGGTCAAGCAGGGGAATCCCGGCATCGACCTGCTGACCCGTACGGACTGGGCCGGGCGGGTGAAGCGGAGGACCACCTACGCCGAGTCGCCGGCCGGCACACCGGGCGCCGGCCGTTTCCTCGACCGGATGGACGAGGCCGAGGAGCGCCTGCGCGAAGGACCCGCGCCATGAAGCCGTGGCTGCTGATCAAGAACGAGATCCGCTACCGGAAAGCCGGGTTCGGCATGGGGCTGGCCTGTGTCGCCATCGCCATCGGCAGCTTCACCGGGGCCGTCACTCTGCTGCGGGCGTACGAGGCCCGCACGGAGGAGATCCTGGCACAGCGCGAACGCGAGACACGGGAGGAAATGGATCGGCTCGAAAACGATTACCGCCGGATCATGCGGGATCTCGGCCATAACGTAATGATCCTCCACGAGGATCAGAGCCGGGCCGCCCTTCGCGCGAAGGGGCATCCGGACACGACCATGCCTGAAGCGTATGCGTACCGGCTGGGACAGGGCCGCATCGAAACCCTGAACCACCTGCTGCCGGTTCTGCAGCAGCGGATCACCTGGCCCGAGCGGGAACTCGATGTCATCCTTATGGGCACCCCCGGCCAGGTTCCCGTAGTTCACTTGGCCCGCTTTCTCACGGAGGACGGCGAGGCCTACCGCAACCCGCTGGTCCACCCGATCCCCGAGGGGAAAATCGAAATCGGCCACGCCATCGCCCGCGAACTCGGCCTGCGCCCGGGCGATTCCGTGACGCTCATGGGAGACCCGTTCGAAGTCCATCGTGTCCACCCGCCCCAAGGCTCCGAGGAAGACATCATGGTCTGGTGCAACCTCGATGTCGCCCAACGCTGGCTGGGCCGCGAAGACCAGATCAATGTCATCTTCGCGCTCGAATGCGTGTGCGATATCGACGGGCTGGGCGCGATCACGGAGGAAGTCTCCGCGCTGCTTCCCGACGTCCAGGTCCTGGAATTCAGTTCCCGGGTGATCGCTCGCGGCGAGGCCCGCCAGCGGGCGGAACAGGAGGCCCGCCGGGCCGTCGCCGCCGAAATCGATCATCGTGAACAGATGGGCGGCGAACTACGCACCTTCGCCACCCTGCTGGTCCCGGTGGTCCTGGGCGCCAGCGGCCTGTGGATCTTCTTCCTGATCCTCGGCAACGTGCGCGAACGGGAAGCGGAGATCGGCGTGCTGCGGGCGATCGGGGTGAAGGAATCCGTGATCGCGGGAATCTTCCTTGGCAAGTCGATGGTGATGGGCCTGGCGGGGGCGGCGGTCGGTTATGCGATCGGCGTCGCCGCAGGCGCGCTGGGCGGGGGCGTCGCGTTGACCGGCAGCGGGTTCCGGGGGCTCCTCGATCCGGTGCTCCTGCTCGTCGCGATGTTCATGGCCCTGCTGCTCTGCGCCGTGGCCGGATGGATCCCCGCCATGCTCGCAGCCCAGCGGGATCCGGCCGACATCCTCCGCGGCGATTGACCACGGAAGGGAGCCCCCATGGCGGATGTCCTATCGCTTCAGCAGGTGAGCAAGACCTACCGACCCCCCGGGCGCTCATCCGTGGTCGCGCTGGACCAGGTGAGCCTCTCCGTACCCGCGGGCGCGTTCAAGGTGGTCTGCGGGAACAGCGGAAGCGGAAAGAGCACGCTGCTGCTGTCCGCGGGCGGGCTGCAACGACCCGATGCCGGCCGCGTGCAGGTGGGCGCCACCGACGTCTACAGCCTTTCCTCGGAGAAGCGGGCCCGGTTCCGGGCGGAGACGATCGGGTTCGTGTTCCAGCAGTTCCATTTGATTCCCTACCTGGACATCCTGGAGAACGTCATGGCCCCCGCGCTGGCCCTCGCCACGGATACGACGGAAGCGCAACAGCGGGCCCGCGAGATGATCGACCGGCTGGGCCTGACCCACCGCCTGGACCATCCCCCTTCCGAGTTGAGCATCGGGGAGCGTCAGCGGGTCGCACTCGCGCGCGCGCTGCTGAATCGGCCGGACCTCCTGCTCGCCGATGAGCCGACCGGAAACCTCGATGCGCAGAACGGCGAAATCGTCATCCGCCATCTGCGCGATTTTGCCGCGCGCGGCGGCGCCGTATTGCTCGCCACGCACGATACCCGAATCGGGGCCGACGAGCGGTATGTCCTCGAAGACGGGCGTCTGCGGCCCGTCACGGCATGAAGGCGCTCCGGCTATTCGCCCTGCCCCTGCTCGGCCTGGCGATCCTGGCGGCGCTGGTCCACCATCTCCTGCAGCGGGAAGGAGGCGCCCCCGTCCGCGCCGGTCCGCCGGTCCTGCGCCTATGGGCGGACCCGGCCTTGCGCCTCCCCCTCGAATCTCCCGACCTGGAACACGAGCGTGGATTGCTCGGCCGTTTCGAACGACGCACCGGCATCCGGGCCCGAGTGACCTACGGCGACCGGGCCCTGTGGGAAGAAGCGCCGGAACACCGCGAGGAAACGGACCTGGTCCTGACCTCGGACGCGCGATGGATGGAGTCGATTGAAGCGGGCGGCGCCCCGGGCGACCGGACGGCCTTCGCGCGGCATGTGCCGGTCATCCTCGTCCATGCGTCGAGCCGCGCCGGCGCCCCTGGCCCCGCATTTCTCCGCGCCCCCGAACGGCGACTGGCCGCGGGCGACCTGCACGGAACCGTACTGGGGCAGATGACGGTAGCGCTGTTGACGCACGACGCCTACTCCGCCGACGAATTGCGGCGGCACGTCGCGTACCTCGGCCACACGGCCGACGATGTGGCGCGGGCGGTGGAGGAGCATCGGGCGGATGCGGCCATCGTCTGGAAGGATACGGCGTTGCGTCACGCCCGCCGAACGGTAGTCGAGCCCTGGCCCGACCCGACGATCGAAGGTCCCGCCGTGTACGCGCTGCGCCCCGGGGATTCCCCCCGCGGGGATGCGGCCGCGCAGCTCGTGCGGTTTCTGGCCGGACCGGCCGCCAGAAGCCTGCTGCAGGCCTACGGTTTCGCACCCTCGGACAACGGCGGCTTGAGGTCCAGCCCCAGCCCCGGCATGCTCGTGGACGATGAGGGGCGGCGGATCGCGAGATGAGCACTCTGCCACGAAAGATAGGCTTTGCGGTCGCGCTTGCCGCCGTCGCGCTTGCGGGAATCCTGTTCCTGCGCCCGCGCGTCCGGCCGCCCCGGAACGAACTCCATCTCTTCTGTGGAGCGGCCCTGCGGCCGGTCGTGGAGGAGATGATCGCCCTGTTCAAGAACGAAACCGGCGTGCGGATTCGCGCCGACTACGGCGCATCCAATCTCCTGCTCGGCCGGATCCGCGTGGGCGGCCATGGCGACCTGTTTCTGCCCGGAGACGCCTACTATGTCGAACGGGCCGCGGCGGACGGACGGATCGCGTACCATCGTGACGTAGCGGCGTTCGTACCGGCTATCCTGGTCGCTCGGGGCAATCCGCTGCAGATCGATGGCCTTGCGGACCTTGCCCGGGAGGGGGTACGGCTCGGGCTCGCCGACGAGCGCAGCGCGGCGATCGGACGGTTGGCCCGCCAGATCCTGGAGCAGAACGAAATCTCCATGGAGGCTATTGCGCGAAATCGGCGTCTCGATAGTGTCACAGCGCCGGAACTGGTCGCGGCGGTGGAGCTCGGTCACATCGACGCGGCGATTGCCTGGAAGCAGATGGCGCTGGACCTGGGTCGAATCGAAGCCGTGGAGATTCCGGAGCCGCAGAACCGCATCGTGCCCATCCGGCTGGCCGTGCTCTCCGCCTCCAGCCAACCGGAGTGGGCCCGCCGTTTCGTCGATTTCGTCGCGTCCGAGTCGGGCCGCACGGTATTTCGAAAACACGGGTATGGAGGATGGCATGAGGACGAATAGACGTAGCCGGCTGCGCTGGGCCGCGGCCGCTCTCCTCGGGGCAGCCGCCGTGTTGCTGCTCCCCTTGCTGGCGCGTCGCGGGCCGCCGGAATCCGCGCTGGACCGTCCGGTGGATGGCACGACACAGGCGACCCCCTACGAACGGATGAGCGAGTTCACCACGATCCGGTCGGATCGCGAGATCCTGTTCTACTGCAGCAACTCCATGCGGCTGGTCATGGAACGGATCGCCGCGGAATTCCAGCGGCAATCCGGAATCGCCGTGGTCTTCACCTTCGGAGGCGGCTCCGAACTGCTGCCACTGATCCAGATGGGCGGCCGGGGCGATCTCTTCATCTGTCACGACCCCTACGCCGAACGGCTGGAGACGTTCGGCCGGCTCGCGGAATACCGCGTGGTCGGCCGCCTGGTTCCCGTCATCCTGGTCCCCCGGGGAAATCCGTTGAACATCGGCGGCTTGTCCGACCTCGGCCGTCCGGGCCTGCGCGTGGCCACGGTGGACCGCCGCTACGCCACCGCCGGCCAGATGATTCACGCCGTGCTCGATCGGAAACCCTGGGGCGAAGCGGTCCGCGAAAACATCCGGATTGAAGCCCGGGGCCACAGCGACGCGGTACTCTCCCTGCTCACGGGACACGTTGACGCAGCCGTCGTCTGGAGTTTTCTCGCCGCCCTGTACGCCGACCGGGTGGACCGGATCGACTGCGGGGTGGAATTCCCGGAAGAGATCCGGGTGACGCTCTGCCGCCTGACCACATCGGAGAACGCCTCGGAGACGCAGGCGTTTCTCGAGTTCATCGAATCGGAGTACGCGCGTAAGGCGTTTTCCTGGTATGGCTACCGCGAAGCGGAATAGGCGAACGGGGCTCACCCCCTTTCACGCGCTCGCCGGCGGCGCCCTCGCCCTGTTCGCGGGCGGGCTGGTCATACTGCTGGTTTCGGTCCTGTCCTATACCGACCTGCAGGCATTCCGGGCCGTGTTTCGCAGCGCAGACGTACGGTTCGCGCTCCGGCTGAGCCTGATGACCTCGACCCTGAGCGCCGCGCTGGCCGTCGTCTTCGCCGTGCCGTCCGCCTATGCCCTCAGCCGGATGCGCTTCCCCGGCAGGATGCTGGCCGACGCGATCGTCGACATCCCGATCGTGCTGCCCCCGGTGGTGCTCGGGTTGTGTCTGCTGGTCTTCTTTCGAACCCCGCTGGGGCGCGCGGTCGAGCAGGCGGGGTTCCGGTTCGTCTATGAACCGGCCGGCATCGTCCTCGCCCAGTTTCTCACCGTCTGCCCGTACGCGATCCGCACCGTGAAGGCCACGCTCGACGGGATCAACCCGCGCGTCGAACAGGTGGCCCGCACGCTGGGGTACGGTTCCGGACGCGTGTTCATCCTGGTCACGCTGCCCATGCTGAAGACCGGCATCCTGGCCGGGGGCGTGATTGCCTGGGCCGTCGCCTTCGGCCTGTTCGGCCCGATGATGATCCTCGTCGGGACCACCCGCCAGCGAACCGAGGTGCTGGCCACCTCGATCTACCTTGAGCTATCGGTCGGACGAATCCAATCCGCCCTCGCGATCGCACTGCTCATGGTCGGGATCGCGCTCGGGGCCCTGACGGCCTTCAAGGCCCTGACCGGCGTGCCGGCGCCGCGGGAGCGCTGACCATGCTCTGCGTCGAATCCATTTCTCTCCGCTATCCCCGCTTCGCCCTGCGCGAAGCCACCTTCTCGGTATCCCCCGACGATTACTTCATCCTCTACGGCCCGACGGGATCCGGAAAGACGGTGATCCTGGAGCTGATCGCGGGCCTGCGAATACCCGATTCGGGATCCATCCGGATCAACGGTCGCGATGTCACGCAGAGCGATCCGGCCCACCGCCGGATCGGTTACGTACCGCAGGACCTGGCACTGATCCCGTTCCTGTCCGTCCGCCGGAATATCGGTTTCGGCCTGCGGTCGCCCGCCTTCCGACCGGATACGTCAGGGCGTTCGCTGACCGCGACGGTTCGCGCGCGGGTCGACGAAATGCTGGAGCTGCTCGGGATCGTCCATCTCGCCGACCGGAAGCCCGAGGCCCTGTCCGGCGGGGAGAAGCAGCGCGTCGCGCTGGGCCGCGCCCTCGCCATCCGACCGGATGCGCTGCTTCTGGACGAGCCCTTGAGCGCCGTGGACGAGGAGACCGGCAATGCACTCATGCGGGAGCTCAAGCGACTCCAACGCGCCCTCCGCGTGCCCACGGTCCACATCTGCCACCGGTTCACGGAAATGACCTTCCTGGCAACGCGGGTGGCAACGATCCGGGAAGGCGCAATCCGGAGCGTGGGTACGCCCGACGAGGTATTCTCGCCGCCTCCCGTCGTCCGCGCCGTTGAGGCGCAACGGCCGCCTCGGCCCCTCCCACAAGAGGAAAACAGTCTTCCACCGCACCGCCTGAAAAACGATTTCTTATGAGGTTGATATGCGTTTCTCTTTGAAACAACTCGGCTCCATTGCAATGGCCATGCTCGTCTATGCGGCGCAGGAATCCTCCGCCGAAGACATGGCTGTCACGGAAGAGCATCCTGAGGTCCTAAAGCAAATCGATGTCGCTCCTGTCTGGTCGGTGCATCGGACGGGCACCCCGTATCTCCTCACGCGGGATGGACGACAGTATGTTGCGTATTATGATGCAGACCGCTTCTTGACGTTGGCCCAACGAACGTTGGGCTCGGAGAATTGGACGTTTCGCCGCTTTCCAGTGCAGGTCGGCTGGCAGACCGGTGGCCACGCCCGACTGACACTGGCCCTGGATCGCGATGGCTACGTGCATCTGAACTGCTATCGAAGGGGCTTGTTGCAAGCTCCTCCGCGTCCACCCGCCGCCATCTACTACAGGTCGCTGGAACCCCATTCCATCGAGGCCTTCGAACGACTGTATATGATTTCCGAAAGGGAGCATCCCCACTATCCCACTTTCTATCGGGCGGACGATACGGTCTTCTTTGCGTACCGCAGCGGCGGTAGCGGCAGGGGTGACCAATGGGTTAACCGCTACAATACGGAAGAGCGAACCTGGGAGCGCGCCTTCGACACGCCGCTGTTGGATGGCAGACGCAGGATGAATGCGTACGTACACGGCCCGGGCGGGCCTGTTGTCGGGCCGGACGGACGCTGGCATTTGCTCTGGCTGTGGAGAAACACACCCTGTCATTCGACCAATCATTCGCTCTCCTATGCCCGGACGGTGGGCAGGGAGCTCACCCAGTGGGAATCAGCCGATGGAACATCGGTTTCACCTCCGTTCTCGATCGACAACAGAGAGCTGCTGGTGGCCGATTTGCCGCCGGGGCGGGGATTGAGTAATGTATTGCACACCCTGAACTGGGATTCCATGAATCGTGCAGTGATCAGCTTCCATGCGTTCGATGATGCGGGGAAGAGCCAGATCTACAATGCCCGATTCGAAGACGGGGAGTGGCTCATTGTCCCCGCCACGCGCTGGTCGTACGTATGGGGCGACGACTACAGGGGCACCGGCGCGCTCGGCATCTCCAGCCATGTGCGCATGAGTCGGGTTCAGCCGGTGGATGATGGCACACTGACCCAGTCGGTTTGGAACCGCGATATCGGCCAAGAGCATTTGCTTATTGACGAAGACACCCTTCAGTTTATCCGCAGAACCGAACCACCGTCTCAACCCGATTGGCGGCGCGCGATGCTCCGTCCGGAATCCGACTTCCCGGTAGCAGCGATACCACGTTTGCGGCGGAGCGGCGGGGCGATGCAGGTCATGCTCATATCCGACACCGATGGAAGAGATCTGGACGGAGTGCAGTACCTTCTGAGATGGGAACACGCGGGAACCAATAATGACCGGCCGGTGCCGAAGCCATGGCCGGAGCCGACCATTTTACGCGTGTATAAGATCCGGGCCGTGGAATAGCTGCCCCGCCATATCAGGTCAGCCAAAGAGAGCCGTTCGGCCGCGAAGCGGCCGAACGGCTCTCCATAGGATCCTATAGGATCAGTCGATTACCTGCTGTATAACCGCTTCCATTTCCGCGCCGGCGGTTTGCATGACGCTTCGTATGACGCCGCCAAAGGGGCGGGCCATCAGCACAGAATTCATGCGGCCGACGTACGTGTTGCCGTTGCTCTTCTTGTAGATGGCAACCCGGCAAGGCATCAGCGGCGCTACAATGCGCTCGTCGTCGAGCAGCAGTATCTCGGCGGAGTAACGGGAAGAACAGACCTCGATGACCTTCACATCCAGGATCTCGTGGCCGTGTCCTGCGAGTGTCGACTGCATATCATGCACGGCGAGCACGCTCCATCCCGCATCGCGAACGCTCTGTTGGAACTGCTCGACGGTCGTGTCGAAGTCATCGAAGCGGGACCGATCCTCCAGCATCATCAGCCCTGGCAGGCTGTAGAAACCGACTACGGCCGTAAGAATCAGACCGAGTACGAATCCGCCCAATCCCGCAAGTGCCACCTGTTTCTTCATGATCACGTCCTTCTGGTTGTCTCCATGGTCTCGGCTTGACTGGCCCAAGGGAACCGATGTGGGCACCTGCGTCACACCTCCCTGAGCCATGGCCGTTGCCTCCAGACGGCGCGGGCACCCCCCCACTGTAACCGCCCAGAATCACGCAACTTCCAACCGAACATACGCTACCGCGAATATGAAATCAAGCGCCTTTACACTCTTGTTCGCTACTACGGCGGGTACTCGAACAAGATGCGCGGCCGGCGCAACAAACGCGCCGCCGAAGAGGCCCATGCCGCAGCAGTGCGGGCCGTCCAGATCATCGAAGTCTCCGAACACAAGCCCCGCCGTATCCCCTCGGCCAAGTGGCGCGAACGCATCAAGAAGGTCTGGGAAGCCGATCCGCTGCCGTGCCCGCGGTGCTCGCGGGTGATGAAGATCTTCGCGCTCATCGACGACCGCCCCGACGGGCCTCGGATCTTCGAGCTTTACCTCCATACGGACCCCAGGTAGCTTCCCCACCATGAAAGCGCTCCTTTTGACCGGTTCCAGCGGGTGGGCGCCCGTGCCGCCTGAAAAGCGAT
>PWTM01000234.1 GCA_003563855.1 PVC group bacterium | reverse complement strand
TCAGGCCCTGGCGCTCGGCGGCGTTCTCGACCTGCCCGACGAGGTAGAGCGGCGCGTCGGCGGCCAGCGCCGGGGCGAGCCGCTCGTAGTCGCCGGCGAAGACCACGGCGGAGCAGCGCCCGTACTGGTCCTCGAGCTGTAGCCGGGCCATCTTGCGGCCCGCCGAGCGGCCGGTGCGGACGGTGACGGCGCGCAGCCCCGTGACCAGGGCGCAGACGGCGACCGGCGTTCCGGCGGGGAGCTTCGCAAGCCGCGCGAGCGTGAAGTCGCGCGGCCAGTTCAACCCGCGCTGCTGGAGCGCGTACTGCGCCATCGGGTGCGCGGTGACGTAGAAGCCGAGGAGTTCCTTCTCGGCCGCGATCAGCTCCTCGCGCGACCAGGGCGGCACGTCGGGGAAGCGCACTTCGACGTCGACGGTCGCCGCGGCGCCGGCGTCGAAGAAGCTGAGCTGGCCCGAATCGCGGTCGCGCGCCTTGTGCTGGCCCGCGGCGACGGCCGCGTCGATCGCGGCCACGAGCGCCGCGCGGTGCGCGCCGCCCGCGCGGTCGAAGGCGCCGCAGCGGATCAACGCCTCGATGGTGGCCCGGTTCACGGCGCGCGGGTCGACGCGCGCGCAGAAGTCGAAGAGATCGGCGAACGGGCCGCCCTCGGCGCGGGCCTGGACGATGGCCTCGACCGCCTTGGTCCCGACGCCCTTGACGGCCGCGAGCCCGAACCGGACGCCTGCGCCGTCGACGGCGAACTGCGCCTCGCCGGTGTTGACGTCGGGCGGCCCGATCTCGACCCCGCGCCGGCGGGCGTCGGCGAGGTACTGGACGACCTTGTCCTGGTCGCCCGACTCGTAGGTCAGCGTGGCCGCGTAGAACGCCTGCGGGTGGTGCACTTTGAACCAGGCGGTCTGGTAGGCGACGATCGCGTAGCGGGTCGAGTGCGCCTTGTTGAAGCCGTAGCCGGCGAACTTGAGGATCAGCTCGAAGAGCCGCTGCGCCTCGGCCTCGTCGATCCCGTGCCGGCCGGCCCCGGCCACGAACGCCGGGCGCTGCGCATCGATCACGTCCTTGCGCTTCTTCGAGATCGCCTTGATGAGCGTCAGCGCTTCGCTCAGCGGCAGGTCGCCGAGCCGGTTAAGCACCTGCATGACCTGTTCCTGGTAGACCATGATGCCGTAGGTCTCGGCCAGGATGTCGTCCACGCGCGGATGGACCGGTTCGACCGGCTGGCGCCCGGCCTTGCGGGCGCAGTAGGTCTCGATCAGTTCCATCGGGCCGGGCCGGTACATCGCGTTCGCGGCGATGAGGTCCTCGATCCGGCTCGGCTGCATCTGCAGCAGGACCTTCTTCATGCCCTCGGACTCGAACTGGAACACCGCGTCGGTCTCGCCGCGCCGGAACAGGGCGAAGATCCTCGGGTCGTCGAGCGGAAGGGTTTCGGGATCGATATCCCGGCCGGTTTCGGCCTCCACCAGCTCGCGGGCGCGCTGGATGATCGAGAGGGTGCGCAGCCCGAGCAGGTCCATCTTCATCAGGCCGGCGCGTTCGCAGGTGGGGTAGTCCCACTGCGTGATCGCGTCCCCGGTCTCGGCGGCGCGGTAGAGCGGCACGAGGTCGGCGAGCGGCTCGTCGCAGATCACGACCGCGCCGGCGTGCACGCCGGCGTGGCGGGCGAGGCCCTCGATCGCCGCCGCATGCTCGAACATCTCGCGCACGTGGGGCGTCGCCGGGTCCTCGACCATGCGGCGCAGCTCCGGGCTCTGGGCCAGCGCGTCCTCGACGGTGATCCGGGGATCGTCCGGCACGTGCCTGGCGATGCGGTCGACCTCGTCGAGCGGCACGCCGAGCACGCGGGCGACGTCGCGCAGCGCGGCGCGGGCTTTGAGCACGTTGTAGGTGATGATCTGCGCGACGTGGCCGTAGCGCTCGCGGATGTACTGCAGCACCCGTGCCCGGCCGTCCTGGCAGACGTCGATGTCCACGTCCGGGTCTTCCTGCCGCTGCGGGTCGGTGAACCGCTCGAAGAGCAGGCCGTAGCGCATCGGATCGACATCGGCGATGCCCAGCGCATAGCCGAGCAGCGTGGCCACGCCGCTGCCGCGCGGGGCGGCCGGGATGCGGTGCTTGCGGGCGAAGCCGACGAAGTCCTGCACGATCAGGAAATAGGCGCTGTAGCCCTTCTCCTGGATGACGCGCAGCTCCCACTCGAGGCGTTCGCGGTAGGCCGGCGGCGGTTCGACTTCGCCGAACCGGCGCGCGAGCCCCTCCCAGGCCAGGCGGCGGAGGTGCGTGTCGGGGTCGGCGCCGTCGGGCGCGCGGAACGAGGGCAGGTGCTTGCCGAAGCGCAGGTCCACGTCGCACATCTCGGCGATGCGTTCCGTGTTCCGCAGCGCCTCGGGCCAGGCGCCGAGCGCCGCCTCCATCTCGGCCGGGCTCTTCAGGTAGAGCTCGGCGGAGTAGCGCAGGATGTCGGGGTCGGTCAGCCGCTTGTTGGTCGAGATGCAGGTCAGGACTTCGTGCGAGCGCTTGTCGGCGCGGCGCAGGAAGTGGACGTCGTTGGTGCCGACCAGCCCGACGCCCAGGTCGCGGGCGAGCGCGATCAGCTTCGGGTTGGCGGCGTCCTGGTCCGCCTCGCCCTGGTTCTGGATTTCGACGAAAAAGCGGTCCGGCCCGAAGATCTCGCGGTATTCGCCGGCGATGCGCCGCGCGTCGGCGTCGCGACCCCGGACGAACGCTTCCGGCACCTCGCCGCCGAGGCAGGCGGTGGTGCAGATCAGCCCCTCCTGGTGCTCGGCCAGCAGCTCGCGGTCCACGCGCGGCCGGTAGTAGAAGCCCTCCAGGTAGGCCCGGGAGCTGAGTTTCATCAGGTTCTTCCAGCCGCGCTCGTTCATGGCCAGGAGCAGGAGGTGGTTCGAGGCCTCGCCGATGTTCCGCGAGGAGCGGTTGTGGCGGGAGCTGGGCGCGATGTAGGCCTCCATCCCGAGGATCGGCTTCAGGCCCGCCGCGCGCGCCTGCCGGTGGAAGTCGACCGCGCCGAAGAGGTTGCCGTGATCGGTGAGCGCGAGCGCGGTCATGCCGTGCGCCCGGGCGGACTCGACCAGCGCTGCGATCCGGTTTCCCCCGTCGAGCAGCGAGTAGTGCGAGTGTACGTGCAAGTGCGTGAAGGCCATGTGGATACCTGTCCCCGCTGCCGCCGGCCCGCCCCGTCACTGGCCCAGCGCCACCCGCATCAGTGTAGCCCGGCACCGCGGGCTGTCGAGCCGGAACGGCAACGTGGACGGGGGAGCCGGGCGCGTGGTAGCCTGCGCGCCGGGCTGGCGGCGGAGGGGCAGGTGTTCATGGCGCGATCGGGGTGGCGGCGTGCGGCGATGGTCGGGGTCTTGGCCGCGGGCCTGGCCGTGGCGGCGCACGCGACCGACCCGGCGCCCGGGACGCTCCCCGAGGAGGACGTGCCGGTCCGGGTGACCGCGGACCGGATCGAGTATGCCGGCGAGACGCATCTCCTGACCGCGCAGGGGGAGGTCGAGGTCACGAGGGGGGGCGAGGTCCTGCGGGCCGACTTCGTCCAGGTCAACACCGAGACCGGCGAGGCCCTCGCCCGAGGGAATGTCGAGCTGCGTCGCGCCGATGGCACGGTCTGGCGCGGGGTGGAACTGGCCTACAACTTCCGGACGGGCGAGGGGGATCTCGGGGCCTTTCGGTTGCACGTGGCGCCCTTTCTGCTGATCGCGGAGGACTCGGAAGTCGTCGGGCGGGACCGGATCGAGCTGCGCGGCGTGCTTCTGACGCCGTGCCCGGAGCCGGCCGCGCGGGAGTTCCGCGTGACAGCCCGCCGGGCGGTGCTGAAGGACGAGCGCTACGTCTGGGTCTATCACGCCGTTCCGTGGGTCGGGCCGGTGCCGGTCTTCTACGTGCCCGTCTGGCGGCGCGACCTGAAGCGGGACGGCCGCTGGGTCTTCATCCCGGGGTACAGCTCGCGGCTGGGCGCGTTCCTGCTCTCGAGCTACAACGCACCGCTCAACGAGCGGGAGACGGTAAAAAGCTCGACGTTCGTCAACACGTACACGCGCCGCGGCTTCGGGTTCGGCCAGGACCTGTTCTGGGACGACCCCGATCTCGACGCGAGCGGGGAGTTCCGCGCGTTCTACATCCGCGATGCCCGCCTGTACCGGAGCGCCTCGGAGCGGGAGCGGCGCGAGCCGACGCTCGACGATCCCCACCGCTACCGCCTGCGCCTCGCGCACCGGCAGGCCTTCAGTCCCCGGGATCGGCTTTTCCTCGACGCGACGTTCCTGAGCGATCCGTTCGTGCAGGAAGATTTCTTCCGCGAGGAGTACCGCGCCGCGCGCCAACCCGACAACCGGCTCACGCTGACGCACCGCGCGCGCACGTTCACGGCCTCGCTGCACCTGAACGCGCGGCTGAACGACTTCTACGGCAACGTGAACCGGTTGCCGGAAGCGCGCCTGAGCGTGCCCGGTCTCCGGCTCGGCGACACCGGGCTCGTCTACGAGGGCGACCACTCGGCGGCCGCGCTGGAGCGGGTCTTTCCGGCCGAATCGGAGGAGGCGGCGTACGACAGCGTCCGCGTCGACTCGCTTCACCGCCTCCGCTACCCGGGCCGATATTTCGGGTTCCTCTCCCTCGAACCGCGCGCCGGGTTCCGGGCGACCTACTATTCGCGAACGCGCGGCCGGCCGCGGACGGTCGGCGCGGAGCCGGACGCCGGGGACACGGAGGACGGCCTGGACGACGAGGCGCTGGAGACGGAAACGGTGCCGGGCGAAGACCGCACGGGATTCCGGCGCGTCTACGAGCTGGGCCTTGCCGCCTCGTTCCGCGCGTTCAAGGTGCTGCACGATCGGCCGCTGGCCTGGGGCGGCGACGGGCTCCGGCACGCGGTCGAGCCCTACGCCGATGTCCAGTGGCGCCCGATTCCGAACCTGCCGCCGGAGCGGCTCTACGCCTTCGACGAGATCGAGCGGATCGACGGCGAACACCGGCTGCGCTTCGGCGTGCGCAACAAGCTGCAGACGCGGCGGCGCCGGCGGGTTCACGACCTCCTCGACGCCGATCTGAATACCTTCGCGCGCCTCGGCGACCGCGCCGGGGAGCCGGTCTTCGGTCGGATCGCCGCCGACGTGCGGCTGCGGCCGCTCGACCGCTTCCGGCTGGACTTCGACACGGCGCTCGATCCGTCCTCGCTCGCGTTCGAGCGCTTCAACGCCCGTTCCCATTGGGTCGCGCACGACGGCTCGGCCGTTGGGCTCGAGTACCGCTCGCGCGAGGGACGGCCGTCCACGCTCTCGGCGTCGTGGTCCTACCGGCCGCGCCATCGCTGGTCGCTGGCAGGCGCCCTGCGGTATGGTCTGGACGAAGGCCGGATCGAGGAGCACTCGTATGCCTTCCAGCGGCGGCACGACTGTATCGGCTGGGGGATCGGCTTCCGGCACGACCCGGCGCTCGAGCCGGGCGAGCGCGATGCCTATCGGGTCTGGGTCCAGTTCTGGCTCCTGAGCGTGCCGGGCGCGGGACTGAAACTGGGAGGATGACGGTGCGGGACAGGACGCCAGCGGACGAGGGGGAGGCGCTGCTCGACGGCGGCGGGACGATCGAGGGGCTCGTCGGCATCGAGTGTCCGGCGGGCGCCGCCGGGGCCGAGGCGGAGCTGTTCCTCCGGGACGGGGAGCGCGTGCGTTCGCTGCGCCGGTCCTTTGAACCCTGGCTCTGGGTCGAGGATGCGTCGGCGCTCGAGGGCGGTCCCGCACCGGACGCGGTCGAGGCGCTCGACGGCGACGGGCCGCTGCGTCGGCGCGCCCGGTTCGGGGACTGGCCCGCCTGCCAGCGCGCCGCCGCGCACCTTCGCCGGAAGACCGGGCGGTCGGCCGGCGACCGCGAGGCGCCCTACGCGGTCGTGAACGACCCGGTCCAGCAGTTCCTGATGCAGACCGGCGAAACCTGTTTCAAGGGGATGCGCTTCGAGGACGTGCGCCGCCTGCAGCTCGATATCGAGGTGGCGACGGGCGAGGGGTACGACTTCCCCAGCGCGGCGCGCGCCTCGGACCGGATCGTGGCCGTGGGGCTCTCCGACTCGACCGGCTGGAGCGAGGTGGTCGCCGTGACGGACCGCGACGAGCGCGGCGTGCTCGAACGAACCGTCGCCGCGATCCGGGAGCGCGATCCGGACGCGATCGAGGGGCACAACCTCTTCGCCTTCGACCTGCCCTACCTGGCCGCGCGCTGCCGGCGCCATGGCATCGCCTTTGCCATCGGCCGCGACGGGAGCGAACCGCGCACGGTCCAGGGCCGCTTCACCGCCGGGGAGCGCTCGCTCGGCTACCCGAAGGCCCTGGTCTACGGGCGCGCGGTCGTCGATACGTACTTCCTCCTCCAGGCCTACGACCTGGGCGCGCGCGCGCTCGAGGGATACGGGCTCAAGGAGGCCGCGCGGCACTTCGGGCTCGCGCGCGAGGGCCGCACCTACATCGAAGGCGCACGGATCGGCGAGGTCTTCCGCAAGGATCCCGACCGGGTGCTTCGCTACCTGCGCGACGACGTGGCCGAGACGCGGGGACTCGCGGACATCCTCCTGCCGGTCTACGTCGCCCAGGCCCGGATGATCCCGTTCGCCTTCCAGGACGTGTGCCTGCGCGGCCAGGCCTCGAAGATCGATGCGCTGCTGCTGCGCGCCTACCTGCGCGAGGGGCGCGCGCTGCCCCGGCCCGACGCTGCGCGCCCGTTCCAGGGCGGGGCCACCGAGATCTTCGAGACCGGCGTTATCCGCCCGGTTCACCATTGCGACGTGCGCTCGCTCTATCCCTCGATCATGCTCCAGCGCCGGATCGGTCCGCGCAGCGATACGCGCGGGGCGTTCCTCGAGACGCTGGCGCGATTGCGCGACCTGCGGCTCGCGGCCAAGCGCCGGATGCAGGACGCGCGCACGGCCGTCGAGCGCCGGAACGAGGCGGCGGTGCAGGGGACGCTGAAGATCCTGATCAACTCCTACTACGGCTACCTCGGGTTCGAGCAGGCGCGCTTCAACGACTTCGACGCCGCCGAGGCCGTGACCGCCGCCGGCCGGGAGATTCTCCACGGGATGATCGAGGCGATCCGCGGACGCGGCGGG
>PWTM01000343.1 GCA_003563855.1 PVC group bacterium | reverse complement strand
GCGCGGTGCTGGCCTCGGGCGGGAAGCTCAGCGCCGCGCAGGCGCTGCGCTGCCGGGTGCGGTACTTCAGCGACGGGGTGGCGCTGGGGAGCCGGGCGTTCGTCGAGTCGGTCTTCCAGGCGCACCGGGACTACTTCGGGGCGCGTCGAAAGAGCGGAGCGCGCCCGATGCGGCGCCTGGCCTTCGAGGGCTTGTACACGGCCCGCGATCTGCGCCTGGCGGCGGTGACCCCGCCGGACTGACGGGCGTCCAACCGGGCCTCTAGTACAGCGGGGGCTCCGCACCCGCTGAGAAAGAGGGGCCGGCGGCCGCTGGGAACCCGCGACTCGCGGGGCGCGCGCCCCCGCGGCCTTGCGCCGTGGGGAGAGACCGGCCGAATCGCGGGAGCGGTCGCTACGCCACATCTTCTCGCAGAGCCCCCGGAGGAGTGCTGCGGCGACCTTCGGCCTTACGGCGCCTTGCGAGGTCTTCACGGGTCGCATGGTGGTGTCCACCCGAGCTTTCTTCCCTCCCCCTACGGTATCTGCCGTCGCCGCCGGGCATCGACGGCAGATAACGGACAAGGAAGATGAGAAAAGGGGTCCCTTAGTGTTCCTGGCCGAGCAACTGAAAAGGCGCCGCTTCGAGTTCGCGGTAGAACGAGCAGGATGAAGAAATGGCATGTCCCTTGTGGGGACCCCGCGCTCGACGCCCTCCAGCGCGTCTTCCTCGGCAACCCCTTCGTGCCCGCACCGAACACCTCCTGATCCTCGCCCCCCGCGCCAGACTCCGCCGGCTCGCCCACATCGATCAGGTGCCCGCCCGCCGCGGGCGGGTACCTGAGCAGTTACGGATGAGAAATGGTATGTCCCTTAAAGGAGCGCGCTCCGGCGGCGTCTTTTCGCGGTCCTGCGCGTCCTCGTCGTCGTCCTCTTGCTCGCGCATCGGAGTGGGGAGGGTCCAGAACGAGGGCGAGGACGCGGACGAGGGAGGATCCGCGACCGCGCTACGACGGCAGGCGCGCGGGGGCCGCGGGGGCGTCGAGGAAGGCGAGGAAGGCGGCGCGGGTACGGGTGCGGCGGGCGGCGAGTTCGGTCTCGAACCCGTCGGCGGCCGCGCGGCCGCAGACGCGGCGGGCGAGCGCGGCGCGCTCGGGGCCGGCG
The DNA here is from genome assembly GCA_003563855.1 of PVC group bacterium. Classification (GTDB taxonomy): domain Bacteria; phylum Verrucomicrobiota; class Kiritimatiellia; order PWTM01; family PWTM01; genus PWTM01. Next base: position 5,980 of record PWTM01000343.1, on the reverse strand, counting down.
GGGGGCAGGCGGTGTGTCTGCCGGTCGTCCATGATCTGGAGATAGTGCTCGACGCGGCGCAGCCAGGCGTAGTCGGCGGCGAGCGTCTCGGCCGAGGCCGCCTCGATCAGGCCCGCTTCGGCGAGCCGCCGCAGCGCCGCCCGCGTGTTCGCCTCGAGAATCTCCGGATGCCGCGCGGCGTGGACGCGCTGCAGGCCTTGGACGAGGAACTCGATGTCGCGGATGCCGCCCTCGCCGGCCTTGACGTCGTCGTCGCCGCCGCTCTGCCGGACGGCGCTGGCGCGCAGCCGACGGATGGTTTCGATCGCGAGCGTCGAATCCGCGGGGGCGGTCAGGCGTTCACGTACGGCGGCGGCCAGCGGCGCGCCGGCCGCCTCGGCGCCGGCGACGAACCGGAGCTTCAGTGCGGCCTGCAGTTCCCAGGGCGCGGCGGTGTCCCGGTAGTAGGCCGCGGCGGCCGAGGCGCCGATGCAGAGGCCGCTGGCGCGGCCGTGCGGGCGGAGGCGGTAGTCGATGCGGAAGACCATCCCGTCCTCGGTTGCCTGCGAGAGATCCGCGGCCAGCCGGCGCAACAGCGCCTCGTAGAAGCCGGCGGACCCCGGCGTGTCGTCGGCCCGAATCCCGAGCAGGTCGACATCAGAGCTGTAGTTCAGCTCGCCGCCGCCCAGTTTGCCGAAGGCGAAGAGGGCGAAGGCATCGAGCGCGGCGCGCGGATCGACGCCCGCGCCGTCTTCGCGGGCAAGATCGGCGGCGGCGCGTTCGAGGCCGACCTGGAGCGCGGCCTCGGCGAGGGCGGAGAGGTCGGCGGTGATGCCGTCGAGCGGATGGCGGAGGCAGAGGTCGCGCACGCCGATGCGCAGCACCTCGCGGCGGCGGAAGCGGCGCAGGGCGCGGCGCCAGGCGTCCGAATCCGGCGCCGCGTCCGCCGCGTCCCGCAGCTCGCGCTCCATGGCTTCGCGCGTGCGGGGCGCGTGCAGGCGGTCGGGATCGGTCACCCAGGCGAGCATGTCCGGATGCCGGACCAGCGTGTCGGCGAGGAACTGGCTGCGGGAGAAGATGGCGAGGAGGAGGTCCAGGCGGCGGGGTTGCGCGAGGAACCGGGCGAAGTGCGAGGCGGCATCGGGCAGCCGGCCGACGAACCGTTCCCAGTTGTTCAGCGCCATGTCGGGATCGGGCTCGCCTTTGAGCGCGTCGGCGGCGAGCACGGCGAGCGGGAGGAACGCGTCGCGTCGCGGCCCCTCGCCGGCCAGTGCGCGGAGGTTGCGCAGGGCGACGGGAGCCCGCTGGAAGCCCATCGGCGCGAGCACGGCCTCGGCCATCGCGTCCGGGGGGTCCGGCTGGAGGATCAGATCGGCCACGTTGCCGTGCGTCCCGCCGGGCAGCGATTCGCGGCCGAAGTGGCGCTCGACGAAGGCGCGGACCTGGGCGGTGCGCGTCTCCGTCTCGACCTGGAGCCGCTGCTCCGGCGAAAGGCCGCCGCCGCGCGCGTAGCCCATGCGTCGGGCCAGATGCGCGAACTCGTCTGACCCCGCCCCGGGGAGCACGAGGTCGAGCGCGGAGCCTCGGAGCATGCGCAGGCCGTTGATCAGGCGGCGCAGGAAGTCGTAGGCGGCGGTGAGCCGGTCGCGCTCGGCGGCGTCCAGCACGCCGACTTCCCGCAGCGCGTCGAGCGCGGCATGGATGCGCGGGGTGCGCAGGGCGGGCTCGCGCGCGCCGTGCATGACCTGCAGGAACTGGACGGCGTATTCGAGGTCGACGAGCCCGCCCGGACTGAACTTCGCGTTGGCGCGCCCCGGCTCGGTCTTCGCGCGGAACTGGCGCTCGCGCAGGTCGCGCAGGTCGCCCAGCCGGATGGCCTGCGGGGCCTCGTAGACGAACTCGTCGCGCAGCCGCTCGATTCGCGCGCCAAGCGTCGCGTCGCCCGCGACGGCGCGGAGCCGGACGAGCGCGAGCCGCTCGGCCGGGTGCGCGCCGCCGCCGGGCCCGTAGTAGCGGCAGAAGCTCTCCAGGCTGCAGGCGGGCGGCCCGCTGCGGCCGTGCGGCCGCAGGCGCAGGTCGACGCGGAAGATGCCCTCGCGCTTCGCCTGGATCGCGCGCGCGGTCTCGATCGCGAGCTCGGCGAAGAACTCCCGGTTCTGCACCGGCGCCGGTCCGTCGGTCCGGCCGTGATCGCCGTAGACGAAGAGCAGCTCGATGTCGGAGGCGTACCCGAGCGCCGCGCCGCCGAACTTCCCGAGCCCGAACACGGCCCAGGGCGCCTCGAGCCCGGCGACGGTGCGGGGTCGGCCCCGGCGGGCGGCCAGGTCCGCGAAGACGAGGCCCGCGGCCGCGCGCACGACCTCCTCGGCAAGGACCGTGAGCGATTCCGCCATCTCGCGGAACCGATCGCCCGGCTGGAGGATGTGGTCGAGGTCAATGCGGAAGCACTCCTCGTCCTTGAAGGCGTTGAGGCGCCGCATGCGCTCCGCGGCGGTCGTGGCGCCGGCCAGTGCGGCCTCGAGCCGGGCACGCACGTCGGACCGCGGCGCGGTCAGGCGCCGGCCGCCGAGCCGGGCGCGGAGGACGGGGAGGAGCGATTCGTACTGCAGCCGGATGAAGTCCTCCCAGAGGTAGTCGCTGGCGCCGAGCAGCCGCGCGAGGTCTTCCATCCCGGCGGGGTTCGAGAGCATCGCGATCCAGGCTTCGCCGTCGGGGAGCCGGGCGACATCCTCGACCATGCGCTCGAACCGCACGAGTGCCGTGTACGGGTCCGGCGCGCGGTCGAGGAAGTAGGTGAACTGTTTCGTCAGGAGGATGGCCAGGCGCACGGCGTCGAGCCGGGCCGGATCGGTCAGCGGCGCGCCGGCGCGGTCGACGACATCGATGGTGTCCTCGATCCGGCCGGCGGTCGTGCGGATGGCGACCCGCTCGATGGAGAGCTGCTGGAGCGCGAGCGCGGTGCTGAGCGCATAGAGGAAGGCGGGCGTGTCCTGCGAGGCGATGCGCAGCCGCGTCCGCCCGGGCGCCGTGGCGTCGATCGCGAGCTCGACCGGGTAGAGCACCGGGGCAGCGTCGGCGCGCTTGAGCGCGGCGAGCCGTCGCGTGACGCGTTCGTTGACCAGGTGCCGCGCCTCGATCGCGGCCTCGCGGCCGCCGGCTTCGAGGCGGAGCAGCACCTCGGCAAGCGCGCCGTGCAGATCCTCGGCCCAGGCGTCGAGGATGGCCGGCTCGGCCAAGCGGCCGACGAACTGGTCGACGATCCGGCGCCGGCGGCGCTGCGGGACGGCGTCCGGCGGCGCGGCGCGGCGGGCGCGGGGCCGGCGCTCGCGGGCGGGATCGGGCGTGAGCCGCGACCAGGTGAAGACGTCGCCGCGCTCGATGCCGAACCCGGCCGCGGCCAGGAGGCCGGTGATCAGCGAGAAGAGCGCGTCGTGATCGAAGGCGAGGACGGTGCACTCGACGAGGTCGCCGCCGGCCGGCCGGACGCGCAGCTCGACCGGGTGCTCCGGCGTCACGCGCGCGAGCCCGCGGACATGCGCGGCGATCTCGGCGGGGGCGAAGCGCTCGAAGTAGTCCTCGCCCAGCCGGGCGCAGTGCTCGGCCGCGAAGTCGCGGTCGACCGCCGGCGATGCCGCGAGCAGCGACTCCATGCGCGCGTCGTTCACGGCGAAAGCATAGCACCGACCCCCGGTCCCCGACACACGCTTCGCTCCCGGCACGGGCCGGCCACGGCCTGCGTGGCGGACGGGTTCACCAGGCGAGGTGGGCGACGAGGCCGAAGCCGTCGGGGCCGACCGCGGCCGGTTGGACCGCGAAGCGCCGGACCCGGCCGTCGGCGACGAAGGTGGCCCGGACGGACTCCCAGGCGAGGAACCAGCCGAGGCCCGCCTGCGAGACGTAGTGGGCGTCGTCGTTCACCCGGGACCAAGCGGTGAGGAGGGATGCGGCGACGGCCGTGTAGCGGATGACCGGCCGGTCCTCGTAGACGCGGGCGAGCGCAAGGAACGGGACGGCGCCCACGAAGGCATGGCCGCTGACGCCGGCGGCCCGGTCGGCGAACCGCCACCGGGAGCCGTTGTTGTCGCTCGGCCGGCTGCTGCCGAGCGCGCGTTGCAGGACCAGCATCGGGGGCAGGCCGACCAGGTAGGCACGGGAGGCGTGTACGCCCCAGTCGCCGAAACGCGTGCCCGGTTCGAGCGCGTTGAAGCCAGCCGCGAGCAGGACCGTGGTAAAGGCGAACTCGCCCTCTCCGAAATTCTTTGCCACGGCGGAGACGCGGTCCGTTCCGTCGCTGCGGAGCCGGCGCTGGTAGGCGTCCTGGAGACGCCCGTCCGCCGAGGTGTTGGCCAGCAGCGCGCCGCCGCCCAGCGCGAGCCCGGTTCGCGCGAGGGGCGCGGCGGAGTAGAACGTCCGGTAGTCGCGGCCGACCGTCGCGAGGGCTTCTTCGAACGGCGAGCGCTCCCAACCCTCCGCGGTCCGGACGCCGGCCAGCAGAAGGCCGGCCAGCACGGCGGCGCCGACCGCCATGCGCGCGGCGGTTGCCGTCATCGGGCACGCCCCGCGGTCCGGCCGCGCCCCGCCGTGCGACGCCTGGCGAACATGGTTCTGTTCTCCCCCCCCTTGCGCGGATGCCGGGCGTCCGCCCCGTCCCCGCCGAAGCTCCCGACGGGGCGGCGCGTAACACGAAGCGGCGCGGCCTGTCACGCGGTTTCAGACGCGGTCATCGGGTGCCCGCGCCGCCGTCCGGCGGTTCCGGCTCCCAGCCGAGGAAGACCAGGCGGGCTCGCACGCGCCCCGGCTCGCCGCCCGGGACGGTGGTGAGCCGCATGGATTCGAGACGCCAGGGCGGCCGGCTCGCTTCGCCGGCGCCCACCAGGGCGAGGACGCGATCCGCCGACGCGTCGTCGGTCCGCCATTCCATGCGCCGGACGGTCCCGCCCGCGGCGGGGATCCGTTCCCGCGCGACGAGTTCGGCCGGCTCCTGCGCGAAGACCGACCGGTGCAACGCCTGCAGGGGCCGGGCGGTCTCGGCGGTTTCCGCGAGGGCCGCCGCGATGCGGCGCTGGGCCTCGATTTCGCGGGCGGTATCCTCGACGCGCGCGAGGTCACGCCGCGCCTCGCGGATCCGCGTGCCTGCCGCGCGCGTGCGCGCCGCGGAGCGGAGCGTCAGCCCGAGCGCGAGCGCCGAGGCCGCGAGGGCGGCGAGCAGCAGTGCCCCGGTTCGGCCGGCGGTTGTGCGGGGGGCGCTCATGGCAGCTCCCCGTGGAGCGCGAAGGGAACGCGCGGGTCCGCCCCCGCCTCCCCGCGCTCGAGGCGGACCTGGTAGCCGGCGGCCCGGAGCCGCGCGACGGTCCGCTCCGGCCGGTTCCAGTCGGGCGCCCGGCCTTCGAGCGTGAACGCATCGGCCGAGAGCGTAAGGGCGGCCACCTCGAGTCCGTCGCGCCGCGCCGCGTCGAGCAGGTCGGCCGCGGATGCCGTGAGGGAGGGGCGGAAGAACGCGGCCAGCGGCGCGGTTTCCTCCGACTGGCGGGCGGCGTGCTCGCGGGCGCGCTGGACCTCGAAGCCGGGCGGCACGGCGCTTCCGGTCAACGCGCGGGCGCGCGCGTTGAGCGCGTTCCAGGCCCGGCTCTCGATGCGCGCGACCCGCGCGGTCCAGGCCAGGTTGGCGGCCGAAAGCGCGAGCGCAAAGACGAGCACCGCGATGGCGCGCCGCGCGAGTCCGCGCTGTGCGCGGCGGATCGCGGCCGGGTGGGCGAGCGCGCCGCTCCGGAACCCCGGGTCGCCGTCCGCAACGGCGAGCCCGGCCAGCGCGCGCGCGAGGAAGGTTTCCGGCTCGGCCAAGCGTTCGACGGCGAAGCGGCCGGTGGGGACCAGCGCGGCGAGCAGGTCGTCCGGCGCCTCGGCCCCGGCGGCGGGGCCGGCCCAGAGCGCGCGCAGCGGCGCGGCCGCGTCGGCGTTCCCGGCGGCCTGGACCCAGCGGCGCGCGCCGGCCAGCCCGGTC
>PWTM01000047.1 GCA_003563855.1 PVC group bacterium | reverse complement strand
GGGGCGCGCGGCCATGGCCCGCCGCCATGCGGGCCGTCATGCGGCCGCGACCCAGGCCGCCGCCCTGCGCGCCCTCGAATGGCTCAAGGCCCGGCAACTCGAGGACGGGTCCTGGCAGGGCGAAGGCGCGGCGGACAGCAAGACGGGCATGACCGGCCTCGGCCTGCTCACGTTCCTGGCCCACGGGGAAACGACGACCTCCGAACGGTTCGGTCCCACCGTGGAGCGGGCTATCCGCTTCCTGACCGAGCAGGCGATGCGCAGCAACGGCACGTTCCGCTTCGTGGAGACGCGCGCAGGCCGCGGCGGGGTCTACAGCCACGGCATCGCCGCCTACGCGCTCAGCGAGGCCTACGCACTGACCCGCATCCCATCCGTCAAGGACGCGATGGAGCTGACGGTATCCCACATCGTACGCGGACAACGCGAAGACGGCGGGTTTGATTACCAGTTCGCCCTGCACGGCGGCCATCGCGACCGGTGCACATCCGTGGCCGCCTGGATGGTCTACTACCGCTACCTGCCCACCTACCAGCCGGTCGCCACCCAGCCCGTCGTCACCCACGAGCGGGACGACGACGTCCAGATCGAGATTCGCTGAGCGGGCGGATCGCGCGACGCCTTCGCCGGGGGTTGCTTTTTCCGGGGTTCCCGCGTTTGCTTGTCTCATGCACACGCCCTGCAGATCGAGCCTCCGACCGTGGCTGCTGGCCGCCGTGCTGGCGCTGGCCGCCGGCGCGGCGTGGCCGGCTTCGGCGCTCGGCCCGCACGAGCTGCTGCTGCTGGTGAACGCGCGGGACCCCGATTCGCTCGCGCTGGCCAATCGCTACATCGCGCTCCGCGCGGTTCCGCTGCGCAACGTCCTCTTCCTCGACCTCCCGGACGCCGCGCTGGCGCCGGAGGCGGAGCTTTCGCCCGCGGCTTTCACCGAGGCGGTCTGGGCGCCCGCGCACGAGGCGCTGCGCGCGCGCGGGCTCGAGGGGCAGGTGCTCGCCTGGGTGTACTCCGCCGGGTTCCCGGTCCGGGTGCGGACCGAGCCGCGCCTCTCGATCCAGGGCCTGACCTTCTTCCGCAACCAGGCGCCGGAGGAAGAGGATATCCGCCTCGGACAGGCCGCTTCACAACTCTTCCGCGGCCCCGTCGCGCCCGGCGGCCCTTCCGGTCCGCCCCTGACGCTCGAGACGCTGGGCGCCTCGCTCGGCGCGCGCATGCCGCTCCCGTCCATGACCCTGGCCCATACCGGCGCCCGCGGGCTCCCCCTCGATGAGGCCGTCGCGCTGCTGCGTCGCAGCGCCGAGGCCGACGCCACGCGGCCGGACGGGACGTTCGTCTTCGTCGAGTCCGAGGATGTCCGGGCCCGAACCCGGCGCTGGCAGTTCGACGCCGCGGTCGCCGAGCTGGCCGAACTCGGCGTCGCCGCGGAGGTGGCCGACGCGATGCCGCGCGATGCGGACGCGCTGCTGGGGGTCATGGCCGGCGCGGCGACCGTGCGCCCCGACCGGATGGGCCGCTTCGTCCCGGGCGCCGTCGCCGACCACCTGACCAGCTTCGGCGCCGTCTTTGACACCGGCACCCAGACGAAGCTGACGGCCTGGCTCGAGGCGGGCGCCGCGAGTTCCTCGGGCACCGTCGTCGAGCCGCTCTCGATCTGGACGAAGTTCCCCACGGCGCGGCTCTTCGCGCACTACGCGCGCGGCCTGACCCTGCTCGAGGCCTACGCGCAGTCGGTCGCCAGCCCCGTGCAGCTCCTCGCCGTCGGCGATCCGCTCACGGCGCCCTGGGCGCCGGACCTCGCCCTCACCCTGGTCGAGGAGGAGGCGCCGGCCGACGCCGACACGCGCGTCTTCACGGCAACGCTCGAACCCGGGCGGCCGTTCGATCTGATCTTCTTCCTCGACGGCGAACGGGTCGGCCCGCTGCGGACCGATCCGCGGCTCGCGCTTTCGGCCGACCGCCTGGCCGGGCATCACCGGCTTCGCGCGGTCGCCTATGTCCGCGGCCCGCTACGGCACCAGGCATTCGCGGAGATCGACCTCGACGCGCCCCGCCCGGGGCGCCCGGTGCGGCTCGCGCTGGCCGGGCCGGACGGCGCGCACCCGATTTACGTGCCGCTCGAAGGCCGGATCGAGGCCGGCGGCGACCCGCGTCGCGTCGCGCTCTTCGCCCAGGGCCGGGAGATGGCGTCCTTCGACGGCGGCGGGCCGCACGCGTTCACGCTCGACCCCGCCGAGCTCGGGGCGGGTCCGGTGCGGCTGCACGCCGTCGCGGAACATGCCGACGGCATGGCGGTGCGGTCTGCGCCGGCGCGCATCGAAATCGACGACGCGCCACCGCCCGCCGTCCGTCTCGCCATCCGGCGGCGGCGCGAAGCGGGCGGTACCGTCCTGCTCCCGACGGCGGACGGACCCGGCGCGCAGGCCTGGAGGCCCACGTGGATGGTCGGCCTCTGGCCGCGCGGCGGTCCCGATCTCGAACCCGCGGAGCCGGAAGGCGAGGCGCGCGCCACGTTCAACGCGGATTCCGGCGTGCTCCGCGTTGCGCGGCCCGGCGAGGACGACGAGACGTTTGTGCACTGGCTCGGTCCCGCGGGTTCCGGCGATATCGAAGTGTGGATGGCGATCGATCCCGAGCGGGCGCGTCGGCTGACCGCGGGCGAGGCCGGCCTGGTCTTCGGTGCGGCGGACGGCGGGGCGTACGGATTCCTCGGGCTCGACGCACGCCGCTCCGGCTGGATTCTCGGCGTCATCCGCGACGGGCGGTTGCGGCGGCGGGCCGCGCGCGGCGCGCCGATCGCCCCGGACGCCTGGTACCGGCTCCAGGTGCGGCCCACCGGGGACGGCGGGTACGAGGCGCGCGTCGACGGCCGGCTTATCGGCACGCTCGGCCCGAGCGACCTGCCCGCGACCGACGAACCGCTCCGGGCGGGCGTGCGCGCGCACCGCACCGCCGCCCACTTCCGGCGCCCGCTCCGTTCGGCGGACGGCTGGCCCGGTCTTGCGGCGGACCGCCCCCCTGCGCTCCGCGCGGACCGCGGCTTCGACCGCGCCTTCCCGCTGTGGCTGCGCGCCGAGCGCGCCGGAGCCGCGCAGTACCTCGAGGCCTCGCCGTGACCGGGCGGCCCGCCGTGTTCTTCGACCGGGACGGGATCGTGAACCGCTCGCCGGGACCGGGCTACGTCGAGCGCTGGGAGGACTTCCACCTGCTTTCGGGCTTCGTCCGGGCGCTGCGGCTCTGCCGCGCCCGGGGCTATGCGGCCTTCATCGCCACGAACCAGCGCGGCGTCGGGCTGGGCCTCGTTCCGCGCCCGGTCCTCGACGGCATCCATGCCAACCTCCGCCGCGCACTGGCGCGGGAAGGGTTGACGCTCGACGCGATCCTCGTCTGCACCGCCGTCGACGACGCGGACCCGGAGCGGAAGCCCAACCCGGGCCTGCTGCTCCGCGCGGCGCGCGAGCACGGGCTCGACCTGGCGGGTTCCTGGATGATCGGCGACAGCGAGCGCGACGTGGCGGCCGGCCAGGCAGCCGGATGCCACACGGTCCGCGTCGCGCCGCCCGGCGAGCCGACGGCCGCGGACGCCCGCGTCGCGGACGTCGAGGCGCTACCGGCGCTCCTGGCGGAGCTGCTGCCGGAGATCGGGCCGGGTGCGGGCATTGCGGACGCGCGTCCCGACGACCGTCCGGGAGCGGGGCCGTGAGCGGCCGCCTCCGGCGTACCGGCTCGCGGCTGCAGTACGGGTCCTACCTGCCGCCCGTGCTGCGCACGCACCGGCCCGCCCGGCGGCGGGCGCCCCTCCGCTGGTGGGCGGCAGGTGCGCTTCTCGGCGTCATGGTCCTGGCCGCCATCGTTGCCGGCGTGCGCGCGTGCCGCAAACCCGAGGAGGTTGCCGTGATACCGCCCGAGCCCGAGCCTGAACCCGCCGGCCTCGTCTACACGCCCCCCACCGACCAGGCGAACCTGCTCGACGTCGAGTCCGCGGAGGTCTTCATGCCGACCGCCTCCGGGCGGGTGCAGTCCGCCCACTTCGGTTCGACGCGCACCGTGCAGCGCAGCGGCCGGCTGGTGCCCTCGTTCCACGAGGGGATCGACATCGCGCCGATGCGGCGCGATCGGACCGGGCGCCCGCTCGACGATGTCTATGCCGTCGCGGACGGGCGCGTCGGCTACATCAACGCGCACGCCGGGAATTCGACGTACGGCATCTACGTCGTGCTGCTCCATGACGACCCCGTCGGGGAGATCTATACCCTGTACGGGCACCTGGCCTCCGTGGCCGAGGGCCTGCGCGTCGGACGCGCGGTCGAGCGGGGCGAGACGATCGGCCGTATGGGCAACACCTCCACGCTCCGCATCCCCATGGTGCGCGCGCACCTGCACTTCGAGATCGGGACCCTGATGAACCGGCGTTTCGACCGCTGGCTCCGGGCGCGCGGCCTGCCGCCGAACCACGGCCGGTTCCACGGCTGGAACCTGCGCGGCATCGACCCGGTCGAGGTCTACCGCGCCCAGGCGCGCGACGGGCGCTTCAGCCTGCTCGACTGGGCACAGGCCGCAACCCCGGCCTTCGAGGTCGTGCTCCGCGTGGAGAAACCGCTCGATGTCTTCGAGCGTCATCCGCGGCTCTGGTCGGGCCCCCGCGTCGCACAGGGCGCGATCGTGCTGTCTGCACTCGAAGGCGGTTTCATCACGGCCGGCCGCGCGGCGACGCCCGAGGAGGAGGCGCGGCTGGGCCGCGATACTGCGGCGGTGCTCCGGGCAGACCCGGAGCGGCTCGGCCGAAACGCCCGCCGGATCGTCACGCGCGACGGCGCGGACTGGACCCTGGGCCGGTACGGGCGCGAGTGGGTGGAAAAACTCGTGTATTGAGAACGGCATTCACCTCCGTCGAACCGGCGGACTGTGGCGAATCAATATACGAATCGGCCGCCAGTGAGTTCCGTACTCGTCGCCCGCTCTCGCCTGCCGCGCCGAAGCGCGGAGCGCGTAGGCGGGTCGTCCCCTCTCGTCGCCCGAACGCACGGGGCTGGCGCCCCGTTCCTCCTCGTGCCCGGTCCTTGCGGTTCTCTTTCGGGCGACGACTACGCCGACGACTACGGATTACGACGGCAGTGCGTCCCATCGTCCACCGTAGTCGTCGGCGTCGTCGTCAACCGAAAAGAGGCCGCCGCGAAAACCGGGGACCGCCCGCCCCCCGGGAACGCCACGCTCCAGCGTGGCACGGTCCTGGTCCGCGAAGTTCTCGTCCCCTTAATCGGCCAGGCTGGAGCCTGGCGTTCCCGGGGGGCATGCTCTGGAGCGACACGCTGGGCTTGGCGGAGCTGCCGCTGGGACTGCACCCTTTTGCGGTGGCAGAGTCCCGGGCGCGCCTCGCGCCCGGGACGGCGACACCGCTTTCGCCGCCCCAGACACCGTGTGCCCCCCGCCAACCGAAAGCGGCGTCGCCGGGCTTCGCCCTCTGCCGCCGCACTCCATATCGCCCACCCCTTTCGGGAGCGTACGAGCCCCCCGTAGAAGTGAAGAGTGTGGAAGTCCGCCCCGCAGAGCTGACTGTCCGTCAGGCCCGCGCGCTCTCCTCCGCTGACTCCCCCTGAACCCGGGGCAGAAGAAAACGCGTGACGTAGTCGGAAACTCCGTCTTCGAGCGAGAGGAACGGGGTGGTGTAGCCGGCGGACCGGAGCTTCCGGATGTCGGCCTGCGTGTAGTACTGGTACCGGTCCGCCAGCTCGGGCGGCAGGTCGATGTACTCGATGCGGACCTCGATCCCCATCGCCTTGAAGACGGCGCGCGCGAGGTCGTTCCACGTCCGCGCCTTCCCCGCGCCGACGTTGAAGAGCCCGCCCGTTTCCGGATGGTCGAGGAAGTGCAGCACGACCCGCACGGCGTCGTCGACGTAGAGAAAGTCGCGCTTCTGTTCCCCGTCCTCGATCCCCTCGCGTTCGGAACAGAAGAGGCGCACGCGGCCGGTCTCGTCGATCTGCTCGAAGGCCTTCAGCACCATCGAACGCATGGTCCCCTTGTGGTCCTCGCGCGGACCGAAGACGTTGAAGAACTTCAGCCCGACGATCCGGTCGAAGAGCCCCCGGTCCGCCGCCCAGCGGTCGAAGAGGTGCTTCGAGTAGCCGTACATGTTCAGCGGGCGCAGCGCAGCCAGGTCGGCCTCCCCGTCGCCGTAGCCCGCGGCGCCGTCGCCGTAGGTCGCCGCGCTCGAGGCGTAGACGAACCGCGCCCCGTTGTGCAGGCACCAGGCGCAGAGCTCGTCGGTGAACTCGGTGTTGTTGTCGAAGAGGAACGAGGCGTCGGTCTCGGTGGTGCGGCTGCAGGCGCCGAGGTGGACCACGGCCTGCGCCGGGCCGAGGCGGCCGCCGCGCAGCGCAGCGCGAAACGCCTCGCGCTCCATGTAGTCGGCGAAGGCGAGGTCCACGAGGTTGCGCCACTTCGGTCCGTCGCCGAGACGATCGACGACCAGGATATCGCGTTCACCCCGCTCGTTGAGCGCAGCGACGAGGTTGCTCCCGATGAATCCGGCCCCGCCGGTCACGACGATTCGCGGCATGGCTTCCCCTCCCCTCTCCGTTCGGACAATCGCGCGACGAGGCCGGACGTCGAGCGACCCGGCGTCAGCGGCGCGAGCACCACGCGGCCGCCGTGGGCTTCGACCCAGTCGCGACCGCTCACATGATGGGCCCAATCCTCGCCCTTGACGAGCACGTCCGGCGTCAGCGCCTCGATCAGCGCGGCCGGCTCGTCCTCGTCGAAAATCACGACATAGTCCACGCAGCCGAGCGCGGCCAGGACACGGGCGCGGTCGAACTCCGGCACGATCGGGCGGGACGGTCCCTTGAGCGCGCGCACGGAGCGGTCGCTGTTGAGTCCGACCGCCAGCGCGTCGCCCTGGGCGCGGGCGAACTCGAGGTAGTCCGCGTGGCCGGCGTGGAGCAGGTCAAAGCAGCCGTTCGTGAAAACCAGCGTCCGGCCCGCCGCCTGCAGGCGCGCGCGTTCTGCGGCCATCCCGGCGCGGTCCATGATCTTCGCGCGGCTCCCGCGCATGCCGCTCCCCTCCCCCGTCAGTCGGGCTGCGCGATGTGCGCGGCGATCCGCTCGGCGAACGCGCTGCACGCGACCTCGCGCGCCCCTTCCATCTGGCGCGCGAAGTCGTAGGTCACGATCCGCTCGGCGATCGTGCGCTCCAT
>PWTM01000202.1 GCA_003563855.1 PVC group bacterium | reverse complement strand
TCTGGTTCCAGCTCGTCGCCAGGTACGGCCCGAAGACCTCCGGTTCCTCCGACAGGGGCGCCGGGGGCTGCGCCTGCAGCGCGGCCGCTACGGGGGCCCGCTCGGGCAGGGCCGGCAGCGTGGCCGCGGCCTGCCCGACATGGGCGAGCAGGGCCGCGCGGAAGGCGTTGTCCGGTTCGTCCGCGATCGAGACGACAGAGACCGGGCTGAAGGCCACGGCCGGCGGCAGCCGATCGTCGCTGTTGAGCACGACATAGCCGCGCGGCGCCAGCGACACGACGTATACCGCATAGGGAGCATCCTCCGAAGGGAACACGACCGCTTGCTCGACGGCGCGGTCCGCCGCCTGCCGCATCACGGGATGGCGGCTCATCCAGCCGCGCATGCGGACCAGCGCTTCCCCGACATCCAGCGGCGCCGCAAGCGCCAACGAGGGGACGAGCAGCGCCAGTCCAACCAGCAGCCCCAAGCCGCGGCGCGACGCGCGACGATCCGTCGTTCGCCCGCGGCAAGACCCGCGTCCCCGTTTCCTCCCGACCGGCTGAAAACGATTGGCCATGTGGTCGCGGATGCTATTCGGGACGGCTTTGCCCAGTCAAGCGCACCGAAGTGGACTTTGCCCAGTATTCGGCGTGCGGTGGTTTCTCGCGGGCCTATGGGAGACAACGTAGACCGGAGTCTGTCCCCCGGGAACGCCAGGCTCCAGCCTGGCCGACCAAGGGGACGAGAAACTCGCGGACCGGGATCGTGCCACGCTGGAGCGTGGCGTTCCCGGGGGGCGGACATCCACACACTTCGCTTCTGCGGGGGCTCGTACGCTGTCAAAAGGGTGAAGCGATATGGAGTGCGGCGGCAGAGGGCGAAGCCCGGCGACGCCGCTTTGGGTTGGTGGGGGTCACGCGGTGATTGGTGGTGACGAAAGCGGTGTCGCCGTCCCGGTCGCGCGGCGCGCCCGGGACTCTGCCACCGCACTCCAAAGGTCGGAGACTCGGAACCTTGGTCATACGGCGAGTTCGAGTTGCTCCGCCTTCTCCATTCCCCCGACCTTCCAAGGCCTGGAAGAGGTCAACGAGCGCGCTTCCAAGGCTTGGAACGTCACCACGGCTCCCGACCCTCCCGCCTTGACGCCCGCTCCCGGTTCGGGCACCGTGGCGGCATGCGAAAGCTCGGCACGTTCCCTACGGGCACTGAACGGCGGCGCGCCGGAAGCCGCACGCATCGCGCGTTTGCGGGGGAGGGCGCCCTGCGACGGACCCTCCTCGTGCTGACGTTTCTGTGCTTCCTGCACGCGCCTGCCTTCGGTCGGCAATCGGTGGAGGGCCTGCCGCTCGGGCCGGACTATCCCTATCGGTCCCCGCTCGATCTGGTTGCCGGGACGGACGCGGGGTCGGTGTACGTGATCAACCATACCGGCGCCAGCGTGGAGCGCGTCGACCTCGAAACCGGCGAGCTGACCGGCTCGGTCGCCCTCGAGGGCGCGCCCTCCGGTCTCGTGCTCGATGCCGAAGGTCGGCGGCTCTACGTTGCCCGCGGCACGGCGGATGGGGCGATCGATATTGTCGACACGCGGGCCTTCGAACGGGTGGGAACCATTCCCGCCGGCCACACCCCCCTGGCGCCGCGGCTGTCGGCCGACCGCCGGACGCTGTACGTCTGCCATCGTTTCGACAACGAGGTCGCGGCCTATGACCTCGAGCGCCGCGAACGGATCGCAAGCCTCGCGGTCGGGCGCGAGCCCATTGCCGCCGCGGTTACGCCCGATGGCAGGCGGCTGCTGGCGGTCCAGCATCTGCCGGCCCAGGCCGCGAACGCCCGCGTCGTCGCGGCCCAGGTCGACCTTATCGACCTCGATCAATTCCGCAGTTCGGCGACGATTACCCTGCCCGGCGGCTCGACGTCGGCGCGTGGCATCTGCATCTCGCCGGACGGCCGCTTCGCCTACATTACCCACAACCTCGCCCGCTTCGGCGTGCCCACCACGCACGTGGAGCGCGGGGGGATGAACACGGCCGCCCTGAGCATCGTCGACATCGACCGGGGCGCCTGGCTGACGACCGTGCTGCTGGACGACATCCACCTGGGCGCGGCCAATCCCTGGGGGGTTGCCTGTTCCGCGGACGGTGCGCGCCTGGTCGTGGCGCACTCCGGCACGCGCGAGATCAGCGTGATCGACCGGGCGGCGCTGCACGAGGCCATCGACGCGGTCGCCGCCGGGCAGGCGCCCGCGGGTTTCGCCTCGTCGCTGGCGCAGATCCCGAACGACCTGGGCTTCATCCACGGCCTGCGGCGGCGGTTGCGGCTGCCGGGCGACGGCCCGCGCGGGGTCATCGTCCGGGGCGACGAGGCGATTGTCGCGCAGTACTTCGCCGACAGCCTGGCGCGGATCGACCTCGCGGATTCCAACCCCGCGTTGGAGACGCGGCACATCCCGGTCGGCGAGCCCGCGGAACCGAACGCCGTCCGGCGCGGCGAGATCGCCTTCCACGACGCGCTCCTGTGCTTCCAGCAGTGGCAGAGCTGCGCCAGTTGCCATCCCGACGCGCGCGCGGACGCGGTCAACTGGGACCTGCTCAACGACGGCATCGGCAACCCGAAGAACACGCGGACGCTGCTCTACAGCCACGAGACCCCGCCGGTAATGATCACCGGCATCCGCCCGCGCGCCGAGGTCGCCGTGCGGGCGGGGTTCCGCTTCATCCAGTTCGCGGTCGTCCCGGAAGAGGTCGCCGACGCCGTCGATGTCTACCTGCGGGCGCTACGGCCCCTGCCGAGTCCCTACCTCGTCAACGGGGCGCTGAGCGAATCCGCCCGGCGGGGCCGTGAACTCTTCGCCGACACCGGCTGCCTCCGCTGCCACAGCGGCCCGTACGCCACGGACGGCAAGCTCTACGATGTGGGCGTGGGGCCGGACGAGCTGGGCATCCGCGAGTTCGTGACCACACCGCTGCTGGAGGTCTGGCGGACCGCCCCGTATCTCTTCCGCGGCCAGGCCGCGACGATGGAGGAGGTCTTCACCCGGTTCAACCCGAACGACGAACACGGCCGGACTTCGCCCCTGACCGAGGAACAGTTGCGGGACCTGGTAGAATACATCCTGTCCCTCTAGGAGCGTTGCCTTCGCCATGAGCGACCTCTACCCCCATCGACCGACCGGGGCGCCTGCCGGAGTCCGCCTGCTGCTGGCCGGCCTGGCGGTTGCGCTACTCCCGCTGCGGGGCGTGCACGCCGCGCCGGTCAGCGACGCGGAACTCGCGCGGTTGCAGCGCTACTCGACCCCCGAGGCCCTGGTCCGCTCGATCCGCCACCTGATCGATACGCGCCCCGACGACTACCCGAACGGGGCCGACTTCCTCCGCCGCGCCGAGGCGTTCCGCGAACGCATGCCGGAGATCCTCGAGCGCGTCGGGGCCGGCGACGAAAACGCGCGCGAGGCCTTGCGCCGCTTCGAGGCGCTGAAGTTCGAGGCGCTGGTCGGGCAGAACCCCCACCTCGATTTCGAGGAGGCCCTGGTGGTCGCGTCGGACCGCATGCCTTTACGGGCGAACTGGCTGGGCACCCATGTGCTGGCCGACGGGCGCGAACGCTTCCGGAACAAGCTGGCCGCCTTCAACCTGCGCACCGGCGCGGTGCGGGCCATCTATCGACCCGAAGGCGATTCGTTCCTCGGCGAACTGGACCTGCATTTCGACGCCGGGAAGCTCCTCTTCACGCTGGCCGACCGCCATCGCCGGTTCCAGGTCATGGAGATCGGCGTGGACGGGTCGGGGCTGCGGCAGGTGTCGTCCATCGAGGGCGAGTTCATCCACAACTACGGCGGCATCTACCTGCCGGACGAACGGATCGTCTTCAGCTCCACCGCCCCGCTGATCGGCGTGCCCTGCATCGGGGGCGGGGAGCTGGTGCCGAACCTGTACCTGATGGACGCCACCGGCGGCGGGGTCCGCCAGCTTACCTTCGACCAGGACGCCTCCTGGTACCCGACGGTTCTGCCGGACGGCCGGATCATGTACCTGCGCTGGGAATACACGGACATCATGCACTACTACTCGCGCATCATGATGACCATGAATCCCGACGGCACGAACCAGCGGTCGATCTACGGGTCGCAGAGCCTCTGGCCCAACGCGATGATGAACGCGCGGCCGCTGCCGGAGACGCCGGGTCGATTCGCGGCCATCGTGACCGGCCATCACGGCGTTCGCGGCAGCGGCAAGCTCACGCTCTTCGACACCCAGCAGGGGCACGCCCACGCCGACGGCGTGATCCAGCATATCCCCGGCTACGGCCGGCGCGTGGTCCACGTCACGCCGGAGCAGCTCTATCCCGAGGTCGACGAGCGGTTGCTGGAGTTCTTCCCCGACCTGAAGGAGGTCGTCGCCCGGCTGATCGACCGGCACATGCGGGGCGTGGACCGGTCGGACAGGAACTACTTCAATGCCATGCGGCGGTTCTACGATCGATGCTACCCGGCCTTGCGATTCGTCTATCCCGAGATGGCGCTGGACCTCGATCACCTGGTGGACGGGGTCTGGCCGCAGTTCTACCAGCCGTACCCGGTCAGCGATGACGTCTTCCTCGTGCTGATGCGGCTGGACCGGGAGAGCGGATGGCGGCTGGTCCTCGCCGACGCCTTCGACAACCTGGTGCCGCTGCGCTATGAGCTGGAGGAGGGCTTCCGGTTCCTGCTCGAACCGTACCCCCTCCGTCCGCGCCCGCGTCCGCCGGTGATCCCGGATCGGGTCAACCTGGCGCAGGACGAGACGACCATCTTCATCCAGAACGTATACGCGGGTCCCGGGCTTCGGGATGTCCCGTTCGGCACGGTCGAGGCGCTGCGCATCTTCACCTACGACTACGCCTATTTCCGCACCGGCAACCACCACCACCTCGGCGTCGAGAGCGGCTGGGACGTCAAGCGGATGCTCGGCACCGTCCGGGTTGAATCCGACGGCTCGGCGATGTTCCGGGCGCCCGCGAACACGACGCTGTCGATCCAGCCGCTCGACGCCCGGGGCCGGGCGATCCAGCTCTTCCGCAGCTGGCTGGTGGGCATGCCGGGCGAGCACCTGGGCTGCATCGGCTGCCACGAACCGCCGGGCGAGGCGCCCGACGGGCGTCCGACGGTCGCGCTGAGCAAGCCGCCGCAACGCATCGCCCCGTACCGGGAGCGGGTGGAAGGATTCTCCTTCAACGCCGAGATCCAGCCCATTCTCGACGCGCACTGCATCGACTGCCACGACGGAAGCGGGGGCGCGGGTGTGCCCGACTTCAAGACCCGGGATCTGCTGCGTCCCCAGCCGGGATTCAATTTCAGCATCGCCTACCACAACTTCCACCGGTACTTCCGCCGCCCCGGCCCGGAGAGTTCCGGGTTGATGCTGCGGCCCTACGAGTTCCATGCGTCGACCTCGGAAGGCGTGCAGCTCCTCGAGAAGGGGCATCACGGCGTACGTCTCGATCCCGAGTCCTGGCGAAGGATCTACACGTGGATCGACCTGAACGTGCCGTTCTACGGAAGCTGGATGGACGTGTATGCCGGAAATGCCGCCCGGCGGAGATGGCTGGCGGATATCTCGGCGCGCGCCGGCGAGTTGCAGGCCCGGTTTGCCAGCGCGGCCCCCGACCGGGATTACAGCCCCTCGGAGCCCTACCCGGTGGCGCCCCCCCGGGCGCGGGGGCCGGCGCGGCGTCCGCCTTCCCCTGTGCGCGTGGAGCGATGGCCCTTCGACGCCGAGACCGCCCGGGAGGTGCAACGGCAGGCCGGCGAGCCGGTCCGCCGCGTCTTCGACCTGGGCGACGGGCTGAGCATCGCGATGGTGCGCATCCCCGCGGGCGTCTTCGTCATGGGCAGCGATGAGGAAACCCCCGTGGAGCAGCCCCGCCACGTCGTCCGCATCGAACGGCCGTTCTGGATGTCGGAGAGCGAGATCGACAACGCCCTGTTCTTCCGGTTCCACCCTGACCAAGACCCCAGCTTCTTCAACCAGCAGTGGAAGGACCACACGATCCACGGCTACCCGACGCGCTCCCCGAGGCAGCCCGCGGTGCACGTGAGCTGGCTGCGGGCCAAGGAATTCTGCCGGTGGCTGAGCGAGCGGATCGGGGAGGACGTCCGGCTGCCGACCGAGGCGCAGTGGGAGTGGGCCTGTCGCGCGGGCAGTGCCGCGGCCTTCTCTTTCGGCGTGCTCGATGCCGATTTCAGCCCCTATGCCAACCTCGCCGACCGATCGCTCCGGCAGCTCGCGGTTACGGGCGTCAATCCGCACTTCAGGCCCAACCTGGTCGGGAACCCGATGCATGATTTCGTGCCGCGGGAGGACGGGATCGACGACGGAAATTTCCTGGTCACCGGGACGCGCCAGTACCGGCCGAATGCCTGGGGGCTCTATGACATGCACGGCAACGTCGCCGAGTGGACCCGGAGCGATTACGTGAGCTACCCGTACGACGAAGAGGGGAGCCAGTCGCTCGACTGGCAGACCCGCAAGGCCGTGCGGGGCGGGTCCTTCTTCGACCGTCCCTACCGCGCCACATCGAGCTACCGGCTCGGCTACTATCCCTGGCAGGGAGTCTTCAACGTGGGCTTCCGCGTCGTGATCGAGGAGTAGCGAGGCGCCCCTGACTTCCGAGCGACTGGCAAAACGGCTTGTAAGCTCTTGATTTGCAGTGAAGCGTTTGCGCTATGGGGCGTCTCACGGATATAATCGGAGCTTCTTTGTGAGTGGCGGGGTTGTGTATGCGGGTAAGAGTATACGGGTAAGCATGCGGGTAAGTGTTTGCGGGTAAGAGTGGGCGGGTAAGAGTGGGAAGTCATGACGGCACCTTTCAGGCATGAGAAGCTCTTGGTCTACCAGAAGGCCATGCGCTTTGTGGCTTGCCGCGTGGGCCTGCTTGATCAGGTGTCGCGTCGCGTTGCGTCGTGTGATCATCTGGAGCGGGGATCCGAAAGCATTCTGGTCAATATCGCCCACGCCGGCAACACATGGTCGCCGAATGATCGAATCGTCTACCTGGGGCATGCCAACGGTTCTGCGCTTGAGTGCGCGGCGTGCCTCGACGTGCTGGTGGCCAAAGTCCTGCTGATGCCCGGGCAAGTCCGGGCGGGCAAGAACCTCTTGGCGGAGATCGTCAGCATCCTTCTCACGATGCGTAAGAGCGCGGCCAACAGAGTCCGCGAGAACCATGCCCCGTATCGCACGAAGAAGGGCCATCTTTTCGATCACGAGGACCTGGACG
>PWTM01000302.1 GCA_003563855.1 PVC group bacterium | reverse complement strand
GGGATTACGATTGCGACTACGAGGCTGGCGCCTTCTCCTCATCGTAGTCGTAGTCGTAGTCCCAATCGTAGTCTTCGGCCCGCTCCCCCGCGCTCTTCCCGGGATCCCCGGAGCGACAATGATCGCGACAACGATCTCGACAATGATCCAGACAACGACCGAGATCGTGATCCGGCCGGCGACGCGGCTTCCCGGCGACGCGAGGTGATCGCGGTTCGCGGCAGCCGAGGGGTGGCCGGCTCTCGTCGGCGACAGGGTCGCGGTCGAACGCTCACGCCGCCGCGAACACGCCGCTGGCCGATTGCTGCCAGACGAACTCGTAGACCTGTCGGGCAACCGCCTGCGTCTCGGCGTCCGTGTAGGGGGGGGTCGGCAGCGACCGAAACAGGTGGTCCAGGATCAGGGTTTCGACTTCGGCCTGCGTCTGCACCTTCGCCGTCCATTGCTCGCGCCTGGCTATGAGCTTCCGGAGTGAGTCGTAGAGCTGCCGGCTGGCCCGTTTCAATCGCTCCCGGTCCGCCTTGCCGATGCGCTCCTTCTGCAGCAGACAGAACAGGGCGTATTCTTCTTCGCTCAGGCCCTCCTCGGCGGCGCGACGCGACTCGGCGTCCAGACTCGCCGCCAGGTCAACCAGCCGCGCGAAGGTCTCTTCGATCGTCACCCGATCCTTGTCGTGGTTGTAGTCGGCAATGATCTCGGAATACTTCTTGTAGTAGTCCATCCGCTGTGGATTCCGGGCGAGCATCTGCGCCAGCCTCTGCTCGACCACCTGCCGGATGTCCTCCAATGCGGTGGCCTTGCGCTTCGCTCTCTTCGCGAACTCGTCGCGCAGCTTCTCCAGATCCACGGCGCTCAAGTCGTAGTGCCGGGCATCCATCTGGTCGTCGCCGGGTTCGGCGGTGCGGATGGCCTCGTTGACAATCCGATGCAGCTCCTTGAGCAGCTCCGTTACGTCCGCCGTGTCGCGCCGTTCCTGGAGCTTCCTGTAGATCGCCTCGATGTTGTCGTGCCGCTCGGCGAAGACCAAGGCAGCAGGCTCCATGATCAGCGCCTTGAAACGGTCAAAGACCTGACGCGCCAGAATCCCGAACCGCCGGCGGCCTTCGTCCCGGGCGCCCGTCACCGCTTCCACCCCGTCGGCCAGGGCCGCGATCTTCGCGAACCCTTTGGCCCCGGGGAGCCGCGCGGGATCGAATCCGCAGGCGCGCAGGTGCTTCTCGGTCTCCTCGATGGCGTCGTTCAGGGCCTTCACCCGCTCCTCGATCGGCGCGACGATCTCCTCCCCGTCCCCCTCCTCGTCGCCCAGCGCATACTGGGCCAGGGCCTCTCGCAGGCTCTTGAGGATACCGTTGTAGTCCACGATCAGGCCGAAATCCTTGCCCGGATAGACCCGGTTCGCCCGCGCGATGGCCTGCATGAGCGTATGGGCCTTCATCGGCTTGTCCACGTAGAGCGTGCCGAGGCATTCGACATCGAAGCCGGTGAGCCACATGGCGCAGACGATAGCGACGCGGAAGGGATGGGCCGGGTTCTTGAATGCCGTCTCCACATCGATCCGCTTGCCGTCCGGGGTTTCGAAGCCCTCTTTCATCCGCGCCGGGTGAGATGGTCGTGCTTGAACAGCGGGGTGCCGGTGAACCCGATGAAGGAGGCGTGCGGCAGGGCCAAGCGCATGTTCCGGGCCAGTTTGCCGGCCTGGGTCCGGTGCGCCTCGTCCGAGATCACGATGATGTCGTCCCGCGTGCTGTACGGGCGGCGCGGATCCACATCCTGGTTGAACTTATGGATCAGGCTGAAGATGTACGCGTGGTTCTCCTGAAGGAGCCGCTTGAGATCGATGCCTGAACTGGCGCTCGGGAACGTCTTCGGATCCACGATGCCGCATCCGGCGTAGGTTCCGGAAAGCTGGCTGTCGAGGTCATCCCGGTCGGTCATCAGCAGGAAGGTGAACTTCGCCGAAACCGTCCGCCGGACCTTCTCCGTGAAGAAGGCCATCGAGTAGGACTTTCCGCTGCCCTGCGTATGCCAGAAGACGCCCAGCCGGCCCAGGTCCGGGTGCGCCGGTTCGACATACTCCAGCAGGCGTAGGGACTCGGCGGTCTCCCGCCACTCGGCGACCGCCTCGTCGTAGAGCGCATCGCTCCTGGGCGGCGGGGCGGCGGCCTTGACGGCCGGCACGGCGATCTCCCGTCGCTCCAGCCGCCTCTCGACCGGGAACTCCTGCTTCAGCTCTTCCTGCCGGATTACCGATGCGACCGCCCGGTTGACGCCGTGAACCTGATGGTTCCGGGCGATGATCTTGCGGGTCTGGCCGGGCTTGCCGGCATCGAACAGGATGAAGTTCTCGACCAGGTCCAGCAGGCGGTCGTGGGCGAGCATGCCGTTCAGAAGCACTTCCGCCTCGACGCTGCCCCGGTCCGCTTCGTCCAGCCGCTTCCACTCGGCGAAATGCTCCCATCCGCTCGTGATCGACCCATACCGGGCGCGGTGCCCGTTGCTGACGACCAGGAACGCGTTGTGATGGAAGGCATGCGCGATGACGTTCTCGTCCATGTAGTCGCGCAGGTTCCCATCGAACCCGGCCCGGATGTTCCTGTAGACCGCCTTGAGCTCGATGAAGACGAGCGGCAGGCCGTTGACGAAGCAGACCAGGTCGGCCCGGCGACTGTAGCCCGGCGTGCGCAGGCCCGTGACCGTCAGTTCCCGCACCGCGAGGAATCGGTTATTGGCCGGGCAGCGGAAGTCCATGACCCGCGCCCGCGCCTCGCGGAGGACGCCCTCGGCGTCGCGATAGGACACCGGCACGCCGTCGCGGAGGAACCCGTGGAAGTCCTGGTTGTGCTGCAGGAGGGATCGCGTGAAATCGTGCCGCGCCATCGTTCGCGCCGCCTCGTCCAGCGCGGCGGCCGGCAGGTCCGGGTTCAGCCGCGCCAACGCGGCGCGCAGGTCGCGAGCGAGCACAACCTCCCGCGCATCCGCCCGCCCGAGCGTGCCGTTCGGCCCGAAGGTCTCC
Organism: PVC group bacterium; assembly: GCA_003563855.1. GTDB lineage: Bacteria > Verrucomicrobiota > Kiritimatiellia > PWTM01 > PWTM01 > PWTM01. The sequence continues at coordinate 20,701 of PWTM01000302.1, read as the reverse complement.
TGGTTCCAGGCGTAGACGCTCTCCCAACCGAGCGTCTTCTCCAGATGCTCGGCGAACGTCGCCTGGACCAGCCGGTCCTCACTGTTGATGTCGGTGTAGGCCATCAGAACGCCGCTCGTTCCGTTGATGCGGGCCGCACCCCCCCCCCCACCTACGGTTCCTCGTCTTCGGGCGGTTCCATGGTATCGATGAAGTCGCGTTGTCCGTTCGCGTCGAAATGCGAACGATCGAATGGCTCATGCAGACTGATGGGACGGACCGCGATGCGACCCTCCGTCCTCAACTGCTCGACGTAGCGAAGCAGGGTGTCCGCATCGTCGGAAATCAGGCAGAGAGCGCCGCAGATCGCCGCCTGCGCGATGATCTTGATGTCGTCCTTGACGGAACCTCTGGGCTCCCCGGCTCCGGTGAACTGGGTGAAATCCAACTCAGCGGACAGGATGGCGTCGTCCCAGTTGAATGGAAGGATCACGCAACACCGCAAGACCTCGGGCGGGATCGGTTGGCGGACGCAGAATTCGCTCACCACGATGGTCGGCAGAAAGATGGGGATGGCTTCTTCCACGAAATGACGCCAGTATCGGCGCGCGGCTTCGTAGTGGTCCCGACCGCGATCGGCGAGGGAAATCAGGAAGCTCGTATCGAGAACGACACCGGCTCCCATCAGCGACCTCCCCTTCGCTCGCGGACCCAGGCCACGGCATCCGGGACGTCGCGCCACGCTTGCGATCCCTGATCGGCAAACGCATTCAGCGCGTTCTCATCGTAAGAGGGGGAATAGTCCTCGAACGCAAGGAGGCGGAAATTGCGCAACTCGCCGGTCCTGGAATGCTGTTCGGCTTTGACTCGCAAGAGCGCCCGACGGTATACGCGGTTCTCCGATTGATCGCGGAGCATGTCCTGCGACGCGTCGACAATCACCGTCTGTCCCGTATCCGGCAGCCGCAGGTGAATGTTCGCCCTCTGCGCGCCGCCCATATCCTCGACCACGCCGAACAGGTACTTCTCGACCGTCACCCAAGGGACGACGGCCCCAATCCGGAAATTGGTCTTCCTCGTCAACAGGACTCTCGGCAGGTCCTCGACATCTGGCCGAATCTCGTACTCATAGCCGTCATCCCGCCGGGCAGACGCTTGCCACCTGGACACCACATCGGCCCGCTTGGGATCCATCTCGCCGAGCGCGTCTTCGCGTGCCAGGCGCGCGAGGTCGGGTTGCAGCGCCAACGCCGTGGCCGCGGCCAGCGTGACGCGGAGCCCGTAGGAGCCGTCGGCCACTTCCACATGCGTCTCGTTCTGCTTGCCGCGCTCGGAACCCGCGATGAACAACTCGACCTGCCGGTTGAACTCGTTGAACAGCGAGAAGCCGATCGTCCGGGGCGTCAATTCGACGCCGCCGACCTTCCCTCGCAGGAAGAACGCTATGGTCTGCACCGTGCTCATCGCCCACCCGTGAGGAATGTACCCCCGCCGCCGCCGGGGCGGCAAGCCGAATGGCGATCCCGCAGGCCGTCAGAGGACTCACAGAGAGCGAGCCGGCACGCCTGCCGCAGCGAAGACCACATGCACTTTCGGAAGACCCCTCAGGAGGATCCCCGTCCCCGCGGACCGTAAACGCAAGGGTTCGCTCGCAGAATACGAGAATCAGTCAAGTTTTGTTAGCCAGCCGCAATAGGATGTCCGCATGGCAAGGCCTACCCGGTCCGCACCAGCAGGCGAGGTCACGACCGCGCAGGGGGGCGAGCCACTGCGCCAGGGCGGCCGGGGCTTCAGCCTGCTGTTGACGACACCACCGCTCGAACCTCGCCACGCCCTCCTCCGCGGAACCGTCCGGTCCGATCCGGTACGGGTTGCCCCATCGCGAGGGACGTCCGACATAGATCACACCTTCCGGCTTGCGCCAACCTTTCACGCGACGCATTCGAATGCGCCGCGGCAGGCAGGCGGACCCCCTCATACCGCCACCTCCCCGCTCATCAGCTTGGGCAGGAGCAGGTCGCGGGCGCCGCGCAGTTTCCGGATATGGAAGGCGAGCGTCTTCAGCTGGGCCACGGTGGGGTCGATCACGTCGCCAAACGCATCGAGAATGTGCCCGGGGGGCACGCTGATCTCGTGGGCCGCCATCAGTTTCCAGTCAGCACGGGGCATTTTCGAGCCTTCCTTTGCCGTCTTGCTGACGACTGCCACGAACCAGTCGCTCGATGCCGTAAGAAGGACAAATCCATGTAGTCGCGCCGCTACCGGACGCAGAATGATCGAATCGGAGGACGCTACGCCATCGGTCAGTGCAAACCCGACCTTGTGAAAATACGGGCGAATCTTCCCGAATAGAATGTCGCCAGCCCTGTAACGGAGCTTCGTGCTCGTAACCTCATCGGAAGTGCCCCATTCCGTCAGGGTGATCGAACGGCGGGGCATGTGCTCGAGACCGATATGCGGCGTATCTGGCTCGGCTTCCCCTGGCTGCGCCAGTTCGCGGCAGTCCGGCGCTATCTCCCCAAAAGGCGCCCTCTCCCACCCCTCCGGCAGCCCATCCTTGATCTTGACGCGCTCGTGGCCGGGGAAGCGGAGGCGGACGAACCATTCGCGGTACAACTGGCGCGCCGCCGCCTCCAGCAGCTTCATCCGCCGCCGGTTGTTCTCGATCAGGTCGTCGTAGGCGGAGAGGATGGAGGCGATGCGGCGTTGGGCCTTCTTGTCCGGGCAGAGCACGGGCATCTCGTGTAGGACATTCCGATTGACGCCTGGCACTGCGGCTTTGTCACTCTGGTGGTTCCGTAGTGCATTCCTCAGGAGATACGCGACGAAGCGTGGATCATTGCCTTTGAAGTCGGTTACGTAGAGCGCCGTATTCAGCGGCCAGTAGTCCCTGTCCACGAAGAAGACTTCACCAATGGTGCCGTAGCGCCCGGTCACAACGCCCGGGGCTCGCGCTTTGGCCTCACTGTGACTGCCCGTGATCCCGGAGGATGAGACAACGGGCACATCGCCAGCGCGTCGTCGCGCTTCCGGAAGGTCGTGACCACGCTGGAGGGTGATGACGTCACCCAGCCGGGTGCTGCGCCACCTCATCCCCCCACCCCCTCAGAACCCCACGGCATCGCCGGATGTCCCTCCCCGGGACCGTCGAGCGTCTGCTCGGCACCTCTTCTCCCTCCTTCTCCCTCCAAGCCGACCGGACGGTCGGCGCTCCCGGCGTTGTCGGCGCTCCCGGCGTTGTCGGCGCTCCCGGCGTTGTCGGCGCTCCCGGCCTTGTCGGCGCTACCACCCCCGGGACCGCCGAGCGTCTGCTCGGCACTTCTTCTTCTCCCTTCTCTCTCCGAGCCGACCAGACGGTCGGCGCTCCCGGCGTTGTCGGCGCTCCCGGCGCTCCCGGCGTTCCTGCGGGCGCCGTGACTGGCGGAGGACCAGGGCCAGTCTTCGGCGGCCCGAACAAGTCGGGCTTTGACGGGGTTCTGGTGGATGTAGGTCAGGGCATCGTAGAAGTGCTCTTCGTTGCGGATGAAGCGGTCCCAGTACTCGCGATGCCAGACCGGCTGCCCGGAACGGCCGAGCGTCTGTCGGGCGCGCTCGATGAGGCCGGCATCCCGTCCGCTCGAGCCTCCCGGGACGAACGCCCCCTGCCCCGTTCGGAGCGCATCCTTGATCTTCCTTGCCGTGTAGCCCTTCCATGCCTGCACGATCCTGGCGAGCGACGCCTCGCCCTGCATCCGGACGAGCACATGCACGTGATTGGGCATGACCACGTAGGCCAGCAGGGCGTAGCGCGTGCCGTCGTAGAACCGCCAGTTGCCGACGATCATCTCCGCGATCTCGGGCACGCGCAGCAGGCAGGATCCGTGTCCCGCGTCGGCCCACTCCTCGATCCTGCTCCGGAGGGCGGCCTTGCGCCGGTCTTCCGGCAGGGCGGCGACCTCCTCGCGCATGCGCTCGAGCGCCTCCACGGGAAGGCTGTCGGCCAGGCGGTAGGTGATCGTCTGGAGCAAGCCCGGGCTGTCCCGATGCGGCAGGTATCCCCGGCTGTACCATTCCTTCCGCTCCGCCCCGGGACCGCCGAGCGTCTGCTCGGCACTTTTTCTCCTCCCTCCTCTCTCCGAGCCGAGCGGACGCTCGGCGCTCCCGGCGTCTTCGGCGCTCCCGGCGCTCCCGGCGTTTTCGGCGCTCCCGGCGCTCATATCCCCAACCCCTCGAAGTTCCGCTGAATCGTCGCCGCCAGCTCCGCTGCCTCCCGGTTCAGGTCGGCGAGTTCGGTGTGGATGTCCCGCAGGGTCTGCTCGAAGTCGAAGTCCTCGTCCTCCTCGGGCGGGGCGACCCCGACGTAGCGGCCGGGCGTCAGGCTCCAGTCAGCGGCCTCGATCTCCTTGCGATCCACCAGCTTCACGAGGCCGGGAACGTCCGCGAGCCTCGCGTCCGGGAATCGGGAGAGGAGCCAGTGGGCCTGCCGCTCGAAGTAGGCCGCCGCCTTGAGCTGTTCGACCAGCTCCTTGCGTCGGGCGTCCAGTTCCTTCTCCAGCCGCCCGACGCCGCGACGGTCCCATGCGTCGTGCTCCCTGGCGCCGGCGTCCGTCTCCGCCGTGTCCACCACGCGCGCGGCGAGCTTGAAGGCGAGGTCCGCGTCCTTGACCAGATCCCGGCAGGCGGCGGCGAGTTCTTCCAGGCTGGCCTGCCGCTTCTTCTGCGCCGTGATCCTGGCTTCGCAGGGCTTCTTCCAATCCTTGGAGATCCGTGCGGTCAGGTCGTCCAACCCTTGGAAACACGCCTTGACCGCCTCGTCGCGCTCCTTGATGGCATCGCGCAGGGGCGAATCCTTGCCCAGGGTCTTGAGGAACGGCGCGACGGCCGCCGCGAGCGCGTCGTACGCCTTGCGGAAGGGCGCGACCTTCCCCGCGATGGCGGCGGCCTCGGCGAGCGTCCGGTCAAGGTACTGCTGGACAAGCGCGACGAAGCGGTCGGACTGGCCGCGGTAGAGCCAGACGATGGCGGCGAGGTTCTGCTGCTGCTCGGGCGAGAAGTCGTAGATCTTGCGCGTGACCTTCCGGTAGACGTTCCGGGCATCGAACATCAGGACCTTGTCGCGCCGGTCGGCGGGCTTGGCGCGGTCGAAGTGCCAGAGTTCGCAGGGCACGGTCCGCGTGTAGAAGAAATTGGACCGGATCGCGATCATCACGTCCACATCGCCGGTCTCGACCAGCTTGCGCCGGACCTCGGCCTCGCCGTGGCCGGCGCTGCTGGCCTGGGATGACATGACGAACCCGGCCCGGCCGTTCGGGTTCAGGTAGCTGTGGAAGTAGGAGATCCAGAGGTAGTTGCCGTTGCCGACCTTCCGGTCCTTGTTCACGCCCGGAAGGCCGAAGGGGAGGCGTCGGTCGGTCTTGATCTTCTCGGCGTCCACCTTGTCCACGTTGAACGGCGGATTGGCCATGACGAAGTCGCACTTCCCGAACAGCTCGTGCGGATCCTCGTAGAACGTGTTGGCCTCCTTGATCGAGCCCTCGAGCGCGTGGACGGCGAGGTTCATCAGGGCCAGGCGGAGGTTGCTGGTCTTGAACTCGTGGCCGTAGAAGGTCACGCGATGGGCGGCGCGGTCGCCGCGGCGCTCGATGAAGTGGCTGGACTGGACGAACATGCCGCCCGAGCCGCAGGCGGGGTCGAAGACGACCCCGTGATCGGGCTCGATGACATTGACGATGGTCTGGACGATGGAGGGCGGCGTGAAGAACTCGCCGTTGTCCTGGGCGCCCTGCATGGCGAACTTCATCAGGAAGTACTCGTTGATCCGCCCGAAGACATCGCCGCTGGCCCTGCGGAGGATCTCGCTGTCGAAGGTGCGGAGCAGGTTCTCCAGGAGGCCGCTCTCGAACCGGGTGTAGTCCTTGGGAAGCTGGCCCTGGAGCGCCGGAAAGTCCGCCTCGATCGCCTCCATCGCGGCGACCAGGGCCTTGCCGAGGTCCTCCCCCCGGTCGAGCGCGAGGAGATGATCGTAGCGCGCGGTTTCCGGGAGCAGGAGCGCCCGCCGCTTCTTGAAGTCGGCCGGGGTCAGGGGTCGCTTCGGTATCTGCCCCGCCGCCTGGTCCGCCCGGATTTCCCGCAGCGCCTCGTTGTAGCGATTCGTCGCGTGGCGGAGAAAGATGACCCCGAGGACCGGCATACAATACTCGCCGGCCGTCAGCTTCGAGTTCGCGCGCAGGTTGTCGGCCGCATCCCAGAGCGACGCCTCCAACCGCTCAATACCCCGGAACTCGTCGCCGTTCATACGGGTGACATCCCTCTTTGCTGATTCGCCGGAGCGCTATCCCGGCGTCCTCCAACGCCCCACACACCGTATACCGGGAGACGGGGCTTCCAACAACGGAGGACACTGGAGAGCCGGTCCCTCGCCCCTACCCCTCGCTCTGCCCCCACCGCGCATCCCTTCACGCTGAGAGACGCGATGGTCCGGGAATCGGGGCGGATGTCAAGACAGACCATCGAACGCAGAACGCCTTGCGCTCTCCGCCCGGCTGTGCCACACAGGGATGCGCCTCGCGACGGTGGAGGCCGGGAGAGCGACCGATGGGCGAACAACTGCTGATCCTGCTGGATCCGGCCAACCCGGATCCGCTCGCGCGCCTGCTGGCCCTGGTCCTGATCTTCGCGCTCGCGGCCGCCTCCTACGTGCTCGTCGCGCGGCTGCTTGCGCGCGGCATCCGCCGCTTCGTGACGCGCACGCGTTTCGACTGGGACAACACGCTGCTGAACGAGTCGCTGCTGCGGACGCTCGCCCGGATTTCGCCGGCGCTGGTGCTGCGGTTCGGCGCCGCCTACGCGTTCCCGTTCCGCGAGGCGCTGCGGATCTTCGTCGAACGCACCGCCACCGTCGCGCTGATCCTGCTCGGGCTGGCCGCCCTGACGAACCTCGCCTGGTCCGGCGAGCGGATCTACAACCGTTTCCCCGTCTCGCGTTCCCGGCCCGCGCGCGGCGTGCTCCAGCTCATTCTCGTGCTGGTGTATGCGGTCGGCGTCATCCTGATCGTCTCCACGGTCGTCGCCCGCCCGGCCTGGGGTTTTCTCACCGGCATCGGCGCGCTCTCCGCGGTGTTGCTGCTGGTCTTCAAGGACGCGCTGCTGGGCCTCGTCGCCAGCTTCCAGATCAGCGCCAACAACATGGTCCGCATCGGCGACTGGATCGAGATGCCCAAGTACCAGGCGGACGGCGACGTGATCGAGATCTCGCTCCAGTCGGTCAAGGTCCAGAACTGGGACCGCACGATCACGACGATTCCCATCTACGCGCTCGTCGCCGATTCCTTCATCAACTGGCGCGGCATGAGCGAGAGCGGCGGGCGCCGCATCGCGCGCGCGATCCACATCGACCTGCGCAGCATCCGCTTCTGCACGCCGGCGATGATCGAGCGCTTCCGCCGCATCCGCTGCCTGCACGACTACATCGACGCGAAGGAGGCGGAGATCCGGCGGCACAACGAGGCGGCGGGTATCGACGACCGCGAACCGGTGAACGGGCGGCGGATGACGAACATCGGGACGTTCCGCGCCTACGTGGAACGCTATCTGCGTCGGCACCCCGGCGTGCGCCAGGACATGATCCTGATGGTCCGCCAGCTCGCCCCGACCGAGCGCGGGCTTCCGCTGCAGGTCTACGCCTTCGGCGCGGACACGGCCTGGGTCAACTACGAGGCGCTGCAGGCCGACATCTTCGACCACCTGCTGGCCGTCATCCCGGAGTTCGGCCTGCGCGTCTTCCAGGAACCGACCGGCTGGGACTTCGAGCGCCTCGGCGGCGCCGCGGCCAGCGGGGCCGGCGGGACGGGATCGTCCGGACCGGACGACCGGGGCGACGCGGGTCGCCCCCCCGGTCACTCTTGATCGCCTGCGGGCGGCCACGGGGGGCCGCCCCTACGGGGATCGTCGCCGCAGCGCTGCCGCCGGGGCAACCGGCCACCGTTGCCGGGCTCCGTAGGGGCAGGCCCCCGTGCCTGCCCGCGCCGACTTGCTTCCAGCCCCCGCCCTCCGGAATGCTCCGCTCACCGATCACTGCTCACCGCCCCGCCCTGCGCTGAGCGCCTCCGCCTCATCGGTTTCGGGTTTCGGGGTGCACGCGCGGGCGCTCTCGGGTACGCTGCCCCCGCGGCACCCGGGCGTGTGGCGGAATGGCAGACGCGCGAGACTTAGGATCTCGTGGCCGAAAGGCCGTGGGGGTTCGACTCCCCCCTCGCCCACACGGGCACCGCGCGCACCCGGCGGCCAGGACCGCCCGTTCACCAGCCCCCTACCCCGGCCCGCCGCACACTCGTCCTCGTCCTCGTCCTCGTCCTCGAAGAACGAAGCGTCGAGAACGAGGACGAGGACGAGGACGATTGGAGGGACCCGGTCCCCTCGCCGGTCGTGACATGGACTGCTAGGGCGCCAGGGTGATGCGCTCGACGACGACCACGGGATGGCGGGCGCCGCTGACGCGGTAGGCGCGGCCGCGGACGCGAATGGAACGGTCGCGCAGCGAGCGGAGCTGCTCATCGTTTCCGTAGAGGTAGCCGACGGTCTCCGCCCGTCCGTCGCGCAGCGCGACGAGCCGGTACCGGGTGGGCCGGCCGATGAGGTACCCGACGGGCCGCACGACGCCCTCGCGCTGGATCGCGACGCCCTGTTCGGCGCCGGGCTCGAGGCGGAGCCCGGGCGGAGGCGCGGGCGGCGGGGCCGGCCGCGGCTCGGGCGGGCGGGGCGGCGGCGCCGGAGCCGGCGCGGGAACCGGCGGCGGAGGCGGGGGACGCGGGGGATCCGGCGGCGGGGGTTCCGGTGCGGGCGGCGGCGGCGGACGGACCTCGCGCACGAAGGCGCGGCTGATCCAGAGCGACGTCTCCGGGGGCGGCTCGATCTTCATCCACTCGCCGAAGACGCCGCGCACCGTCAGGCGCTGCCCGCGGCTCACGGTCCCGACCGGACGGTAGCTGATCCCCGCCCCGCTGCGCACGTTCAGCAGGTCGACGACCACCACGCCGTCCTCGACGAAGTCGGCGTGCACCCAGAGGTCTACCTCGCGGGGCGGCTCGACCTCGACCCAGTCGTCGGTCATCGAGCGCACGCGCAGCCGGTCGCCGGCGTTGACTTGCCCGGGCACCTCGGCGTCCTCGACCGGCAGCGCCCGCAGGTTCACGCGCCGTCCGGTGACTTCCACCTCGGCCGCCCCGGCCCGCAGCGCCAGCAGGGCCAGTCCCGCTGCACACCCCAAAGCAATGGCCTTCATCCGCACCTCCCCCAGTCTACCGGGCGCTTACCACAAGGCCAGACTAACGCGTTTACGCTCTCTCCGCAATCCCGCCGCTCCGCGCCTCAGAAGAGGCGGTCGACGAGGCGGCCGCCGAGGGCGGCGGGGTCGCGCAGTTGCGCGGCCGCTTCGGCGAGGTCTTTCAGCGAGAGCAGCTCTTCGAGCACCATCATGCGCGCGATGTGCTCGAAGCGCTTCGGGCAGGTCAGACGGATGCGCGCCTCGGAGAGCTCCAGCGTGAAGACCATGTCGTCCTTGCGGATCTGGAAGACCGGCGGCGTGTCGCTGAGCGCGTGGACGAAGAACTCCTCGTCGCGGAAGATGCGCTGCACGCGACCGAGGAGGAACTCGGCCAGGTCGGCCGACGGCAGGTCGAGCGCGATCTCGGCGGTGGGCTCGTGCGCGGCGACCCCGCGGCGCAATCCGCTCCCGCCGTCCAGCAGCCGGGCGAGCACCGGGGGCGCGATCACCACCGTGAGCAGGGCCATGCCGACGGCCATGCCGAAGACCTCCGGCCCGGCGACACCGCTGCTCAGGCCGATCCCGGCGGCGATCAGCGCCACCTCGCCGCGCGGCGACATGCCCATACCGATCCGCAGCGCGCCCCGCAGGTTAAAGCCCCGGAACCAGGCCGGGAGGCCGCAGCCGACCACCTTCGCCGCCAGAGAGACGGCCGTGAAGACCAGGCCGGCCCCGACGACGCCCCATAGCACGGCCGGGTCGATCAGCATCCCCATCACGCAGAAGAAGACCGGCACCAGCACCTGGGCCGCGCCGCGCAACGGACGCCGGATCTCGTGCACCATGTCCGTGCGCGAGAGCGAGAACCCGAGCAGGTAGGCCCCGAGGATCATGGCGAGCCCGACGGACTCGATCGCGCCGGCCAGGAGCAGCGCGAGACCGAGCGCGACGGAGGCGGCTACGTCGAGCGAGCCGAGCGCCTTGAGCGCGCGCCCGATGCGCCGGCCGCTGACGACGCCGATGACCGTGCAGGCGACCCAGATGACCACGGCGCGCAGCGCCATCCCGCCGAGGCGCAGCCAGGGCACCGGCTCGCCGCCTTCGCCGGCGCGCGCCACGGCGATGACGACCGCGAGCAGCACGACGCCGAAGACGTCGCTGATCACCGCGCCGGTCAGGATCGTGACGCCCTCCGGGCTGTCCGTCCGCCGGCGCTCGGCGAGCACGCGCGCCGGGATCCCCACCGACGCGGCGCAGCAGACCACGCCGAGGAAGAGCGCGGCCGGATCGAGCGCGTGGTCCGCGAGCCCGAAGACGAGCGCCGTCCCGATCCCGGCCGCCATGCTCAGGACCAGCCCGCCGAGCCCGACCAGCGAACCGGCGCCCGAGAAGCGAAGGAAGAGATCGATGTCGGTCTCCAGCCCGGCGAGGAAGAGGAGCAGGAGCGAGGCGAGCGTGGCGATGGCATAGAGTTCGGGGGTGATCGGGAAGCCCTCGGCCGGCAGCGGGAAGAGCGGACCCAGTCCGGGCACCGACCATCCCCCAAGCAGGTAGGGTCCGATCAGGATGCCGGCGACCAGTTCCCCGACGACCGCGGGGAGGCGCAGCCAGCGCTCCGTCAGCCGGCCGCCGAGTCGCGCCGCCAGCAGGATGACCGCCATCTGGAGCACGAACCGCTGCATGGCCGGCCCGAGGTCGCCCCCTCCGGCGGCGGCGAGGACCAGCGGCATCGCCTCGCCGCCGATCGGGTTCACGCCGCGGGCTCCCGGAGGATCGCCAGGAGTTCGGCGGGGGTCCGCGCGGCCAGCACGCGGGCCCGGGCCGCCGGCGAGCTGAGCAGCCGGCCGATCTCGGCGAGGAACTGGATGTGGGGCCCGGTGCGGTTCAGCGGCGAGAGGGTCATGATCAGGATGCGCGCCGGTTCGCCGTCCAACGAATCGAACGGGATGCCCTCGGGGCTGATCCCGACGGCGGCGCGCAGGTGGTCGACCGCGTCGGTCTTCGCGTGCGGCAGCGCCATGCCGTGCTGCATGCCCGTGGACATGCGCGCCTCGCGATCGAGCAGCGCGGCCAGCGCCGCCGCCCGGTCGCGCACGCCGCCGCCGGCCATGACGAGATCGAGCATCTCCTCGATCGCCGCCGGCTTCTCACCGGCGCGCAGCGCGACGCTGACGGTCTCCTCCGTAAGCACCCTGGTGAAGTCCATGCCCGCTCCCACGGCCCCCTGCCCCCTTCCCACGCGAACCGTCCACTGCCGACTGCTCACTGATCACTGATTACTGATCACTGCTGACCGCCCGCTCCCCCGCGCGCCGGCGGTGGCTTTCGGCGACCAGGATGGACCGGAGCGCCTCGGTAGCGGTGTCGAGGTCGTCGTTGACCAGGCCGTAGCGGTACTCGCCGGCCCGCGCCATTTCGGCCTGCGCCTGTGCGAGCCGGCGCTCGACCACGTCGGCCGCGTCCTGCGCCCGGGCCTCGAGGCGGCGCCGGAGTTCCGCCAGCGAGGGCGGGCGGATGAAGACGTCCGCGAAGGCCTGCCGGACGGGGTCGGACGCCGGTCGCCGGGCCAGCGCGGCGCGGACCTGCGCCGCGCCCTGCACGTCGATGTCCATCAGGATGCCGATCCCCGCCCGCAGGCTTTCCTCGACGGCCTCGCTCGGCGTTCCGTAGGCATGCCCGTGGACGCGCGCGGATTCGAGAAAGGCGCCGCGGTCGGCCAGGTCGCGGAAGGCAGTTTCGTCGACGAACCGGTAGTGGACGCCGTCGCGCTCGCCCGGGCGGGGCGGACGCGTGGTACAGGAGACCGAGTAGCGGAGCGCGCCGCGCGCCCAGTCGCGGAGGCGGTCGCAGAGCGTGGTCTTCCCGGCCCCGGACGGGGCGGAGACGACGAGCAGCACGGGATGGGGCAACAAAGGGTTCATTCGACGTTCTGCGCCTGTTCGCGAAAGCGTTCCAGCTCGGCCTTCCCCTCGACGACGGCCGCCGCGATCTTCGCGTCGCCGGCCTTCGCCCCGATCGTGTTCAGCTCGCGGCCGATTTCCTGGGCGAGGAAATCGAGCGCGCGCCCGCAGGGTTCCTTGGCGGCCAGGCGCGCGCGGGCCTGCGCCACGTGGCTGCGCAGCCGCGCCAGTTCCTCGCCGATGTCGGCGCGCTCGGCCATCATGGCCACCTCGCGCAGGAGCCGCCCGTCCCCGGGCAGCGCTTCCAGTCCCCATTCCTTGAGCCGGGCCTCGACCCGGGCGCGGTAGCGGAGCGGCACGCCGGGGGCGCGGCGGCCGATGGCGCGCACCGCGGCCTCGAGCGCGGCCAGGCGCCCGCGCAGGTCCGCGGCCAGGGCGCGCCCCTCGGCCCGGCGCATGCGGTCGAGCCCCCGAAGCGCCGCCTGGAGCGCCCGCCCGACGACGGGCCAGGCCCGCTCCGGGTCGCCGCCCGGCGCGCGCGTGACGAGCCAGCCCGGCGTCTGGAGCAGCAGTGACGCGCCCAGGTCGTCCGAAAGCCCGAGCCGGCGCGCCGCCGCCCGCGCCGCCTCGACCCCGGCGCGCGCGAGCGCCTCGTCGACCCGCACCGCCTCCCGCCCGGCGGCCTCCGAAAAGGCCACCGCGAGCGTGACCGTCACCCGGCCGCGGTGCAGCCGGGCCTGGAGCCGCTCCCGTATCCGCGGCTCGAGCGCCGCGAGTTCGCGGGGCAGCGAGACCTGGACATCGAGCTGCCGCCGGTTCAGCGAGACGAGTTCGCAGTCGATCGTCAGGCCGCGGCCGCGCGCGCGGCCGCGGCCGAATCCCGTCATGCTGTGCAGGCTCACGGCGTCCCCTCCCCGCCGCCTTCCCCGGCCCGGGCCTCGGTCCAGGCCCGGACCTGCGCGACGTCCTTGTCGCCCCGTCCGGAGAGGTTGACGATCGCCAGCGTGCCGGCGGGCCAGCGCGGCGCCTCGCGCAGGACCCAGGCCAGGGCGTGGGCGGATTCGAGCGCGGGCAGGATGCCTTCGAGCCGGCCGAGCGCGGCGAAGGCCGCGACGGCTTCGGCGTCCCCAACGGAGGTGTAGTCGACGCGGCCGGTCTCCTGGAGCCAGCAGTGCTCGGGGCCGACCGCCGCGTAGTCGAGCCCGGCGCTGACCGAGTGGGTGCCGAGCACCTGGCCGCGCGCGTCCTGGAGCAGGCGCGTGAAGGCGCCCTGGAGCACGCCGGGCGTGCCGCCCGCGAACCGCGCCGCGTGCGCTCCCGGCCGCAGGCCCCGCCCGCCGGCCTCGACGCCGGTCATCGCCACCCCGGCGTCGCCCAGGAAGGCGTGGAAGAGCCCGATCGCGTTGCTGCCGCCCCCGACACAGGCGACCAGCCGGTCCGGGAGCCGGCCCTCGGCGCGCAGGATCTGCCGGCGCGCCTCCACGCCGATCACGCGCTGGAGGTCCCGCACCATCCACGGGTACGGGTGCGCGCCGAAGACGGTGCCCAGCACGTAGTGCGTCTCGCGCACGTGCGTGACCCAGTCGCGCATCGCCTCGCTGATCGCCTCCTTGAGCGTCGCCTGGCCGGCGGTGACCGGCACGACTTCGGCGCCGAGTTCGCGCATCCGGAAGACGTTCAGCGCCTGGCGCTCCATGTCGGCCTGCCCCATGTAGACGCGGCAGCGCAGGTCGAAGAGCGCGGCGACCGTCGCCGTGGCGACCCCGTGCTGGCCCGCGCCGGTCTCGGCGATCACGCGGCGCTTGCCCATCCGCCGCGCGAGCAGGGCCTGGCCGAGGGCGTTGTTGATCTTGTGCGCGCCGGTGTGGCAGAGGTCCTCGCGCTTGAGGTAGACCCGCGCGCGGCCCGTCTCGCGCGAGAGGCGCTCCGCAAGGTAGAGCGGGGTCGGCCGGCCGACGTAGGTCCGCGCGTAGTGCCGCAGATCGCGGCGGAATTCCGGGTCGCGCCGGGCCGCGCGCCAGGCGCGCGCGAGCTCGTCGATGGGGGCCATGAGCGTCTCGGGCACGAACCGGCCGCCCCAGCGGCCGAAATGGCCGCCCGCATCCGGCACCGTCACGCGTTTCGACATTGCTCGACGAAGATCCTCATCCGGTCCGCGTCCTTCCGCCCCGGGGCCGACTCGACCCCGGAGGACACGTCCACGCCCCACGGCTGCACCCGACGCACGGCCTCGACCACGTTCTCCGGCGTCAGCCCGCCCGCCAGCACGACCGGCCGCGCGGCGCGGCCGACCAGCCCGGCGGCGGCCGCCCAGTCAGCCGGCCGGCCGGTTCCGCCCGGCATCGTTCCCGCCGGCGCGTCGGCCACCCAGGCCTCGAGCCCGGCCGCGATCCACGCCGCCTCCTCCGGCGGCGCCGCCGCGCGACAGACCCGCCAGAGCCGTCCGCCGACCCGGGCGCCCACGGCCGGCGTCTCGCGCCCGTGAAGCTGCGCCACATCGAGGCCGGCCTCTTCGCGCGCCCGCCGCACTGCGCCGGGTTCGGCATCCACAAAGACGCCGACCCGCAGGATGCGCCGTTCGAGCCCGGCTGTCCAGCGCGCGACGTCCGCGGGCCGGACCGCGCGCGGCGAGCCGGGCCAGAAGACGAAGCCGAGCGCGTCGGCGCCCGCCCGCACGGCCGCCTCGACATCCCGCGCGCGGGCCAGCCCGCAGATCTTGACCTGGAGGCCCACCCTACGTCACCTGCTCGCCGCGCGCCATGACCACCTTGCCGGTGCGGACCAGCTCGATGATCCGGTGCCGCGAGAGCAGGCCGACCAGCGCGTCGAGCTTCCCCGATTCGCCGGTTGCCAGCACCGTCATCGAGCGGTCGGTCAGGTCAACCGTCTTCGCGCCGAAGTGGTCGACGACCTGGAGTGCGGCGGTGCGGTCCTCGATGCCCGCGCCGACCTTGACCAGCGCCATCTCGCGCACGACCGCATCCTCGCCGGTGTGGTCCACGCAGCGCATCACGTCGATGAGCTTCGCGAGCTGGCGCATCACCTGGTCGAGCCCCTCGCGGCTTCCCTGCGCCGTGATGGTCATCCGCGAGTAGTGTCCGTCGCCGGCCGGCGAAACGACCAGCGAATCGATGTTGTAGCCGCGCCGCGCGAAGACCTGGGCGATCCGGGCCAGCACGCCGGGCTTGTTCGCGACGTAGACGCTCAGGTTGTGCGACTCGGCGGGCATGCCGTTGGTCGCGTTCGTTGCCGGGGCATTCATGGCGGTGCGATCCTCCCGTTCAGGTCGAGCCCGTCGGTTTCTCCATGCGGTGCCGGGGCCGCTCGACGATCATGTCCTCGAGCGGCTTTCCCGCCGGGATCATGGGGAAGACGTTGTCCGTCTTCTCCACCTCCGCGTTGATCAGGCAGGGGCCGTCCGTCACGTCGAGCGCGCGCCGGATGACCTTGCGCACGTCGGCGCCGCGCCGCAGGTTGAAGCCGCGCACGCCGGGATAGGACTCGGCCAGTTTCACGAAGTCCGGGTTCCCTTCGAGGTCCACCCCGCTGCGGCGGTCGTCGTAGAAGAGTTCCTGCCACTGGCGGACCATGCCCAGGTAGTGGTTGTTGAGCACCACGACCTTGATCGGCAGCCGGTGCAGCGCCGCGGTGGCCAGCTCGTAGGAGGTCATCTGGAATCCGCCGTCGCCGACGAAGGCCACGACGGTCGCCTCCGGGTTGCCGAACTGGGCCCCGATCGCGGCCGGCAGGCCGAAGCCCATCGTGCCGGCCCCGCCCGAGGAGAGGAAGCGGTTCGGATGATCGGTCAGGTAGAACTGCGCCGCCCACATCTGGTGTTGCCCGACGTCGGTCACGACGATCGCGCGCCCCTCCGTCATCCGGTAGAACTCCTGGATCACGTGCTGCATCTTCAGGCCGCCCTTGCGCCGGAAGCGCAGCGGGTAGCGCCGGCGGAACTCCGCGATGCGGGCCAGCCACTCGGCGGTGTCGAGCGCATCCACGTGCAGGAGCAGTTCCTGGAGCACCGCGCGGGCATCGCCCACGCAGGTGTGGTGGCAGGGGATCATCTTGCCCATCTCGGCCGAATCGACGTCGATGTGGATGCGCACCGCGTCCCGGCAGAAGCGGTCCTGCTGGCCGACGATGCGATCGTCGAACCGCGACCCGACGGCCAGGATCAGGTCGCACTCGCTGACGGCCTTGTTCGCGTAGGCCGTGCCGTGCATGCCCATCCAGCCGAGCGAGAGCGGGTGCGTCTCCGGGAAGGCCCCCTTGCCCAGCAGCGTGGTCGTCACCGGCGCCTGAATCCGCTCGGCCAGGAGCTGCAGTTCGCGCTCCGCACGCGCGATCAGCACGCCGTGCCCGGCCAGGATCACCGGCCGGCGCGCGCGGGCGAGCGCCTCCGCGATGCGCACGACCTCGCCGCGGTCGAACGCATCCGCGTTCGGGTGGTACCCGGGCAGGTCCGGCTCCGCGTGCAGGTCCGTCGTGCAGGGCCCCGACGTCACGTCCTTCGGGAGATCCACGAGCACCGGCCCCGGCCGGCCCGTCGAGGCGATCAGGAAGGCCTCGCGGACCACGCGCGGGATGTCGTTCGTGTCCTTGACCAGGTAGCTGTGCTTCACCACCGGCATCGTGATGCCGAAGATGTCCGCCTCCTGGAACGCATCCTTGCCCAGCATCGGCCGGATCTGCTGTCCGGTGATCGCGACCAGCGGGACCGAATCCATGTGCGCGGTCAGGATGCCCGTCAGCGTATTCGTCGCGCCCGGCCCGCTCGTCACCAGCACGACGCCCGGCTTCCCGGTCGCCCGGGCATAGCCGTCCGCCATGTGAACCGCGCCCTGCTCGTGCCGGACCAGCACCATCCGGATCTTGGTGCGCGTGGTTACCAGCGCGTCGAAGACCGGAATCGCGGCCCCGCCCGAGTAGCCGAAGATGAACTCCACCCCCTCGTTCTCGAGGCAGCGGATCAGCGCCTGCCCGCCATCCATCGCGTCCGTCGTCATGGCCTACCTCGCTCCCCCGCTGCCGCCCGCTCCGTCCCTCTTCGCAAGCGCGTGCGTAGCGGGCAAAAGAATACCCCCCGGCGCAGGAACATCAACCAGAAAATACATTCTCAGGAAGACTTTTTCTATCTACCACTATTACTTGACAATCATTGCTTCTATGAATTGAAACTTAAGCCCCAAGCGGGGCTTGGAGATCGCGAATCCAACCGGAAAGGGACGATCCGGTCGACGACCCGCCTTCGCCCTCCGGGCTACGGCGGGCAGGCAGGGGCGACGACTACGGTGGACGACGGGGCGAGATTGGACCGGGCGGTTTGACAGCGCCCGGCGGGAGGGTAGGTTCAACGGAGACCGGGCGGAGGGAAATGCACGGCCCGTTCTCCGGGGAAGGTCATGACGGAGGCTGGAGAAGACGCGGTAAAGGGGCCCGGCGCGGCGCGCAGTCGCGGCGAGGGGCTGTCGGTGGACGTGTGGGAGGCGCTGGCCCAGGTCATCGACCCCGAGCTTCGCACGAACATCGTCGACCTCGGCCTCGTGCGCGACGTGGAGGCGGCGAATGGCGCGGTGACGGTGCGGATGACGCTCACCTCGCCCGGCTGTCCTTACGGACCCTACCTGCTCTACCAGGTCCGCGCGGCGACGGCATCGGTCGAGGGCGTGGGCGAGGCGCGCGTGGAACTGGTCTGGGACCCGCCGTGGGACGCGAGCCAGATGAGCGAAGACGCACGGCTGGACCTGGGTCTGGATCCGTAGCGACGGGAGGGACTAACGATGACCAACGAAGCCGCGAACACGGGGCCGGCCGGCGGCGGGATTTTCTCGATCGAGGGATTGCGTGTACAGGTCGAGGGCAAGCCGATTCTCAACGGCGTCGATCTCGAGATCCGTCGCGGCGAGACGCATGCGCTGATGGGCCCGAACGGGTCGGGCAAGAGCACGCTCGCCAACGTAATCCTCGGCCACCCGGACTACGAGGTTACCGGTGGCGCCATCCGCTGCGACGGTCACGACCTCCTCGCCCTCGCGCCCGAAGAGCGGGCCCGGCTGGGCGTATTCCTGGCCTTCCAGTACCCGGTGGCGGTGCCGGGCGTGACGGTCGCGCGCTTCCTGAAGACGGCCTGCGATGCCGTCCTGGGCGAGGCGCGCCGGCTCTCCGCCTCGGCGTTCCTCGCGCGGCTGCGGGAGGAGGCCGCCTTTCTCGAGATGGACGAGTCGTTCATCCACCGCCCGCTCAACGAGGGGTTCTCGGGCGGCGAGAAGAAGCGCATGGAGATCCTCCAGATGCGCATGCTGCGGCCGGCGTACGTCGTCCTGGACGAGACGGATTCGGGGCTGGACATCGACGCGCTCAAGACCGTGGCCCGCGGCGTCACCGGGCGGACGGGTCCGGACCTCGGGCTCCTCGTCATCACGCACTACGAGCGCATCCTGCGCTACATCCGGCCCGACCACCTGCACATCCTGATCGACGGCCGCATTGCGCGTTCCGGGGGGCCGGAGCTCGTGCGCGAACTCGAGGACCGGGGCTACGACTGGGTGCGCGCGGCGGGCGCGCGGGCGCCCGCGGAGGCGCCGGCATGAAGCGGCTCGACACCGACAGCCGCCTCGTCGAGCCCTACCGCTTCGGCTTCGTGACCGAGGTCGAGACCGACGCGTTCCCTCCGGGGCTGAGCGAAGACGTGATCCGGGCGATCTCGGCGCGGAAGGGCGAACCGGACTGGCTGCTGGACTTCCGGCTGAAGGCCTTCCGGGCCTGGCAGCGCCGGCCCGAGCCGCACTGGGCGCTTCTGGATTACCCTGCCATCGACTACCAGGCCATCCGCTACTATGCCGCACCGCGACCGCGCGGCGCGGGCGGCGGCGCGATCGATCCCGAGGTCGAGCGCACCTTCGAGCGCCTCGGGGTCCCGATCGCCGAGCGCAACGCGCTCGCGGGTGTCGCGGTGGACGCCGTGTTCGACAGCGTTTCGGTCGCGACGACCCAGCGCAAGCTGCTCCAGGAACACGGGGTGATCTTCTGCTCCTTCTCCGAGGCCGTACGCGAACACCCGGACCTCGTGCGGCGCTGGCTGGGCACGGTCGTCCCGCCGACCGACAACTTCTTCGCCTCGTTGAACTCGGCCGTCTTCAGCGACGGCTCCTTCTGCTACGTGCCCCGGGGCGTGCGGTGTCCGCTCGAACTCTCGACCTACTTCCGGATCAACGCGGCGGGGACGGGCCAGTTCGAGCGCACGCTGATCATCGCCGAGGAGGGCGCGAGCGTCTCCTACCTCGAGGGCTGCACCGCGCCGATGCGCGAGGAGCACCAGCTCCACGCGGCTGTCGTCGAACTGGTCGCCCTCGACGACGCGCGCATCAAGTACTCGACCGTGCAGAACTGGTACCCCGGCGACGCGGAAGGCCGCGGGGGGGTCTACAACTTCGTGACGAAGCGCGGCCGCTGCCTGGGCGCGCGCTCCTCGATTTCCTGGACGCAGGTCGAGGTCGGGTCGGCGATCACCTGGAAGTACCCGGGCTGCGTGCTCGAAGGGCCGGACTCGGTCGGCGAGTTCTACTCCGTCGCCTTCACGAACGCGCGGATGCAGGCGGACACGGGCACGAAGATGATCCACCTCGGGCCGCGCACGCGCAGCACGATCGTCTCGAAGGGGATTTCGGCCGGCGCCTCGCGCAACACGTACCGCGGGATGGTCCGGTTCGGCCCCGCCGCGCGGCAGGCGCGCAATCATTCGCAGTGTGACTCGCTGCTGATCGGCGACCGGTGCAGCGCGAACACGTTCCCCGTGGTCGAGTCGGCCGTGGGCACGGCCACGATCGAGCACGAGGCGACGACCTCGCGGATCAGCGAGGACCAGCTCTTCTACATGCGGTGCCGCGGCATCGGCGAGGAGGAGGCGCGGTCGCTGATCGTCAACGGCTTCTGCCGCGAGGTCTTCCGGCAGCTCCCGATGGAGTTCGCCGTCGAGGCGGTCAAGCTGCTCGAGATCAAGATGGAGGGCAGTATCGGGTGAGCGCGGTCGCGACGGTGGAGACGTTGTTCGAGGCGCGGCGCCGGACCGCCGAGCCCGCCGCACTGCGGCGGGAGCGGGCGGCCGCGCTGGCGCGCTGGCGCGCGCTGCCGGAGCCGACGCGGCTCGACGAGGACTGGCGGCGGTCGGACCCGCGGCTCTTCGATCCCGGCGAACTCGACGTGCTCCCCCCCGCGGCGCCGGGCGGCGGGTTTGACGACCCGCTGCACGAGGGATTCGACACGGTCGTGACGCTGGACGAGAGCGGTTTCCGCATCGCCGACCGGACCGGCGCGCTGCGCGACGGCCGGGTGCGCGTGGAGCCGCTGGCCGAGGCCGCCGCGCGCGACGGAACGGACTGGCCCATCCGTTCCGGGACGGCCGTCCGGCCGGAGCTGCCGCCGGCGGCGCTCGCGCCCGACCGGCACGAGGCCTGGACGGACGCCTTCTGGAACGCAGGCTTCGCCATCGAGGTCGCGCCGGAGGCGGTCTTCGAGCGCGGCGTCCTCCTGGATATCCGCCGCGCCCAACCGGGCGCCTGGCTCGGGCTGCGGCTCGCGG
>PWTM01000090.1 GCA_003563855.1 PVC group bacterium | reverse complement strand
GCTTCGCGCTTCGGCGCGGCAGGCGAGAGCGGGCGACGAGTACATCGAGGACCAGGACCGTGCCACGCTGGAGCGTGGCGTTCCCGGGGCGGGAGAGCCCATGCCTTCGCAAGGGTTGCGTGCCGCACCGGGGGGAGTCGAGCAGAGGGGCGACAACGTAGAGAGGCAGTTGGGATTCCTCCTTTCGCCGGGGCGGGCTTCCGCCCCTTCGCTTCTGCGGGTGCTCGTACGCTGCCAAAAAAAGGTGACGCGATATGGAGTGCGGCGGCAGAGGGCGAAGCCCGGCGACGCCGCTTTCGGTTAGCGAGGGTCACGCGGTGTCTGGCGGGGGCGACAGCGGTGTCGCCGTCCCGGACGCGGGGCGCGCCCGGGACTCTGCCACCGCACTCCACAGGCTGATGCCCCGTCGACAGCGCCGCTGTGAAGGTGCAGCCGGCGTGGGCGGGCGGCAGCGGTCCCACGGCGAAGCGCCTCGCCCGGCCCGAGCTTGCTCCGTCGTGAGCCGTAGTCGTCGCCGTCGTCGTCGACCGGCTCGTCCCTTTCCGGCTGACGACCTGCCTTCGCCCTCCGGGCTACGGCGGGCAAGCTACGGCGAGGACTACGGATCACGAGGGCCTCCGGCCTTCCGCTTTCAGCGTTTCAGCGTCTTCCTCATGCGAAAACGGGGGAATGTCCTCCCCGCAGCGGGTTTGGGCTTGCCGGGCGGGGCCGGGCGGGCATGATGGCGGGCCATGCGGAACGTGCATCGAAAGCGGCCGGCACGGCACGGCGCGGCGTCGCCGGGCGGCGGCTGAGCGGCGTCGTGCAAGCGCTGCAAACGCTCGCGCCGATCGTGCTCGTCATCGCCCTCGGCGCGCTGCTGGCCGCCCGCGGCCACTACTCGGCCGGCTTCTTCCGCGATGCGAACCGGCTGACCTACTGGTTCGGGCTGCCGGCCCTGCTCTTCCTCTCGATCGCGCGCGCGCCGTTGCGCGAGAGCTGGGGAAACCGGCTGTTCCTGGTCGTGTTACTCGGCACCGCGGGGATGGCGCTCGCGGCCTGGCTGCTGGCGGCCGCGCTCCGCCTCCGGCCGCCCGAGCGGGCCGCCGTCGTGGCGGCGTCGTTCCGGGCCAACCTGGCGTACGTCGGCCTGCCGGTCATCGTCTATGCGCTCGCGGCGGCCGGGGTCGCGGACCGGGCGCGCTGGGCGGGGGCGGCGGCGCTCTGCCTCGGTCCGATGGTCCTGGTCTACAACCTCGCCACGGTCCTGCTCTTCAGTCACGGTGCGGCCGGGCCCCGCGTCCCGGCGGGCACGTTGATCCGGCGCGTCGTCCTGAACCCGCTGATCCTCTCGAGCGCGGCGGGCCTGCTCGTGGCCGCGGTCGGCCGGCCGCTCCCGGGCGTACTCGACCGCACGCTGCAGATCCCGGCCGACATGGCCCTGCCGCTGGCGCTGCTCGCCCTTGGCGCCGCCATCGAGCCCCGGCGCATCCGCCACATGCTCGGCGCTGCCGTCTGGTCGGCCGCGATCAAGACGCTGCTCGGTCCACTGCTCGGGTTCGCGTTGGCGTCGGCCCTCGGCCTCGGCCCTGAGGAGCGCCTGATCGCCCTGGTCTTCCTGGCCTGCCCGACGGCGGTCGCCACGTACGTCATGGCCGCGCAACTTGGCGCCGACGAGCGGTTGACCGGCGGCGCGCTGGTGCTCAGTACGCTCGTTTCCGCCCTGCCGCTGACCCTGGTCCTGCTCCTCACGCCGCTCGGCGGTCATTGACCGTCCCGGGCGGCCGGTGCTAGGCTCGCCGGCCCGTTCCCGCGCGCGGCGGAACGGCGGAGGCCCGGCGATGGAAGCGCTGCCCAAGACCTGCGACACGAAGGCCATCGAGGCGCGGTGGTCGCGCGAATGGATCGATCGGGGGCTCTTCCACGGGCGCGTGGAGGCGCCGGGCGCGCCGTATTGCATCGTCATCCCGCCGCCCAACGTCACGGGCATCCTGCACATGGGCCATGCCCTGAACAACACGCTCCAGGACGTGCTGGTCCGCTGGCGCCGGATGCAGGGCCGGAACGCCGTCTGGATCCCCGGCACCGACCATGCCGGGATCGCCACGCAGAACGTCGTCGAACGCGCGCTCAAGGCCGAGGGCCTGACCCGCGACGACCTCGGCCGCGAGGCCTTTCTCGAGCGCGTCTGGGACTGGCGCGCGCACTACGGCGGGACGATCACCCGCCAGCTCCGAAGGCTCGGCGCCTCCTGCGACTGGGATCGTGAGCGGTTCACGATGGACGAGGGGCTCAGCCGGGCCGTGCGCGAGGTTTTCGTCCGGCTCTACCGCAAGGGCCTCGTCTACCGCGGCCAGTACATCATCAACTGGTGCCCCCGCTGCGGCACGGCGCTCTCCGACGAGGAGAGCGAGCACCGCCCCGTGCGCGGGAAGCTCTACCACATCCGCTATCCCGTCGAGGGCGCCGGCCGCACGTTCGTGACGGTGGCCACCACGCGGCCCGAGACACTGCTCGGCGACGTCGCCCTGGCCGTCAATCCCCGTGACGAGCGCTTCCAGAAGCTCGGCAGGCGCACCGTCCGGCTCCCGATTCTCGACCGCCCGCTGGCCGTGATCCGGGACGACTTCGTCGATCCGGCCTTCGGGACCGGCGTGGTGAAGGTCACGCCCGCCCACGATCCGAACGACTTCGAGATGGCGCGCCGCCACGGGCTGGAGCCGGTGGACATCCTGACGCCGGACGGACGGATGAACGCCGCGGCCGGTCCGTACGAGGGGCTCGACCGGTTTGCCTGCCGCAAGCGCATCCTGGCCGACCTCGAGGCGCAGGGGCTTCTCGAGAAGGTTGAAGACCACGCCCACGCCGTGGGGCACTGTTACCGGTGCGATGCCGTCGTCGAGCCGCGGCTCTCGCCGCAGTGGTTCGTGAAGATGGCGCCGCTGGCCCGCCCGGCGATCGAGGCGGTGCGCGACGGCCGGATCCGGTTCGTGCCGGAGCGCTGGACAAAGGTCTACCTCGAATGGATGGAGAACATCCGCGACTGGTGCATCTCGCGCCAGATCTGGTGGGGTCACCGGATTCCCGTGTTCACCTGCGAGGCCTGCGCCCACGAATGGGCGGCCGTCCAGCCGCCGGCCGTCTGCCCGGAATGCCGCGCGGAGCGCGTGCGCCAGGACGAGGACGTGCTCGACACCTGGTTCTCCTCCTGGCTCTGGCCCTTCAGCGTCCACGGCTGGCCGGAGCAGACGCCCGAGCTCGCCTGCTACTACCCGACCGACACGCTGGTGACCGCCCCGGAGATCATCTTCTTCTGGGTCGCGCGGATGATCATGGCCGGCTTCGAGTTCATGGACGACATCCCGTTCTCGCGCGTCTACATCCACGGGACCGTCCGCGCAGCCGACGGGCGCAAGATGAGCAAGAGCCTGGGCAACGCGATCGATCCGCTCGACGTGATCGAGAAGACGAGCGCGGACGCGTTGCGCTTCAGCCTGCTGATGCTGGCCTCGACGGGCCAGGACGTCTACCTCTCCGACGAGAAGTTCGAGCTGGGCCGCAACTTCGGCACCAAGGTCTGGAACGCGGCCCGTTACCTGCAGCAGCACGGACCGCCGCCGGCCCCGGAAGCGGCCGGCGACGCGCCGCTGGACGCCGACGAGCAGCACCTGCTCGCCCGGCTGCACGATACGATCGCGGCCTGTACCGACCATCTCGAGCGGTTCCGGTTCAACGACTACGCGCTGGCGGTCTACGAGTTCATCTGGCACGACTACTGCGACTGGTTCGTCGAGTATTCCAAGGACATCCTGTACGGCGACGATGCGGCGCGGCGCGGCCGGACGCTGGCGCGGATGCACGGCGTTTTCGCCGACGCCCTGCGCCTGCTGCACCCGGCCATGCCGTTCCTGACCGAGGAGCTCTGGCACGCCATGGGCTACGGCGGGGCCGGGGAAAGCCTGGTGACGGCGCCCTGGCCGGAGGCGCTGGACGAGGCGGCCCGGCAGGACGCGCTGGGCATCGACCCGGCGCGCGTGGCCTATGTCGAGGCCAGGCGCGAGCTGGTCCGCGCCGCGCGCACGCTGCGCGCGGACTACAGTCTGCCGCCCGCGCGCGCGGCGGAATTCATCGTCCGGCCCGGCGCCGAGTCCGCGGCGGAGGCGCTCCGGGCCGACACGGACTCGATCGTCAAGGCCATACGCGCCAGCCGGTTACGGATCGAGCCGGACTTCACTCCCCCGCAGCCGATGCCCTGCGCGGTCACCCGGCTGGGTACGGTCTACATGTCGGTCGAGGGGTTGATCGACGTGGATGCCGAGCGCCGGAAGCTCCGCGGCGCACTGGAGAAGGCCGCCGCGGATCTCGATCGGACCGCGCGCAAGCTGCAGAACGAGGACTTCCTGCGCAAGGCCCCGGCCGCGGTTGTCGCGCGCGCGGAGCAGCGGAAGGCCGCGCTCGAGCAGCAGCAGGCGCGCCTGCAGCGGCTGCTCGAGGCGCTCGGCGAGGAGGCGTCGTCGTGAGGCGCCGGGTCCGGCAGTGCGCGGCGGCGGCGCTCCTGCTTGCCGCCGGCGCCGGCTGCAGCCGGCTGCTCGGGCCGCGCTACTGGGACCCCCCGGCGGAGGACCGCGCGACCGCCGAGTCCGTCGCGCGGCTGCACGTGCTCCAGAACCTCAGCGACCAGGCCGGGCAGCCGGACGTGATGGCGCTCGCGCCCGATGCGGAAGGGCGCGTCGATTATCCGGTCGTCTTCACGGTGGGCGGCGCGCCGTTCGCGCGCTACCGCCACCGGATGTGGGGCGAGGTCCACGAGGGGGTCCGCACGGTCGTGGTGGCCTGGTTCGACCCCGTGCGGATGCCGGACGAAGACCCGGGCGCGGACGCCGAGGGCGAATTCCCGGCGTACTTCACCGTGCGCGTCGATCCCGCCGCCCGGCGCGTGGTCCCCTAGCGGCTACGTCTCCCGCCGCGCCAGCGCGCGCATGCGCTCGAAGCCGAACCGCTCGTCGCGGTGCAGCGTGCCGGGCTCGCACTCGATCCCGAGGTCCTCGCGCAGGCGGGTGAGGAACGCCTCCCGGAAGGCCTCGAACGAGGGCCGTGTCCCGGTTTCCTTCTGGACCGAGGTCGTCGGCTCGACCATCTTGTCCCGAATTTCCGGAGGCGCCCAGACGGCCTGGAAGAGGTCGGCCGTATCCAGCGGGGCCAGGAAACAGATCGACTGAACGATCCAGAGGTTTTCGACCTGCGAGGCCAGCACCGTTCCGACCTTTCGGCCCCCGACACGCACGCCGCCGCGGTGCCGGTACCAGGCATCGACCCCGAAGGCGCGCAGCGTCCGCGTGAGTGCTTCGCCGATCTTGCGCACGAGCTGCTCGCCCGAGGGCTCGTGCGCGGCGTCGACCGCCAGGAGCACCGCCATCGTGCTTTCGGGCGTGACGTAGACGAGCGTGCGCTGCCCGGTCAGGATCACGTGCTCGAGCGCCGGCGCGTCCTCGCGCACTTCGTCGATCAGGGGGGCGAAATGCGTGAGCGTGAACAGCGCGCGCGCCCCGCTGTCGTTCAGGATGTGCAGGATCTCCCGCCCCTTGTAGAGCACGTTGAACGGAACCGCCACGGCGCCGAGCTTCTGGATCCCGAAGAAGGCATGGACGAACTCGGGGATGTTCGGGAGCATCAGCGCGACGCGGTCGCCCGCCTCGATCCCGAGCCCGGAGAGCCCGTTGGCCACCTTGCAGGCCTGCTCGTCGAGCGCCGCGAAGGGGATGGCGCGCCCGTCGAACCAGAGAGCCTCCCGCCGCCGGTGCGCCCGCACGCTCGCGTCCAGCATCGCGCCCAGCGTGCGCGTCTCGTCCATCCGTGCCCCCTCTCTGCCACCGTTCGACCCGGCCGCGCGCGATCATCGCCGCCCGCAGACCGGGCCGCAAGGCGGAACCGGGAATCCTTCTCGCCTGCGTCTCCAGCGCGTGGCATCATCGCGCGCGTAAACTCCAAGCATCGGAAGACCATGCCACGTCCGCGCGACCGCCGCGGCGCCTGCGCGCGCCGCCGAATTTCCTGGCTCGCGGCCCTGCTGGCCCTCTCGGCCGGCGCGGCCGCCGGGAGCCCCGCTTCCGCACGCCTGCGGCTCGTCGCCGTGGGCGGCGAGCCCTACGCGCCGCTGGACCGGGTCGCCACGTTTTATGGGATGAGACTCTCCGCGCAGGGCGCCCGCGCGACCCGCCTCCACAGCGCCTGGTCTACCTTGGATGTGACTCACGAGTCGCGGCGCGCGGCACTGAATGGAACGACCCTCTGGCTCCACGCCCCGGCCCGCGGCCTGCGCGGCGCGCCGCGCGCCGCGGTCTCGGCGGCCGACCTGGATACGGTGCTCGACCCGCTCCTGCGCAGCGCGGACCACCTGGGCCGGTACCGCTGCCGCACGATCCTCCTCGACCCCGGGCACGGCGGTCGCGATCACGGCGCCACCGGGATCGGGGGCCTGCGCGAGAAGGACGTGGCGCTCGACCTCGCCCGGCGCGTCCGGCTTCGGCTCGTGAACCGCGGCTACCGCGTGCACCTCACGCGCGACGCGGACCGGGAAGTGTCGCTGGCCGGCCGCGTCGCGGAGGCGCGCCGCGTTCGCGCCGACCTCCTGGTCAGCCTTCACCTCAACGCGGCGAGTGCGCCATCCGCGCACGGCGTCGAGACCTTCGTGCTGACGGCGCAGGGGCAGCCCTCGACCCACGAATCGCGCCCGCCGCGCTCCGCGAATTCCGCGTTCCCTGGCCTCGCACACGTGGCGGCGTCCACGGCGCTCGGGTTCGAGGTCCAGCACGCCCTGCGCCGGCACACCGGCGCCGCCGACCGCGGGTTGCGCCGCGCACGCTACCAGCTTCTGCGGGACGCCCCCTGTCCAGCCATACTGGTCGAGTGCGGCTTCGTGAGCAACCCGTCCGAGGCCTCGCGCCTGCGCACCTCCGCCTACCTCGACCGGATCGCCGACGGAATCGCGGAGGGGATCGCGGCCTACGACCGCCGCACGCGCGCCGCCCGCTAGCCCGCTTAGCGGGCCAATCCCGGGGCGGGAGAGCCCATGCCTTCGCAAGGGTTCCGTGCCGCCCCGGGGGATCGAGACGAGGGGGCGATAATGTAGACCGGAGCGTGCCCCCCGGGAACGCCAGGCTCCAGCCTGGCCGATCAAGGGAACGAGAAACTCGTGGACCAGGACCGTGCCACGCTGGAGCGTGGCGTTCCCAGGGGGGCGGACATCCTCCCCCTGCGCTTCTGCGGGCGGCTTTT
>PWTM01000292.1 GCA_003563855.1 PVC group bacterium | reverse complement strand
GGCTTGCGGCCGGAGAGTTCTTCCCGGCCGAGCTGCTCGACGAGGTGCGGGCCGAACGGGACCGGTTGCGCGCCGCGCCGTAGCGCGCCGCCCGGGAACGCCACGCTCCAGCGTGGCACGGTCCTGGTCCTTGAGGTTCTCGTCGCCTTGGTCGGCCAGGCTGGAGCCTGGCGTTCCCGGGGCACGCTCCGGCGGGACACGCCAGGCCTCGCGGCTTGCGCACACCCACCCGCCCAGTTTGCACCGGCCGGCCGGCTTGCGCCGATGGCGGGGCAAGACACATGAGGAAAGAGATGAAACGCTGAAAGGGGAAGGCCGGAGGCCCTCGTGACGCCTCGCTGGAAGGCGCGGCGGAGGCCCCCGGAAGGCCGTCGGCGGGCTCAACCAGACTGTTCAGGCGCGGCGAAGCCGGCGACGGTCTCTACGAGCAGGGCCGTGACCTTCGCGGCGTTCTCGCGGAAGACCGCGAGGATCTCCTGCCAGCTCACCGGGGGCTCGTCGGTCTTCCAGCAGTCGTAGTCGGTGCTCATCGCCACCGCGGCGTAGGGCAGATCCAGTTCGTTGGCGAGCGCGGCCTCGGTGGCGACCGACATGTTGATCACATCCGCGCCCCAGGCGCGGAAGAGCGCCGACTCCGCCCGGGTCGAAAAGCGGGGACCCTCGATGGTGATAACGGTGCCGGTCGGGTGGAAGTCGAACCCGAGGCGGCGGCAGTTTCCGATCAGCCGGTCGCGAAGGTCGGCGTCGAACGGATCGGCCATCGCCGCGTGGGCGGGCGCGTGGGGCTCAAAGCGCTCGTGAAAGGTCATGCGGCGTTGCCGCGTGAAGTCGATGAACTGGTCCAGGATCACGAGGTGCCCCCGGCCGATCTCCTCCCGCAGCGAGCCCACGGCGGTCGTGGCGAGCACGTGCGTGCAGCCGGCCTCCTTCAAGGCGTAGAGGTTCGCCCGGTAGTTGACCTGCGAGGGCGGGATGGTGTGCTCGCGACCGTGCCGCGCGAGGAGCGCGACCGGCGTGCCGCGGATCGAGCCCTCCCGGAGCGGCGCCGAGGGCTCGCCGTACGGGGTGCGGACGGCGCGCTCGCGCGCGTCCCGGAGAACGTCCGGATCGTCAAGCCCGCTGCCGCCGATCAGTCCGATTTTCGTCATGGCGTTTCGCCTCCTCGTAAGCGGAGAGCAGCGCTCCCCGCGTGGATTGCACATCCGCGCCACAGGCGACCGCGCCGGGCTCGTGGCCGGCCATCGCGAAGAGCAGGGGAAGCGACGGCGCGGCCGAGACCAGCGCGGCGACCGCCCGCGCCATGGCCGGCGTCCCGTACGGGATGTCCGCGGCCGTGGCCGGGCAGCCGGCGTGAAGGAGCCAGCCGAAGAGCGCCGCGCTGTGGACGTGGAAGACGGCCCCGGCCGCCGGGCTGGCTGCGTAGACCGCGGCGTGGGTCATCGCCTCGGCGGAGGCGGGAACCGCGCCACGGGCGACGACGCGGTTGCGTTCCGGGTCCGCCGTCTCGACGCGGGTATAGTGCCGCGGCTCGAGCCGGCGGAGCCGGCCGGTGCCGCTGCCGGTTACCCAGAAGCCCGCCCCGTCCCGGATGCTCAGGTTCCCGTAGCCGGTGCCGTCCGGTTCGCTGCCGACGAGACCGAGCTCGTGCAGTTCCGTGCGGACGCGATTGAGCGCCGCGACGACCGACGCGTCGGGCGGTGGCCCGGGCAGAAGCCGCGAGGCGTACTTGACGACCCCCTCCGCGTTCATCGCCGGGCCTCGGGAAAGAGTGCGACGATGTCCGGTTCCGAGGCCGCGCAGAGGCCGCGCTCGGTGATGAGCCCGGTCACGAGGCGGGCGGGCGTGACGTCGAATCCCCAGTTGCGGGCCGGCGTGCCCTCGGGGCAGATGCACACCGAGGTCTCGCACCCGTCCGGCGCCAGGCCCTCGACGCACCGGACCTCCGCCGGGTCGCGTTCCTCGATCGGAATCTCCGCCCGGCCGTCGGCGACATCGAAGTCGAAACTGGAGCGGGGGACGGCGACGTGGAAGGGAATGCCGTTGTCCCTCGCCGCGAGGGCCTTCAGGTAGGTCCCGATCTTGTTCGCCACATCGCCGCGCCGGCTGACCCGGTCGGCGCCCGTGAGGACGAGATCGACCTCGCCGCACTGCATGAGGTGCCCGCCGGCGTTGTCCGCGATCAACGTGTGCGGCACACCCTGCGCGCCGAGTTCCCAGGCCGTCAGGCGCGCGCCCTGGTTGCGGGGCCGGGTCTCGTCGACCCAGACGTGGACCGGAATGCCCTCCGCCTGCGCGGCATAGATCGGCCCGGTGGCGGTCCCGATGTCGACGAAGGCGAGCCAGCCGGCGTTGCAGTGGGTGAGGATCTGGACGGGTCGGTTTGGCCGTCGGGCGTGCGCCTCGCGGATCAGGCCAAGTCCGTGCGCGCCGATCCGGCGGCAGCACTCGACATCCTGGTCGGCGATCCCGTCGGCTTCCCGCAGGGCCGCCGCGACGGCGGCCTTGCGCGTGGCGATGCCGGCGCAGGCCGCCTGCATCCGGTCGACCGCCCAGCCCAGGTTCGCGGCCGTCGGGCGCGTTGCCTTCAGCGCCGCGCCGGCGGCGGCGAGCGTCGCGCGGTGTTCGCCGGCGGTCGCCGCGAGGGCGGCCAAGGCCATGCCGTAGGCGGCCGTCGCGCCGATCAGCCCCGCGCCGCGGACCGTCATGTCCGCGATCGCCCGGCAGGCGTCTTCCGCGGAGCGCAGGTCGACGACCTCGAAGCGGTGCGGCAACGCATTCTGGTCGATCGCGCGGACGCGCGCGCGATCGGACGCCTCGCGCCAGATCGTCCGGTAGTGCCGTCCGTGAACGTTCACGCATCCATCCCCGCCGGCACACGGCGTCCGGGCCGCGCGGCCGCGCCGCCGCATCGTGGCATGCGCTCTGCCCCGGCGCAAGCTATGCCCGTGTTGACGGGCGCGAGCATCGGTGGTTGAATGCGCGCATGAGAGCGATGATAACGTGTGCGATGGCTATGGCCGTGATCGCGATGGCTACGGCGTCGTGCGCGGAGACGCCGGCCCCGACGGGGGAGACCGGGCGGGAGGCGGAGCCGCGCGAGGGGGTGCTCACCGAGGAGCAGATCGACGCTTTTCAGACGTCGGTTGAGGGTTCGCGTCGGGACGTGAGGTTCACGTTCAGCGCAGCCTTCGGACCCCGGAGGTTGAACGACCGCGATCGGCGCAGGTACAGCAGTTCCGGGGCGGTGCCGTTCCACATCACGGCCAACTACAATGAAGAGCGCACGTCCGGTCGGCGGGTGCTGCGGCGCACGGCTTCCGGCCGGGTCAATTTCTACGTGCTCGACGCGGAGGGCACCATCGTCGCGAGGAGCGCGATGCCCTCGGATCGAATGTGCCCTACGTGAGGGGGCCGAGGCGGCTACTTCGGTGAAGTGGCCACACCAGGGCAGTACACGGCGGTGGTATGGGTCGAGCACGGTCAGGATGGCGTTCTCCTGGGGCGCAGGATGACCGTGACGCTGGATGCGGTAACACCGCCTTGAGGCGGCTCCCGTAAGGTATCCTTGTTCGGTTCCCGCTTGCGGCGATCGCGGGAGAGACCGTCCTGACCCGCCATGAAGCGCGGGGCGGGCGGCGGGGCGGTGTATGGGCGACGAACCTCACCATCGATCGGGCCGGAAACCGCGTCGTCGCGGGCGGCGGGTATTCTGGCGGCGCATCGTGCAGGTGTCCTCCCTCGGTCTGCTGAACTCCCGTGTTGCACCGGTCACCACCGGTTCGTGGTGCCTGCCGGTCATGAACTGCGAGGCCTGTCCGCTCGCGTGGCTCCTGTGCCCCGTCGGGGTGATGCGGGAGGCGCTCGTGTTTCACACCGTGCCCTGGATGGCCATCGCCATTTTCGCGGCCGTCGGGCTGACGGTGGGGAGGTTCCTCTGCGGATGGGTCTGTCCCGCCGGCCTCGTGCAGGACTGGCTCTACAAGATTCCCACGCGGAAATTCGAGCTGCCGCGGTGGACGCGTGGGATCAAGTACGCGGTGCTGTTCGTCAGCGTCGGCGCGTTTGCCTGGTTCTTCGGCAAGTACCACTTTGGCTTCTTCTGCAACTGGTGCCCGGTTGCGGCGGCGCAGGTGGCGCTGCCCACGATGGTCTCGATGCGGGATTGGACGTTCGACGCGGGGCGCGTGCTCCGCCTCGGCGTGCTGGCCGGTGTGATCGGACTGAGCATCGGCCAGAGCCGGGCGTTCTGCAAGTTGCTCTGCCCGGTGGGCGCGGGCATGGCCCTGACGGGACGGTTGTCCCGGTTGCGCCTCCGGGTGCGTTCCGACCGCTGCATCGAGTGCCGGAAGTGTGACAAGACCTGTCCGGTCCAGGTGCCCGTGATGACCACGCCGGGCAACGTGTTGGCCCGGCCCGAGTGCGTGGGATGCCTCGATTGTCGCCGGGCTTGCCCCGTCGACGCGCTCCCGCTGGGCTACCGCCCCGGGCCCTAGCGTCCGGGCTCAGCGCCAGCGGCGCCGGGCGAGGTGGAGCGGCTGGTAGAAGCCCGCCATGCGCGGGCCGGCGAGCGGGGCGATGCGCAGCGCGATTTCGGCGCAGGCGACGGCGTCGGACGTGGCGTCGTGGTGCCGGAGCGGAATCCCGAAATGGTGGGCCATGGTCGGGAGCTTGTGGTTCGGGAGCTCGGGCAGGAACGCGCGCGAGAGGGCCACCGTGCACATGCAGCGCACCGGCAGCGGGGGGAGCCGGCAGGCGCTCCGGCAGGCCTCGATAACGCCGAGGTCGAACGGCGCGTAGTGGGCCGCGATGAGCCCGGCGCCGCAGCGCCGCTCGATCTCGGGCCAGACGGCGGCGAAGTCCGGCGCGTCGCGCACGGTTGCCGGCCCGATCCCGTGCAGCGCGGTGAAGTCGAGGTCGAAGCCGGGGGCCAGCGGTTGGATGAAGGAGGCAAAGGTCTCGACCACCGCGCCGCCGCGGACGACCGCGAGGCCGACGGCGCAGGCGCTGCGCGGGTCCCGGTTCGCGGTCTCGAAATCGATGGCGGTGAAGTCGTCCATATCCGTCCCCGCGTCATCCCGCCGACGCGGCGCGGCGCCGGCGATCGATGCCAGGCGCCTTCGATACCGCAGCGTGGGCCGCGCGGCAAGCTTCGGGGCTTCCGCGCGGGGGAGGGATGTGGCAGGATCGCGCCGATGCGGGCGCGCAAGGACTGCCTGGACGAACGGAAGGACGAGGCGATGTTCACGGGAATCGTGGAGCGGATGGGAACGCTGGCCGAAGTGGCCTGGACGGAGCGCTGCGGCCGGCTGGCGATCGAGGCGCCCGGCTGGGACCGGCCGGTGGAGGTCGGCGAGAGCGTTGCCGTTGAGGGCATCTGCCTGACCGTCGTGGCGGTCGAGGGCAACCGGCTCGGCTTCGACGTGCTTCGCGAGACGTTTGAGCGGACGAACCTCGGGGAGAAGAGCCCGGGCGATCCCCTGAACCTCGAGCGCGCCTTGCGCTGGGGCGACCCGATGGGCGGGCACATCGTCGTCGGGCACGTCGACGGCGTGGGCCGCGTTCGCGCGATCGGGCGCGCGGGGCGCGACTGGTCGTACGAGATCGGCTGCGAGCCGGCGCTGATGGACGGCATGGTCTTCAAGGGCTCGGTGGGAATCAACGGCGTGAGCCTGACGATCGCCGTGCTCGGGCCGGATACGATCACGGTGCACATCATCCCGTACACCTACGAGGTTACCACCTTCGGCCGGCTGCGCGAGGGCGACGCGGTGAACGTGGAAGTCGACCTGCTCGGCAAGTTCGTCCGGCGGCTGGTCGAGCGCGGCGCCGGGTACCCGGAAGTGACGTGGGAAGCGCTGCGGCGGGAGGGGCTGGTGGACCGGGTCCCGGAAGGAGGGGGCGGCGATGGCGGGTGATCGGAATCCGGCCGAAGAGCCGGACATGCGGCGGGCGTACGGCCGGTTTGCACGGTACTACGACTTCTTCTTCGGGCGCGTACTGCAACCGGGCCGTCGCGCGGCGATCCGCACCATGGAACTGGCGCCGGGCTCGCGCGTGCTCGAGGTGGGCGTGGGCACGGGGCTCTCGCTGGCGGCGTACCCCGCGAACGTGCGCGTGACGGGCATCGATCTCTCGCCGGACATGCTTGCGCGCGCGCAGGCCCGCGTCGACAGAGGAAAGCTGGCCCATGTCGAGGGCCTGCACGCCATGGACGCGACGGCGCTGACGTTCGAGGACGGCGCCTTCGACGTGGTCATCGCGATGTACGTGGTCTCCGTCGTCGAGGAGCCCGATCGCGTGGTGGCGGAAATGCGCCGCGTCTGCAAGCCGGGCGGACGCATCATCATCGTGAACCACTTCCGCACCCGGTCCCGCCTGATCCGCGCGGCCGAGTTTCTCCTCAAGCCGATCCACTATTGCGTGCGGTTCCGTTCCGACCTCGATCTCGATCCCTTCGTGGCGCGCAACGGCCTGGAGGTCGACCGGGCCTTCGCGGCGAACGTGATGGGCTACTCGACGGTGCTCTGCTGCCGCAACGGCGCCCCTGACGCCGGGCCGGCGGCGGAACCGGAATTGGCCCGGCGCACCTGAGCGCCCGCCTACACCGATGCCTGGCAAGCCAGGTTCAGCGGTGCTGTGGCCGGGGCTTGAGCCTGTGGAGTGCGGTGGCAGAGTCCCGGGCGCGTCGCGCGCCCGGGACGGCGACACCGCTTTCGCCCCCACCAGGCACCGGGTGACTCCCGCCAACCGAAAGCGGCGTCGCCGGGCTTCGCCCTCTGCCGCCGCACTCCATATCGCGTCACCATTCTGGGAGCGTAAGAGCCGCCCGCAGAAGCGCAGGGGGGAGGATGCCGCCCCCCGGGAACGCCACGCTCCAGCGTGGCACGGTCCTGGTCCGCGAGGTTCTCGTCCCCTTGGTCAGCCAGGCTGGAGCCTGGCGTTCCCAGGCGGGGGGCGCTCCTCTGTGCACTATCGCCCCGCTCGACTCGATCCCCCGGGGCGGCACATCACCTTTTCGCCGTCAGGGGCTCTGCCGCCCCGGGGGCGGCCCTGCGGGGTGCGGCAGGTTGCCCCGAGCGCTTCGCGAGGGGTCCGTGACGGAGCGTTCGCGAAGGTCTCGTGAGCAAGGCGCGGCGGTCGGTGCAGGACTCGTGTCCGCGCCGCGCCGCCGCAACGCCGCTCACGGGGCCTTCGCGGACGCGAGCGGCACGGCCTGCCGCACCACGCCGCCCGGGAGCACCCCCCGCACGCCGAGAACTGGGGAAAGTCCTCACCTGCGCTTCCCCTTTCTCCTCGACGGGTCGGCCTCTATGAGCGAAGCGCTGCCGGGCTGGGGATCAGACCTGGGCGACGGCTACGGTTCACGACAGGGAGGTCTTCGATTGTCCACCGTAGTCGTCGGCCAGCCCTCCACGGCCGGCGGAAGCCGCGCCCTCAGCGCGGCGGCCGCTCATGCGCTGGCGGCGATCTCCGAGAGGACGTCTTCGAGCGTGATGATGCCGACGACCTCGAAGGCGTCGTCGGTCACCAGGACGAGCGGGGAGCCGGTCACGCGCATCCGCGGCATGACGTGGTCGACGGGCATGTGGGTGGGCACGTACTGGGGCGGCCGCATGTAGTCCCGGGCGGTCTTGCCCGCCGGGTCCGGGTCGCAGAGGACGTCGAGGAGGTGAAGCACGCCGACGATGCGGCGCTCTTCGCGGTGACGGACCGGGTAGCGGTTGAACCCGTGCTCGGCCGCGATGGCGCGGATGCGTTCGGGCCCCGCGTCGTGCGGCACGGAAACGACCCGCTCGCGCGGCGTCATGCGTTCGCCGCAGGTACGGCCGCCCAGCGCGAAGACCGTCCGGATCATGCGGCTTTCCTCGGGCGTGAGCATGCCGGTTCCCACGCCTTCGCGGGCCATGTGGACCAGCTCCTCGCGCGAGACGAGCGCGCCGGCGTCCCGATCCTCGTCCGCGCCGGGCAACAGGCGCTCGACCGCGTTCTGCAGGAGCCAGCTTACGGGCCGGAACAGGCGCACGAAGACGTCGAGCGTTCGTACGAGCGGCAGCACGCGGCGCGCGGGAAAGCTCTGGAACCACGCCTTGGGCAGGTACTCGCAGACGACGAGGACCAGCAGGGTCATGCCCGCGCTGGCGACGGCCGGCCCGGCAGCGCCGAACCGATCGACCGCCAATCGGGTCGCGAAGACCGAGAGCATCACGTAGCAGAGGTTGGTGCCGGCCAGGGTGGCGCCGAGCAGGAGTTCGGGGCGTCGGAGCAGGCGCTCCGCCACGTGTGCCGAGACCACGCGCCGGCGGACGAGATGCCGGAGCCGCAGGCGGTTGAGCGACACGACGCCGGTTTCCATGCCGGCGAAGAAGGCGCCGCCGAGCATGCAGAGCGCGATCGCCAGGAGCGTGGCCGGAACGCTCACGGCGCGTGCTCCCGGCGCTCGAGCTGCGCGAGCGCGACGCGGCGTTCGTCCATGCGCAGCACCGTCACCCGGCAGCCCTGCGCCTCCACGACGTCGCCCGCCTCGGGGAACCGGCCGAGTTGCTCGGCGATCCAGCCGGCCAGCCGGTCCGCGCCCTCGGCCCGGAGGTCCAGGTCCAGCTTGCGGTTCACCTCGTCGAGGCTGAACGAGGGGTCGAGCAGCCAGCGGCCGGGCCCGGCCTCCTGGAACACCGGCCGGGGCTTGCCCAGCTCGTGGTAGATGTCGCCGGAGATCTCCTCGAGGATATCGCCGCGCGTGACGACGCCCGCGAGGCCGCCGTATTCGTCCACGACCGCGGCAATCCGGCGCTGCGCGCGCTGGAAGCGGGGCAGCAGGCGATTGAGCGTGAGGCTTTCGGGCACGAACCAGGGGGGCAGCGTGGCCGGCTCGATGCGGTGCCGCGGGTCGAGGAGGAACCGCTTCACGTCGAGGAACCCCACCAGGTCGTCCGGCGTCTCGCGGTAGAGCGCGAGGTAGTTCAGCCGCGCCTCCCGCGCGGCGGCGACGGCGTCAGCCGCCGGGTCCGCCACGTCAAGCCCGCGGAGATCGACCCGCGGCGTCATGATGTCGGAGACCCGCATATCCTCGAGGTCGGCGATCGCCCTGATCATCGCCTGCTCCTCGGCGTTGATGATGCCCTCGGCGCCGCTCAGGTCGACCACCGTGTCGAACTCGCGGTCGTTCAGCGTCCGGCCGCGGACGCGGAAGACGGGCGCGAACGCCTGGGTGATGGCCTCCAGTCCCTTGCGCAACGGGGTGGTCAGCGGGATCAGTACGCCGAAAACCGGGGCGTAGGCGCGGGCGAGGGGCGCTTTCAACAGCAGGCCGATGCGCTTAGGTGTGAACTCGCCGAAGACCAGCAGCAGCAGGGTCATCGCCGGGATCGCGATCCGCTCGGCATGGGCCGGCGCGAGGTCCAGCAGGAGGCGGTAGCTCAGCGAAGCGCCCGTGATGTTGACGAGCGTGTTGAGGATCAGGATCGAGGCCAGGAGCCGCGCGGGTTTGGCGAGCAGGTCGTGGACCCGGCGGCCAGCCACCGGGTGCGCCTGCCCGAGGCGGCGCACCTCGATCGGGTTCATCGAGAAGAACACCGTCTCGCTGCTCGAGCAGAAGGCCGACAGCAGGAGCAGGAAAGCCAGGACTGCGGCCAGGATCAGCGTGGTCAGCATGGCGTCCGTTGCGCCGCCGGTTCATTCCGCCGGCGCCGTCGGGATCATGCCCGCGCCGACGTGCGGAGACAAGCCCGGTCAGTCCGGCCAGACCAGGTTCATCTCGCGCGCTGCGGCGACTTCGTCGAGCCGGCCGACCGGCGTGGTCTCCGGCGCGCGCCGCAGCGCGTCGGGATCGCGCTCCGCCAGCGCGGCCAGCTCGAGCAGCGCATCCGTCAAAAGGGTCAGCGATTCGGGCGCTTCCGTCTCGGTCGGCTCGATCATCAGGGCTTCCGGCACGTTGAGCGGGAAGTAGACCGTGGGCGGGTGCAGGCCGCGATCGATCAGCGCCTTGGCGAGGTCGAGCGCGCGCGCGCCCTTCGCGGCCTGCCGGCGCGCGCTGAAGACGCACTCGTGCATGCAGCGGCCCGGCGTGACCGCCTCGTAGGCCGCGCGCAGCCGCTCCTGGACGACATTGGCGGCGAGGACGGCCATGTCCGAGGTCTCGCGCAGGCCCTCCCGTCCGAGCATCTGCAGGTAGGCGAACGCGCGGACGATCACCGCGAAGTTGCCGTAGAACGGTGCGACGTAGCCGATGCTGCGCGGTTCGTCGTAGTGCAAGTGGAACGTGCCGTCGGGCGCCTTGCGGACCCGCGAGACGGGCAGGTAGGGACGCAGCCGCTCGACGACGCCGACCGGGCCGGCGCCGGGTCCGCCGCCGCCGTGCGGCGTGGCGAAGGTCTTGTGCAGGTTCAGGTGGCAGAGGTCGAAGCCCATGGCGCCCGGCTTGCAGCGCCCGAGCAGCGCGTTGAGGTTCGCGCCGTCGTAGTAGAAGAGCCCGTCCACCGCGTGGATCGCGTCGGCGATCTCGCGGATGCGCGGGTTGAAGAGCCCGAGCGTGTTCGGGCAGGTGAGCATGACGCCGGCCGTCTCGGGGGTGAGCGCGGCGCGGAAGCGGTCGAAATCCATCACCCCACCGGTATCGGACGGAACGGTCACCACGTCGTAGCCGGCCAGCCGGGCGCTGGCCGGGTTCGTGCCGTGCGCGGAGTCCGGGATCAGGATATGCGTGCGCTTTGAGCCGCGGTCGGCGTGGTAGGCCGCCATGATCCGCGCGGCGGTGAACTCGCCGTGTGCGCCGGCCAGCGGCTGGAGCGTGAACTCGGCCATGCCGGTGATCTCGCAGAGCAGCCGCCCGGTCTCGTAGAGCACCTCGAGTGCGCCCTGCGTCAACGGGCTTCCGTGGCGGAGCTGCGGCCAGAGCGGGTGCAGTTCCGCGAAGCCCTCGAGCGCCGCCGCCTGCTCGCAGGCGCGCGGGTTGTACTTCATCGTGCAGGAGCCGAGCGGGTAGGGGTGCGTGTCGATCGAGAAGTTCCGGTGCGAGAGGCCGGTGAAGTGGCGGACGACCTCCAGCTCGCTCAGTTCCGGCAGCGCCGCCGGCGTCTCGCGCCGCAGCGCCGACGGGATCGCCGGCTCGGTCGGGCCGTCGAACGGGGGCAGCCGGACCGCGCGACGGCCGGGTGCGCCCTTTTCGTACAGCACGCGCACGGATCAGGCTCCGAGCGGGCAGGCGCCGGTGGCACAGGCGCCGGACGCGGGGCAGGCGCCGGCCTGCGCGCAGGCGGATGCGGGCGCGGCGGACCGGCCCGGCGGGGCGAAGACGCTGAGCTGGCGCGCGACCTGCCGCGAACCGCAGTGCGGACATGCCTCCGGCTTGGCGCCGGCCCGGGCCAGCAACTGCTCGTGGGTCCGCCGGCAGCGGGCGCAGCGGTATTCGAACAGCGGCATGGCGTTCAGGCGTTCTCGTCGATCAGCGCCTGCAGCTTCGACTCCTGCTGCAGGCCGACCAGTTGCTGCACCGGTTCGCCGTCCTTGAAGAGGATCAGCGCCGGGATGCTGCGGATCGCGTACTCCGCCGCGAGGTCCGGCTCCTCGTCCACGTTCACCTTCGCGATCGTGGCGCGGTCCTCGATCTTCGAAGCGAGCTGTTCGAGCACGGGCGTCTGCATGCGGCAGGGGCCGCACCAGGGCGCCCAGAAATCCACGAGCGTCAGTCCCTGTCCGATCTGCTTCGCAAATGAGTCCTTCGTCAGGTCAACGATTCCCTGCGCCATCGCCGGCTCCTTTCCCTCTGGTTGCGCGAACGATCAACTCCACTATACCCGATCGCGGTACCCGTTTCCAGTGGGAAAGCGGCGCAAGGACATTCCCGCGGCGAGCATCTCGCCTTCCGGAAGCGGGTTCTGCTGACCCGTCCGAGTTGCCGTTGCGCGGCCAATGCGGCGCGGCAAGCCGCGCCGCGGAGAGCGCGAGCAAGCTCGCGCAGTCCAGGGCGCCGCTGCGCGGCGCGGAGAAGGGCGGCCGCGACCGGCTGAAAGTGGAGAAGCAGGGAAAGACCGAAGGCAATCGTAGACCGTAGTCGTCGCCGTAGTCGTCGACCGGCTCGTCCCTTTTCGGTTGACGACTACGCCGACGACTACGGATCACGAGGGGCTCCGGCCTTCCTCTTTCAGCAGGGCCACGCTGGAGCGTGACGTTCCCGGCGGTTTCGGGGTAGAATCGGTCGCGTCCGGGCGGTCGCCGAATACCCGCCTCACCAAAACGGAGCCCTCCGATGAACGCAGCCGATACGCCGTCCGAAAGGGCGGCGCGCCCCGAAGAGTCCCTGTCCCCGTTGTCCCGGGCCGCGATTATCGCCGTGGCCGCCTACGTCGCGGTCCAGCTCGTCGCGGACATCGGCAGCACGAAGATCGGCCGGCTCGGCGGCTGGCCGGTAGACCTGGGCACCTGGGTCTTCCCGATCGGCTTCACGCTCCGGGACGTGGCGCACAAGGTCCTCGGGCGGCGCGGCGCCCGGGTCCTGATCCTGGCCGGCGCCGCGATGAACCTCGCCATGGCCGGGTTCATGGCGCTCTTCGTGCGGCTCCCGGCCCATGCGACCTGCACGCTCTCGGAGCCGTTCGCCGCCGTGCTCGCCCCGGTGCCGCGGATCGTGCTGGCCTCGATCCTGGCGCAGGTGGCCGGGCAGATGGTGAATACCGAGGTCTATCACTGGTTCCGCTCCCGGATCACGCGCCGGCACCAGTGGCTGCGCGTCCTGCTCAGCAACATGGCGGCGATTCCGGTGGACTCGGTCGTCTTCGTGCTGGCGGCCTTCGCGGGCCGGTACCCGGCCTCGGCCGTCGCGGGCATCCTCGGCGTGAACCTGGCGCTGAAGCTCGCCGTCAGTCTCGCCGGCATCCCGCTGATCTACACCGTCCGCCATGTGGACCGGGACTGAGCCGGATTACAACGGCGATGCGTCCCATCGTCCACCGTAGTCGTCGCCGTCGTCGTCCACCGAGAAGAAGACGGCACGAAGAGCGGGGATCGCCCGCCCCCGGGAACGCCACGCTCCAGCGTGGCATGTTCCTGGTCCGCGAGGTACTCGTCGTCCGCTCTCGCCTGCCGCGCCGAAGCGCGCAGCGCGTAGGCGGGTCGTCCCCTCTCGTCGTCCCGGCTCTTTGGGCTGGCGCTCGCTTCCTCGTTGTGACCGGGTCTTCGCCGATCTCGTTCGGGCGACGATAGCGGTGGACGATTGGAGCCCGGACTCCTTCCCTCGTCCTCGTCCTCGTCCTCGGATCTCGAAGGTCGAGGACGAGGACCGCTCGCTTCGCTCGCTGAGGACGAGGACGAGGACGAGGAGGACGATCGGCGCAGGACCGGCCCGGCCGGGCTTGCGCGGGCGGGGGGGGTCTGGCATTTTGGGGCTGGTCTGGCGCGCACGGCGTGTCGGCGGGGGATTCGAATGGCCGAGACAGAGAACAGGCTGGCGCTGGTGGTGGGCGGGAGCCGCGGGATCGGGCGGGCCATCGCGCTGCGGCTCGCGCGGTCGGGCTTCGACCTCTGGCTGACCTACCGCCGGGACCGGGCGGCCGCCGAGTCCGCGCAGGCGGAGATCGAGGGCCTCGGCCGCGCCTGCGAGATCCTCGGCTTCGATGTCGCCGACGACGCCGCAACACGCGCGGCGCTGCGGGACCGCGCCGAGGCGCGGCCGCCCCATGCCGTGGTCTTCAATGCCGGGGTCGCGCGGGACAACCTGATGGTCTGGATGACCAAGGAGGAATGGGACGGCGTGCTGCGGACGGACCTGGACGGGTTCTACCACGTGGTCCACGCCGTGCTCTTCCCCATGCTGCGCGAGAAGCGCGGCCGGATCGTGGCGATCTCGTCGACCTCGGGCCAGATCGGGCAGGCGGGCCAGGTCAACTACGCGGCGGCGAAGGCGGGCCTGATCGGCGCGGTCAAGGCGCTGGCGCGCGAGGTGGGCCGCAAGGGCCTGCTGGTGAACGCCGTCGCGCCCGGCGTCGTCGGGACGGAGATGACGGCGGACCTGCCGATGGACCGGGTGCTGCCGCTCATCCCGCTGCAGCGCGCGGGCACCGTCGAGGACGTCGCCGCCGTCGTGGGTTTTCTCTGTTCCGAGGAGCATATGTACATTCATGGGCAGACGATCGGGGTCAACGGCGGCCTGGCGATGTAGCCGCCGCGGCCCGCAACCCGGCCAGAACGAATGAAGAAACCGAGCGCGTTGGTGGTCGGGAGCGGCGTCAGTGGCCTTACGGCCGCACTGCTGCTGGCGGCCCACGATTACCGGGTCCGGCTGGTCGAGCAGTCGCCGCGGATCGGCGGCGCGCTGCGCCGCTTCCGGCGCGGCGGCGTCGCGTTCGACACCGGCTTCCACTTCGCCGGCGGGCTCGACGACGGCGGCCTGCTGCACCGCATGCTGGCCGCGCTGGAGCTGGCCGACGCCGTTCAGCCCCGGTTCCTCGCGGAGGACTGCTCCTTCCGCTTTGTCTTCGAGTCGGCCGGGCGCGCCTTCGACCTGCCGCGCGGCATCGCGGGCTGGCGCGAGACCCTGGCGCGGGCCTTCCCGAAGGAACGATCGGCGGTGGAGGGCTACTTCGAGCGCGTCGCGCGCGTCTGTGCGAACACGCCGGGCATGGACCTCGTCTCGCTCGGCGCCCCGCGTCGGCCGCTCGACGAGGACTACGTCACGCTGGCCCGCGTGCTCGAGGACCTGACGGACGACCGGCTCCTCCGGGGCGTGCTCTGCGGGCTGTGCATGTGTCACGGCGTGCGGCCTTCGGAGGTCTCGTTCGCCACGCACAGCCGGGTCTGTTACGACCTGCACCGCTGCGCGGCGCAGCTCGAGGGCGGGGGCGATGCGCTGATCGACGCCTTTGCCGGGCGCCTGCGCGCATTGAACGTGGAGATCCTCCGCGGACGGCGGCTGGCGGCCTGCGAGGGGATCGAGGGCGACCGTGTGCGCCGGTTCGTGCTGGATGACGGGACGGCGCTGGAGGCGGATGCGGCGGTGCTGACGATCCATCCGCGCGCGGTGCTGGACCTGCTGCCCCGCGCGCACCTCTCGCGGGCCTTCGCGCAGCGGGTCGAATCGTTCGAGGACACGGCCGGCTTCTTCACCGCCTACGGCGTGCTGCGCCGGCCGGAACCCGATCCGGCGACGGCGAAGACGGTGGTTTCGCTGTTCCCGTACGAAGACTTCGACCGGATGATGGCGCCGTCGGCGGAGGACGCGCGCGCGCTGGTGCTGGTCAGCAGCGTCGAGCCCGGGGCGAACGGGCCGGCGCAGGTGGTGACCGCGTTCGAACCCGCGGCGGAGGACCACGTGGCGGCCTGGCGGGAGTCGCGCATTGGCCGGCGTCCGCCCGGATACGCGGACTACAAGGCGGCGCGCGCGGAATCGATCCGGCGCCGCATCGAGGGCTATGGCGATGGATACGCCGGGCAGTTCGACCTGGTCGAATCCTCCTCGATGCTGACGTTCCGCGACTACCTGCACTCGCCGGGCGGGTCCGCCTACGGGATCAAGCAGAAGCCGGGGCAGTACAACCTGATCGGCCGGCTGCCGCTGAAGAACGTGTTTGTCGCGGGCCAGAGCGCGCTGCTGCCGGGCGTGGCCGGGGCGATGATGTCGGCCTTCTTCGTCGTCCGCCCGATCGTGGGCCGGGACCGGTTCGACCGGTTCCTGCGGGGAGGAGGCACGGGATGAGGCGGGTCGTGATCACCGGCGCGGGCGCGGTCTCGCCGCTGGGCGTTGGCGTTCCGGCGCTGGTCGGGGGCGTCGAGGCCGGCCGCGGCGCGACGCGCCGGATGGAGAGCTGGGACGGCTTCAAGGGACTGCGCAGCCGGGTGGCCGCGCTGGCGCCGCTCGAGAACGAGCGCGCGATCCCGCGACGCTACCGCCGGACGATGGGCCGGATGAGCCTCTTCGCCTACCAGGCCGCCGTCGAGGCCATGGCCGAGGCCGGGCTCGGTTCCGCCGACACCGCCTCGGGCCGGATGGGCTGTGCCGTCGGTTCGACGATGGGCAGCGCGATCAGCCTGAACCGCGCGTTCGAGGCGATGATCCCGAACCGCGACCTCTCGGAGCTCTCCTCGACGCTCTTTTTCCAGTGCGTCTCGCACACGGCCGCCATGAACGTCGGGCAGGCGCTGGGCCTCGGCGGCTGCGTATTCGCGCCCTCGGCCGCCTGCGCTTCCGCGCTCCAGGCCATCGGGCTGGGCTTCGACCTCGTGCGGTCGGGCCGCCAGGACGTCATGCTCTGCGGCGGCGCCGAGGAGGTGCACGCGACCGTAACCGGTTCGTTCGATCTGCTCTACGCGGCCTCGACGCGCTACAACGATGCGCCCGAGCGCACGCCGCGCCCGTTCGACGCGGACCGTGACGGGCTGGTCTGCGGCGAGGGAAGCGGCATCCTGGTCCTCGAATCGCTCGACCGCGCGCGCCGCCGCGGGGCGCCGATCCTGGCCGAGGTGCTCGGGTTCCACACCTGCGGCGGCGGCGACCACGTCAGCGAGTCGAACCGCAAGGCGATGGCCGACTGCATGCGCGGAGCGCTGGCCGACGCCGGGCTCGATGCGGGCCGCGTCGATGCGATCAACGCGCATGCGACGGCGACGCTCCAGGGCGACGGCGAGGAGGTGGCGGCGATCCGGGAGGTCTTCGGCGGGGCGGTGCCGACCAGCAGCCTCAAGGGCCACCTGACCCATACGCTCGGCGCCTCGGCCGCGCTCGAGCTGATCGTCGCGCTTGCCGGGATGCGGCGCGGGCGCGTCTACCCGACGCGCAACCTCGAGCGGGTCGCGCCGGAGTGCGAGGGCATCCTTCACGTGCGCGACGCGCCGGCGCCGGTCGATATCCGGGTGCTGGCCAAGAACAGTTTCGCCTTCGGGGGCATCTGCGCGGTGCTCCTGTGCGGCAGGACCGAAGAGACCCCAGCGGAAGCGAGGACGGCATGAACCGGGACGAGATCGAACGCCGGATCCACGGCGTGTTCGAGGATGCCTTCGAAATCGAGCCGGAGCGGCTGACGCCCGAGGC
The DNA here is from genome assembly GCA_003563855.1 of PVC group bacterium. Taxonomy (GTDB): domain Bacteria; phylum Verrucomicrobiota; class Kiritimatiellia; order PWTM01; family PWTM01; genus PWTM01. Next base: position 6,716 of record PWTM01000292.1, on the reverse strand, counting down.
CAAGGTCTTCGAGGACCTGGGCCTGGACAGCCTCGACATCGTCGACCTGATCGTCGCGCTCCAGAAGCAGTTCGGGGTGCAGATCCGCGAGGACGAGCGGGTCCGCGCCATCCGGACGCTGGCCGACATCGCGGACTTCATCGAGACGCTCATGCAGGAGGAGGACGCGCGACGAAGCGGGTCCTGAGCAGTCTCGGCCTGGCGTCGGTCAACGTCGCGTTCTACACGGCGCTGGCGCTCTACTCGGCGGCGGCCATCCCGTTGCTCTCTCTGGGGGTCGCCCTGCGGGCCCCCTGGGTTTCGCGCCGCGCCTCGATGCGGCACTTCCGGCGGGCGATCCGGTGGTACGGTTATGGGATCATCCACGGCGTCGCCCGGCCCTGGTTCCGGCTGCGCTACGAGGATCGCAGCGGGGACCCGGGGCCCGGGCCGTTCGTCTTCGTCTGCAACCACAACTCGGCATCGGACCCCTTCCTGATGGCCTGCATCCGCCACGAGGGCGTCCAGATCGCCAAGGGCTGGCCGCTGCGGCTCCCGGTCTGGGGCCCCCTGGCCCGGTGGGCCGGCTATTTCAGCGCCGACGACATGACGCCGGAGGCGTTCCTCGAGCAGGCGCGGGCCCGGTTGCAGGAGGGCGTTTCGCTCGTGGCCTTCCCGGAGGGCACTCGTTCGTGCGGCCGCGGGATCGGGCCGTTCCACGGCGCGGTCTTCCGGCTCGCGCTCCGGGAGCGCGTCCCCATCGCGCCGCTCTGCCTGCGGGGCAACGAGCGGATGCCGCCGAAGGGATCCCTGCTCCTGCATCCCGGCCGCGTGCGCATCCGCCGCCTCACGACCCTCGACTGGGCGTCGTTCCGGGACCTGACACCGTTCCAGTTGAAGGCGAGAGTCCGCGACCGCATGATCGAGGCGTGGAAGGCGATGGGGAGCGAAGAATGAACCGGAGCGCGACGTATCCCGACCTGGACTTCGAATCGGTCGACCGCATCCGGGAGGTCCAGGCGGCGCTGCTGCGGCAGCATGCGCGGCGTTGCGCGCGCCGCTCGCCCTACTACCGCCGCCTCTTCCGCCGGCTCGGCGCGGACCCGGGCGCACTGACGCCCGAGACGCTGCACCGGCTGCCGGCGACCGGGAAGGAGGACTTCGCCCGCGAGAACGAGGCCTTCCTCGCCGTGCCCCGGGAGCGGATCGCCGACCTGGTGCTCTCGTCGGGCACGACCGGTGCGCCGACGCCCGTAGCCTACACCGAGCGCGACCTTCGCCGCCTGGCCTACAACGAGGCGCAGGCCTTCCGCGCCTGCGGAATCGGGCGCGGCGACGTGGTGTTGCTGACCTGCACGATGGACCGCTGCTTCGTGGCGGGGCTCGCCTATTTCCTCGGCGTGCGCGCGGCCGGCGCGGCCGCAATCCGGAACGGACACGGCAGCCTGGCTTCGCACGCGCACGTGATCCGCACGCTCCGCCCCACGGCGGTGGTCGGGGTCCCGTCCTTCCTGCGCAAGCTCGGCGAGTACCTGGCCGGGCAGGGCGAGCCGCCGTCCGCGTCCTCCGTGCGGCGGCTGGTCTGCATCGGCGAACCGGTGCGGGATCGCGCGCTTGAGCCGCTAAAGCTGGGCCGCGACCTGCGCGCGCTCTGGAAGGCTTCCGTCCACTCGACCTATGCCTCGTCGGAGTGCGTCTCGACGTTCTGCGAGTGCGGCGCGGGGCCTGGCGGCCACGCCTCGCCGGACCTGGTCCTCGTCGAAATCCTCGACGCGCGCGGCACGCCGGTGCCGGACGGCGAGGTCGGCGAGGTGACGCTCACGCCGCTGGGCGTGGAGGGGATGCCACTGCTGCGGTTCCGTACCGGCGACGAGAGCTTCCGGGTTCCGGGGTCCTGCGCCTGCGGGCGGCAGAGTCCGCGGCTCGGCCCGATCCTGGGCCGGCGTCGGCAGATGCTCAAGGTGCGCGGCACCACGCTCTATCCGCAGGCCGTCTTCGCGGCGCTCGACGAAATCCCCGGGGTGGGGGAGTTCTGCCTTGAGGTCGAACGCGACGATCTCTCCGACCGCCTGACCGTCCGGATCGCCGAGCGGCCCGGGCTGGACCTGGCGGCGATCGGCGACGCGTTGCAGGCGCGGCTTCGCGTCCGGCCGGAGCTCACCACGGCCCCGGAAGCCGAGATCCGCGCCCGCGTCTACGACCCGGAATCGCGCAAACCCGTCCGCGTGTTCATCCGGCCTACCAGACGAACGGGATGAATCGGCGGGTTGTGGCGCAGTATCGGGCGTAGGCCCGCCCGAAGCGTTCCCTGCACTCCCGTTCCTCCGCCCGCGCCGCGAGGTGGACGAAGGCGAGGGTCGCCACCAGCGCCGCGGTCGTGGCCACCAGTCGCAGCGGGGCGGGGTTCGTCAGGCCCTTCAGGTAGGTGCCGATGGCGAGGTAGAGCAGGGCCCCGTACATGGGGTGGCGGATCCAGCGGAAGATGCCGATATCGACGAGCACGGTGGTGTTCTCGAAAAGCAGGTCGGTGTCGCGCCGGTTCGCGGCCGTGGGATGCCCGGTCGTGCAGAGCAGCCGGTAACCGGCGTAGCCGTGGAGCACCGAAAGGATCAGAAGAACCGAGGCGACCTTGTCCACCCACCCGCGCGGCTGAACCCAGTAGGGTGTGTTCAGCGCCAGCAGCACGATGATGCTTTGGAAGATGAAGAAGCGGTAGAACCCGTGACACCGAGAATCGCCGAGCATCCTTCGCGAGAAGAGCACGTTCGCTGTGGTGGATACGAGGAGCACAAGAGCCTGAAGGCAAACCACAACCGTCCCCCGTGATCGGAGCCCGAGCGCACCCGCAGGCCCATCGTTCCCGCGCAACCGCTCTTCCGCAAGAAGTGCCGACCGGGCCGACTATCCCGAGACGGGCACCTGGGCGTCAACCCCCTTCGCCACCCGACCCGCTGCCGGAATCGCGCCTTGCACGGCCGGTCGCCGTGTCGTAGCTTTCGGTCGGCGTCCATGGCCTACACCGGGGGGCGGTGCGGAATCTGGTGGGGAGGGGCCTCGGCGTCAGCGCGGCCAGGCGCGGGAGTCGTATGAGCTGTTTCAGCGGGATGTTTGAAGAGCCGTTCAGCCGCGAAGAGATCGAGGACGCGGCACGCAACGCCCGGCTGCTGACGATGGAGATCGAGTTCAGCCGCCGGTGCAACTTCCGGTGCCCCTACTGCTATGCGGAAGAGGGCGCGGGGCGGGGCGGCGAGGAGATGGCGCCCGAGCGGATTCGCGAGGCGATCGTGCAGGCCCGCGACCTGGGCGCCCGTCGCATCGTGGTGCTCGGCGGCGAGCCGATGGTCTACCCGCGCATCATGGACATGCTCGGCTTCATCCGGGAGCAGGGGCTCGACGCGGAGATGTTCACCAACGGCACGAACATCACGCCCGAAGCCGCGGCGAGCCTTTTCCGCATGGGCGTCCAGGTTGTGCTGAAGATGAACAGCTTCGAGCCCGACGTGCAGGACCGGCTGACCGGCATCCGGGGCGGGCATGCGACGATCCGCGCGGCCTTTCGCAACCTTCGGGCCGCCGGCTACCCCGCCGAGCATACGCCGATGGCCGTCAGCACGGTGATCTGCAAGGCGAACGTCGGAGAGATCCCCCGGCTCTGGACCTGGCTGCGCGACCAGGGGATCGCGCCCTACTTCGAGACCGTTACGCCGCAGGGTCGCGCCGTGGGGAAGGACGACCTCGCCCTCGATCCGGCGGAAGCGCGCCGGGTCTTCGAGGCGCTGGCCGACCTCGACCGGGAACGCTACGGCCATGCATGGACACCGCAGCCCCCGCTGGTCGGCAACCGGTGCCTGCGCCACCAGTACTCCTGCCTGGTGACGGCGACCGGCGACGTGATGCCCTGCGTCGGCGTGACGATCCCGGTCGGGAATCTGCGGGACCGGCCGCTGGCGGAGATCCTGCGCGACAGCGAGGTCATGCAGGACCTCCGGCAGTACCGGCGGACGATCCGGGGCCCCTGCGCGGACTGTGCCGCGGCGGACGCCTGCTACGGCTGTCGCGGCGCCGCCTATCACCTGACGGGCGATTACCTGGCCTCGGACCCCATGTGCTGGCGCAACGAGGACTGCCAGGCCGATATCCGGCGTCTGCCGATGCCGGTCGACTCGCTCCTGCCGCACCTCCCGCCGATCCGGCTCGTGGACCGGCTTCTCGAAGTGGGCGAGCGGACCGCGACGGTGGAGGCGGAGCTGCGCAAGGACAGTCCGTGGATCCGCCCGGACGGCACGCTGGATCCGGCCGCGCACGTCGAGCTGATCGCGCAATCCGCGGCGGCGATGAACGGCTTCCGTGCGGGTGGCCGCAACGGGGCCGGGGACTCCGGCTACCTCCTGGGCGCGCGGAGCGTTCGCGTGCGCGCGCCGGCCCGCGTCGGCGATGCGCTGACCGTGCGCGTCTTCAAGGCGGCGCGCTACGGCCCCTTCGGCATGGTCGAGGGCTGGGTGCGCCGCGGGGATACGCTCCTCGCACATGGCGAGATCAAGGTTTGGGACGCCGCCTCGGCCGATTCGGGCGAAGACGCGCCGGGGTCGGGGCGGGCGCCGGGCCTGGGGTCGCGCGTCGCCTCGCTGCTCGCGGCGACACTCGCCGCGGGGGTGATGGCCGCCGGTCCGGTCCGCGCGGAATCCGCGGCCCCGGCCGCCTCCGAGGCTGCCTTGCAGGCGCTCGAAGCGGCGGTGGGCGAGGTGCGTACGGTGCAGACCGCGTTCGTCCAGGAGAAGCACGTGGCCGCCCTGCGGCAGCCGGTGCGGATTCGGGGCACCCTGGCCGTCGAGCATCCCGACCGGCTGGCCTGGCGGGTGACGGACCCGATCCGGTACACGCTGGTCGTCCGCGGCGCGCGCCTCCGGCAGTGGGACGAGGACACAGACTCGGTCCAGCAGGTGTCGTTGCGCGGCAACCCGGTCTTCGACGTCGTCACGCGCCAGTTGCAGGCCTGGCTGGGCGGCCGGTTCGACGAGCTTTCGGAATCGTTCGCGGTCGAGATGGTCTCGGAAGATCCGTTGATCGTGGCGTTCGTGCCGCGCGAGGATTCGTTCGCGCACGGCATGGTGCGGCGGGTGCGGGTGACGTTTACCGGCGACCGCCGGTACGCGCAGGAGTTCCTGATCGAGGAGTCGGGCGGCGACCGGACCCGCATGGTCTTTCACGACACGGTCCTGAACGAGCCGATCGATCCGGGCGCCTGGGAGGTGCGGCCCGTTGGACGGTAGCGGCGCGCGGACGCGGCGCCGCCGTGCGCGCGTGGCGGCGCTGGGCATCGGGCTCGCGCTGGCGGCCGCCGGGCTGAGCTTGCGCCGTGCGCAATTCGACCCGACGCTCGAGCAGATGCTTCCGCCGGATAGCCCGGCGCAGCGCATGGTGGCCTTCGTGCAGGAGGCGGGCCTGGCCGACACCGTGGCGATCACGCTCGAAGTCCGCGACGCGGCGAACGACGGCGGCGCGCGGCTGCTGGACGCGGCCGATGACCTGGCCGCGTCGCTCGGGCCGCCCTGGGTGACGCGGGTGATGACGGCGTCCGCGGGCGGCGGCATGGCCGCCGCCGTATCGTTCTTCCCGGCGCGGGCCGCGGAGATTCTCGATGCCGCGGACCGGGAGGCCCTAGCGGCCCGCCTCGAACCCGCCGCCGTCGAGCGCAGCCTTCGCGAAGGGCTGCGCCGCCTGATGACGCCCGAGGGGCTCTTCGGCAGCGGCGACCTTCGCACCGATCCGCTGGGCATCGGGCGCCAGGTGATGGGCCGCCTGGCTGCGCTGGCGGAGGGCGCCGACCTGGCCTTTTCGGTACGCCGCGGCCACTTCGTCAGCGCCGACGGGCGCCACGCGCTGATCGTCGCCGAAACGCCGGCCCGGCTGACCGACTCCACCGAGGCCCGCGAGCTGCTGGCCTACCTCGACGAACGGCTGGCCGGGTTGCCGCCCGAAGTGACGGGCTCGGTGCTCAGCGGGCACGCGCGCACGGTGAGCAACGAGGACGCGATCCGGCGCGATGTCGGGGTCGTCTTCGCGCTGGCCGCGGCCGCCTTCGTCGCGCTCTTCGCCCTCTACTTCCGCGACCCGCGCGCCCTGCTGGTCTTCCTGCTCCCGTTCGTATCGGCCGTGCTCGCCATGGCGGTCGCCGCGCGGCTCTTTCCCCGCCTCTCGTTCCTGGTCCTCGGGTTCGGCCCGGTCATGGCCGGGATCGCGGTCGACTACGGCATCTTCGTCTACGTGGCGGTGCGGCACGGGCGGGACACCGGGCGGGCGGTCCGCCGCGTCGCCCGCCCGATCGTCGGGGCGGCGCTGACCACCGCGGCGATCTTCGTGGCGTTCTTCTTCGCCCGGGTTCCCGTCTACCGGCAGCTCAGCGTCTTCGCGCTGCTCTGCGTCGCCATCGCGCTTGCGATGGCGCTCGGGGTCCTGCCGCTCGCGCTGCGCCGGCGGCCGGATGCCGCGCCGGAGGGAGGCCCGGGCAACGACCGGCGCCGGACGCGGCGCGACGCGGTCGCCGCCGCCGCCTTCGTCCTGCTGCTCGGCGCCGCCGTCGCACTCGGCCGCGGCGTGCGGCTCGACGCGGACGTCACCGCGCTGGACGGGACCGCGCCGGAGGTGCTGGCCGCCGAGGACCGGTTCCGCGACGTCTGGGGCGGGTCGGCGCGCGAGGCGATCCTTGCGGTCGCGGCGGCGGACGAGGAGACGGCCCG
>PWTM01000004.1 GCA_003563855.1 PVC group bacterium | reverse complement strand
GGATCCGGCTGTCCTTCTCGTCGACGCCGCAGCCCCAAATGATCAGCGGCACGCCCACCGCCTGCAGCACCTCCCGCACCGTCTCGGCGCCCTGTTCGGGCGATCGGTCGCCCGCGTCCGGATGGGCGGCGATCAAGCGCAGGCAGATCAGGTCCGCGCCGAGTTCCACGGCTCTGCGGGCCCAGGCCCCGGGCGCGGCCATCACGTCGCCGTACAGGCGGGCCAATGGGTCCGGCCATTCGCCGGTAGCGCCGTCCCAGACCTCGATGGCCACGGCCGTGCGGTGGCCGATAGGGCCTTCGTAGGCCAAGAACGGCAAAGCCCGGGCGCCGCCGATGGTCACCGTGCTGGTCCGCGTCCCGCCGTCTTGCACGGTCGCCCCGAGGGTGACCGTGTTCACGGCGCTCGGCCATTTCTCCGCCGTATCGGGTACCTTCATCGTCATGCTCCTTTTTCGCGTCTTCGGTTGGGGGAAATCCAGGGGCTAGGACAAACACTCCCGCATCAGTTGGACCACGGCGTCGCGGGCAGCCGAACCCGCCGCATCGTCCACCGCTTCCCCGCAGGACGCGCGCCGCGCCAGATCGCCGTCAAAGGGCACCTGCACGACCGCCTGAACCGGCGCCGGGCGGAACAGCTCGGTCGACTCGGCCTCGCCGCCCGACGCCGGCACTTTGTTGACGGCCAGGACCCGCCGTCGCACCCGGATCGGAAGCGCCTGCGACAACTCCGCAATCCGCTCGGCGGTGGTCAAGCCGACGTTGGTTGGCTCCGCAACCAGGACCAGGGCGTCTGCGTCGTCGACCGTCAGACGCGACAGGTATTCCATCCCCGCTTCACAGTCCACCACCACGTAGGGGTAGTTGTCGCGAAGCAGCTTCAAGTAACGTCGCAGCAGGCCGTTGATGTAGCAGTAGCACTGCGGCCCCTCCGGGCGGCCCATGGTCAGGAGGTCGAAACCGGTCTGTTCGCTCAGCAACTCGGCCAGCCAGCGGTCCATCAGCCGGTCTTTGGGGATCTCGCTGGGCTTCTTCGCCACCTCCATCATCTCGTCGCGCAGATCGGCGATCGTCCCCGGACAGGGCACTCCGAGCATCAGCGCCAGGGTCGCATTGGGATCGGCGTCCACCGCCAGGACGGGCTTGTTCCCACTCCGAATCAGTTCGCGGATCATCAGCGACGCCAGGGTCGTCTTGCCCGAGCCGCCCTTGCCACTGAACGCAATCAGCACACCTGCCATCTCACCAGCCCTTTCCGGAAAACCCAGCGGCGACGCTGGGGAACAACTCGACGTTCGTATGCGGAAAAAAGCACGCCGCGACGAACTCGTCCATGAAGTGGGGATCCGTGCTCAGCTCGAAATAGGTCAAGCGGTCGGCGACGCGCCGCATGTCTTCGTAGGCCCGCTGGTTGAGTGCCGCCAACTTCGTCCCGGCCAGCGAGGCGTTGCCGACGAAGCGCATGCGCGGCATCGGTACGTCCGGCAGGAGCCCGATCGACACCGCGTTCGGGAGCACGAGGAAATTGCCGAAGGCGCCGGCGACCAGGATCTCCGCCAGATCGTCGAAACTCAAGCTCAGCGCGCGCAACAGCACACGGGCCGCCGCGTAGATCGCTCCCTTGGCCCGCAGGATGCTGTTGACGTCGCCCTGCGTGATGCCAATCTCTTTCTCATAGGCGGCTTGTTCCGCCGGGATCACCAGGTACTCCAGCTCGCCGCATTCCGCCTCCCCGCCCCGCTTCCCGGCCGCGTTCCGATCGATCTTGCCGGTCCTGTCCAACACCCCGACGCGCAGCATTTCCGCGAGCAGATCCACGTAAGCGGTTCCGGCCAGACCCGCCGGCGCGGTCGAACCGATGGTCGAGTAGCTCAAGAGGTGGTCCGCACCGGCCAGACGAAGATGATCGATGGCCCCGCGCGTCGCCCGCATTCCGCAACGGCATTCGCCCCCTTCGAACGCGGGGCCGGCCGACGCACTGGCACAGACCAGGAAGTCGCGATTGCCAATCACCACTTCCCCGTTGGTGCCGATATCGATCAGCATGCGGACCTCGTCGCCCTCCGACAGACCGCTCGCATACGCGCCGGCCACGATATCCGCGCCGATAACCCCGGCCACGCAGGGAAGGCAATAGAGCACCCCTCGGCGATTGATCTGCAGGCCGATCTCCGCGGCGCGAAACGGCGGCAGACGATAGGCCGCGCCCACGTACGGCTCCTTGCGGAGGTTCTCCGCCGGCAAACCCAGCAGCAGGTGGAGCATGGCCGTATTGCCGGCGGCGGTGATGAAGCTGATGTCTTGGGCGTCGACATGATAGCGGGCGATCAGTTCGCGGACCAGTTCGTTCAGATCGCCGGCGATCGCCTTCTGCAAGTCCGCTTCTTTCTCGGGACCTTCCGAAGCGTGCAGGATGCGCCGGATCACATCCGCTCCGTAGGCGGCTTGCGAATTGTACCGGGCGGCCTGGCCCAGCGTCTGCCCATCCCGGCAGTCCACCAGGTGGCAGACGACCGTCGTCGTCCCGATGTCGGCCGCGATGCACAGGTTGCTCCGGGTGGTATCGCCACCTTGAACGTCGATGATTTCCGTCAGCGGCCCGCGAAAACCGGTCACCGCCGTGACCTTCCCCTCGGTTTTTCGCAGGCCCCTCGGCAACAGACGCGTCGGGCGCAATCCCATCTGAAACTCCCGGGAGGGGATCGCGCGGGCCAAAGCCTGTTCCAGCCGCTGCAAGTCGGAGACGTTGTTGTCCAGCGTGGGGGGCGCCAGCGCCAGGTAGGTCTTCCTCACCAGCGGTTCCAGGGCCAACTGCCGCCGGGCGGCGCCGCTCACGTCGAGCAGGGGCGGAACCTCACCCACAGCCCCGTCCCGGACCAACCGCGCCTCGGAGGGGACCTCCACCAGCAGATCCGATTCCACGCGTCCTTCGCAGGCCAGGACATAGCCCGCTTGGATTTCCTCGCGAGTAAAGAGTTCGGTCGAGCCTCCCGTCACTTCCCCCCGGCAAATGCGAACCCGGCAGCGGCCACAGAGGCCTTCCCCGCCGCAGAGGCCGTTCAACGCCACGCCGGCCCGGCTGGCGGCGTCCAGCAGCGTGGTCCCGGCGCGGACCGCCACGATCGTGTCGTCGGGCTGGAACATGATGTTGCAGATACCGGGCATCGGGGTTCGTCCCTTCATCGCCAGCGTCGGCGCTCCGCACTCGCCCCTGGCAGGACGGGCACAAGGCCCCGTCCTCCGCTGGGGGAGCGGCGCGCGGTGAGTTCTCATGTCGCGGTAGCCGTCCAGTGGCTCTTGAGGTATCCGGGAATCCCCACCGCCTCTTTGGGGCCCACCAGCACCTCCCAGCCGCTCTCGTCCGCCACGCCGGCCGCCAGCATGGCGACCAGACCGGGGATCACCACTTGGTGATGCTCGACCCGCTCGCCCGCGCCGCACGACTTCAGGGCGCTGGCGATGGTCTGGGGGTTGAGCTTGTCCGAGGCCCAGGACGTCAGCACGCTGGTGCCTTCGGTGTCCACGGCCAGGATGTAACAGGGCACGCGCGAAGCCTCGACCTGGGACTCGACCGAGTAATAGCTCAAGGAGAAATTCGTGGTCACCAGCAAGGGGCTGAGCGGTGTGACCTCGCCCACCTGGTGGAGCTTCGGTTCGACCTGCACGGGCTTCTGGGGATCGGTGTAGATGTTCTGGCGCGCGGTCAGGACGGGGGTCAGCAGGTTGCCGTCCCAGAGGTCGGTCACCACGACGCCGGCGTACTTGCACACGTACGCGCAGGCGTCCAAGGCCGCGGCCGCCGGATCGTCCCCGTCGGCGAACACGAGCACGGGGCAGCCGAGCGGGCGATATTTCTTGTTCAAAGCCGCCCGCCGCGTCCGCGTCAGGAAATCCAGCGTCCGGGCCGTCGAGGCGCCGCCGGGCGAGATCACGACCTCGCGGACTCCCTCCTTCGCCAATTCCTCGACGCGCCCGGCCACCGATTCCAGATCGCCCGCCACACAGATCGGCGCCTCGGCCTGCTGCGCCAGGGCGGCCAGACACCCGGTGGGCACGTCGCCGGTGCAGAACAGCAGCGGCCGCGCGCCGGCCAGCGGCCCGGTCGCCGCCAGCAACAGAGGATCCACGGCGCCCCCGATCAGGACCATCGGCACGGCCAGTTCCCCGTGGAGGACCGCCGCCGCGGCCCGCAAAGCGTCGGCGGAGCCCGAGTCGTTGACCAGAGCGATCATGTCGGGTTGCAGCGTCTGTCCCACGCGGGTGATCTCCAACGCCCGAAAGGCCGCACCGGCCTGCCGCAAGGCGTCCGCATCCTGCGCGTCGGAGACCTTCAAGGCGACCGCCGGCGGGCGGTGGAACTTCTCCTCGTGCCGGAACAGCACGGTTTCCTGGCCGATTTCGATGGGCTGCGGATCCGCACCGATCCGGACCAACCGCTGGGGCGGCGCCGACGCTTCGTCCAACTGCGAGCGGGCCTCGCCGCCCAACTGCGGACAGTCGTCCAGACCCGCCTGGCCCGCGGCGACCTTCATCGCAAAGGCCAGGCACGTCGGCACCCCGCACTCTTTGCAGTTGGTTTTCGGAAGCAACTTGTAGATGTCCAAGCCTTTCAATGCCATGAGGCACCTCCTGCGGAAGATGTCAGATCATCGGGTCCATGCCCATCGCCGGGTGGTCCACGCGAGCCAGGTACTCGACCAACTCGTCGGCGCTGGTGGCCACCGTATCGTCCGGGATCTTGTCCACGAATCCGTCGAGCCCCTCTTCGGCGGCACGCGCTTCCAGACGGTCGCGCATGGCTTCCTTCAACTCCCTGGGCATCCAAACCAGCCGCGGCAGGCCCCCCTCGGCAGAGATGAACTTGCGGCTGGTCAAGTACAACCGGCCGACGCCGAGGAACCCGGGCGTCTGCCCACCGCCGCCGACGCTGCCCGCCAACGTCGAGAAGGGCATCCCGATCGGCGTGTCCCCGGAATACTCCCGGTTGACCACCATCACCCCGTTGGCCTCCGGGACGATCGCCAGGATGCACTCGAAACAGCCGCAGGAGGTCATCGGATTCTCCAGCAGACTGTAGGCGCAGAAATGCTCGACCGAGCGGTTGGAGATCTTGTACACGAAGTCGTTCACCCCCTCCCATTCGCCGGTGACCGGGTTCAGGCAGCGGCCCTTCGGCACCGGCTGGTTGCAGCCCATGGGGTTGATCTCGTAGGCGGCCTGGCCGTCGAGCCAGTTGTACGCCCCGCACAGCCCCAACCGCTCCGGCGTGATGATGCACACGTGGTTCGGCGCGTAGGACTGGCAGAGCGTGCAGGAGTAGAAGGTTTCGACCGACTCGTCGGTCATCCCGGCCACGCGCTCGTCCCGGGCCCGGCAAACCGGTTCGGCCCGTTGGACGAGCGCGGCGACCCGATCAGGATCGGTGGTGACGGTGATGGCGACCTTGTCCACGATCCCGCCGTACTCGTCGTGCAGCTTGGCGTGCAGGATGGTGCCGATGTGCCGGAGCCGGAAGCCCGACTGGAAAGCGTCCCGGCTGATGCGGCACCAGAGCTGGTCGCGCTGGCCGGTATGCATGAAGCCCATGGCGTGGTTGCAATAGCGGTGGATCTGCCGCTCGAGAATGCCCTCGAAGTCGGCTTTCATCTTCCGCCCGGCCACCCGGACGTGAACGCCCAGCGGCGCCGCGCCGCCGGGCTCGAAGGTGTCCAGATCCGGCCCATCCACCACGACCTCGCCGTCGCTGATCTCGTTGACCTCCGCCGATTCGAGCAGTTCGACCGCCGTCGAGTACTTGCCGCCGAACTGCACGTGCATCTCCTCCTTGCGGACCCGCTCGCCCTCGAACGCGGGCGAGTAGGACACCGGAATCTCGATCTCCTGGATCTGGACCTTGACCCCGCGGATCTGAATGCATGTGGGCACGATCTGCTCGTGATCCGTTTGGCGGATCAGCTCCTCGTACGTGCAGACCCCGGTCGGGCGGACCTCCGGCGTCGATTCGTGGTCGGAGATGACCGGAAAACCCATCACAATGGCGGCGGCGCCGATGGCGTACCAGTCGTCCGGGATGGGGCCGAAGGTGATCCCGAAGGCGAAGATCCGCTCGCGCGTGTACCGCAGGCAGTTCTGCCATTGCCCCTTCTTGTGTCCGCCGAACATCAAGGCGCCGCGGATGGCCCAGTCCAGCACGTAGATGGCCGAGTGGCTGTCGCGGCCGACCGGCACGATGTACGTATCCCAACCCAACTCGACTCCCTCCTGGATCAGTTGGTCGGTCATGGTCGTGCCGTCGCGGCTGCAGATCAGAAACGAGAGAATGCTGCGTTTCTGCAGTTCGCGGACCGTGTGGACGGCGATCTCGCGGGAGGGCGCCGGGCCTAGAATGGCGGCGAAACCGGGCATGCGGCCGTCCACCAACTGGATGCCCAACTCGCGCTGGATCGTATCGGAAATGAACCCCTGGTATCCCGGCTCGGCCGTCTGACCCTCCAGATAGCGCAGCGCGCACGTCACCTCCTGGCTCAGCAGCGTGGCCACGCCCGCATCCAGCCCGTCTCCCAGATACGGCAGCCACAGGCGGTCGGCCGGCGCGTGGCCCAACAGCTCGCGGCAGTGCCTCAACACGGGCGCCAGTTCGCCGAGCCGCTTGACCTCCAGGCCCATCAACGAATAGATCATCGGCAAGAAGAACGCCGTCTCGGAAAACCCGACCTCGTGCTCCTCGCCGTACTGCCCGACGGCTTCTGCAAGTCCGCTTTCGGCCTCGTCGACAAACGCCGTGGCCCCTCGGATCGCCGCCGCCATCACTTCTCGCGACATAAGGAAATCTCCTGTCTGGAGGAATCTTTCAGAGCGTCAAGTCACCCGTCCCGCCGCCCCGGGCTGCCGGGCCAGCCGCGCGGCCGTCCGGGACCGCCGGCAGCCGGGGCAGATCGTGTCCACCGGAAAACGCCCCCGGGCCCCGGCCCGCAACCGTTCCAGTTCCCGAACCGTACCGAACGCTTCACCGCACGCGGCACACCGAGCCAACTCCAGTTCCGTGTCCCAGGTCGTCATGCGGCGCACGAAACGCTCGTCGACGCCGGTCACGTGCCCGGTGGGACAGATGTGCAGGCAGGCCGAACAGCCGATGCAGGTGTCCGAAGCCGCGGCGAAAGGCGTCCCCACCCGCCGCTCTTCGCCGCGCCGTGAAAAGCAGATCGCCGGCTGGCCGAGAACCGATCGGCAGGCGCGGATGCACAGCCCGCACAGGATGCATTTGCCCAAGCCGCCGCGGTCGGCGAACCGCGGTTTGGC
>PWTM01000001.1 GCA_003563855.1 PVC group bacterium | reverse complement strand
AGCCTCCAGTTCGTCCGCTGGCTCCGCGCCTGCCTCTTCACGCCGACCCCGTACAGCGTCGGCCTGGCGCATCTACGCCCCCTTATGGAGCGCTATCTCTCGTGAACCTCCAACACCGTTCGGCCCCCCGTGCAGCAGGACCCGGTCTTCGGCTTCCGGCTTCACGATGTCGATGCCGCGATCAACAAGATGCTCGCCCTGGCGGGGCGAACGGAAGCCCGGGACTACGTGGACACCCTGCACGCGCACCGAACGTGCCTGTCGCTCGGCGCCATGGCATGGGCGGCCTGCGGGAAGGACCCCGGGTACACGGCGGAGTTCCTGCTGGGTCAGTGCCAACGCCACGCGGCGGTTACCCAGGCGGATCTCGACCGCCTGGACCTACGCGAGCGGCTGGATGCGAGAGCGCTCAAGGCCGCGTGGATCGAGGCGGTCGCGCAGGGTCGGGCGTTGTTCGCCGGCTTGCCGCCGGAAGAACTCGGCTGCCTTTACCTGGACGCGGAGAACCGGCCCCTCACGCCGGATCCCGCGTCGCCGGCCTTCTCCCGTCTGACGCGCCACGCCGGCCGCCCGGGCGGCGCCTGGCCCACGGTATGGCTGGCCTAGACCGGCTCCGGGAAGGCCGGGTTGACCACGTCGGGGGTGGGCGCCGGCTCGATGACCTGTTTCGATTCCCAGGCCCGCGAAAGGAAGCGCAGCGCCCATACGAGCGCGGAGACGAGTACGAAGACCGTCGCGGTGAGCCAGAGCCCTCGCAACCGGGCGCCCCCGCGCGCGGCCGCCAGCAGCGCGGCCAGAAAGGCGGCATGCAGGACGCCCGAGGTCCGGACCATCCAGCGCGTGTCCCCAGCGCCGGCCAGCATCGCCATGATCATGATGTTGACGTTGTCCGCCAGGCTGTAGACCGCGACGTACCGGAGCAGCATGACCGACTGCGCGTGCAGCTCCGCCTGGCGGGGCGCATCGATCTCGCTGAAGAAGAGCCGCAACAGGATGCCCGGCGCCAGCAGCATCAGGGCCGCGGCCGACGTCATCCACACCTGGCCGATCAGCAGCCCGCGGTGCGTCGCCCGGCGCGAGAGGTCCGGGCGCTTCGCCCCCTGCGCCTGGCCCACCAGCATCGAGACCGCGATGGAGAGGCCGATAACCGGGAAGAAGGCCATGCCGTTCACCCGCCAGACGATGTTGCTGGCCGCGAGCCCCGCGGGGTCCACCCGTCCGACGACCACCAGGAACACCGTCCAGGCGCCGATCTCGACCACGAAGCGCAGGCCGTTCGGGAGCCCGTACCGGACGAGCCGCCAGGCCAGGGCGGGGCGGAACCGGCGCCCGCCCCAGGTTTCGTGCGCGCGCCGGTGACGGCGGGAGAGGAAGAGCGCCAGCAGGATGCCGACCTGCAGGGCATGCCCGGCCACGGTCGCCAGGGCTGCGCCCGCGATGCCCATCCGAGGGAACCCCAGCAGCCCGAAGATGAGCAGGGCGTCGAGGACGGCGTTCGCGGCGCCCCCGGCGAGGTGGGCGGCCATCAGCGTGCGGTTGTCGTGCCGCCCGGCGAAGAAGCCGGACAGCGCGGCGGAGAGCAGGAAGGAGGCGCCGCCCCAGGACAGGATGCGGAAGTAGGCCGCCTGCTCAACCTGCACGTCCGCGGCGTGGCCCACCAGCCGGAACAGGGCCGTCGCTCCGAACCCGCCCAGGGCGAGCAGCAGCCCCGCGCCCGCCGCCACGTACAGGGCCTGCCAGACCGCCGGTCCCGCCCGGTGCGGCTGCCGCGCCCCCATGTACTGCGCTACAAAGGTGTTGCTGTAGCCCGCCACCCCCATGAAGAGCCCGCAGACCAGCCAGAAGCTCATCCCCGCCGGGCCCACCGCCGCGATCGCCGCCTCCGAGTAGTGCGCGAGGAAGACGCCGTCGACGATCTGCATGAGCATCACGCCCATTTGCGAAAGGATCAGCGGGCCGGCAAGCCGCAGGATCCTGCGGACCGAGACGAACCGCGCATCCTCGATGCCGGCCGCGTCGGGCGGATGGCTGTTCGTTGTGCCCGGCGCATTCACGGCGGGAGCATAGTGCACCCGGTCGGAGGCCCGCTAGTCGCCCTGCACGGTCACGACGATCTCGCGGGTGCGCGGCTTGATGTCGCACTCGAGATGGAAGACCTGCTGCCAGGCGCCGAGCGCGAGGCGGCCGTCGGTCACGGGCACGGTCAGCGCCGGGCCGAGCAAAGTCGCCTGCAGGTGGGCATGGCCGTTCCCGTCGTGCCAGGCCTGCTCGTGGCCGTAGTCGCGGCCCGGTGGGATCAACCGGTCAAGGAGCGCGGGCAGATCGCGCTCGAGCCCGGGCTCGAACTCGATCATGCCCACGGCTGCCGTGCTGCCGACGTTGAAGACGTGGACGAGCCCGGTCCGGATACCGGCGCGGGCCACGACGGCCGCCACGCGCTCCGTGAGGTCGTGCATGTCCCGGTGCCCCGCCGTGGACAGCGTAATGCGTTCCTGGTGCGTCATGGCCGAGAGTCTACCACGCCTCGGGCTTCAGCCGCCCTGAGATTCGACGTCCACAGGGAGTTCAGCAGGGTGCGTTCGACGGGGACTACCCGGGAGGGGAGCCTTCCGGCCCCTCCCGCTCCCTGTCCCAGAACTGGCGCGGAGTCAGGATCTCCAGCGTCCCGACGCGTCGCAACGCGAGGATCTCCCTGTCGCCGGTTACGAAGACGTCCGCCGCACCGGTGAGTGCGGACGAGACCATGGCGATATCGGGATGACATTGGTGTCCAGGAAGACCCGCATCAGGGATCTGCGAAGACGTCGTCGTCCGTCAGGAATCCGCGCGCTTCCGCAAAAGGCATCATCCGTCGGCGCACACTCTCGAATTGTGAGAGGCGCAACTGTCGCCGAAGCGCTTCGCGCGCCACTTCGCTACGGCTTCGTCCCGCCTGTCGACTGGCCTTCGTGAGGAGCCTATCCAGCCGGTTGTCCAGACGAATACTGAGCGTTGCGGTCTTCATGACTGACAATGTAAGACAAGCGGGCGATGCTGTCAACGGCCTGAATGCGCAGGACATGCCCCAGTTCTCGCTGCCCGTTCTGCCTAAGTGGTCAGAAGCGATCGGCAAAGCCCCTCATCGACGATCCGCGCCACCAGGCGGACGCCAGGGATCTGCGTCGGGTGCGCGAAATGCGGCGCGGGAAAGGGTCACCGCCGCCGGGCACGCATGGGCAGGAATGACGCGGGCTAGATCAGCAGGCGCGGGGCGCTGAGCAGCCCCATGGGCCAGAGCTGGTATTCGTCGGTCCACATCGCGCCCTTGCTTCGCCAGGATTCCGGCCCCCACCAGTAACGGCTTCCCTCCGGGTGCCCGCCGGCCCGCGCGTGGTGAAGCTGGCCGAACGCGTTGACGCGGTTGCCGAACACGGTGAGGTCGAGCCGGTGCGGACCGGGAATCGCGCCGAAAGCGGCGCGGCGCGGTGCGAAGGGCAGCGGCACCGGGGCACGGTCGTCGAGGTGCACGGTCGCCAGCGCGCCGGCCAGATGGGGGATCTCCAGCGTCACCGGCGCGTCCCCCGCCTCGAACCGGCTGTGGTAGGTGACGTTCCCGGCGTAGAAGGCCAACCCCTGCCGCGTCCAGTCGCCGAAGGCGAGCTCGCGCACCGGTTCGGTGACGAGCGCATGCCGTCCGCGCACGTTCACCCCGAAGTCCCCGAGCAGGTAGAAGCACTCGATGCAGGACTTGCGGTGGTAGGCGATCTCCAGCTCGATGCGGTGCGCGCCGGGGGCCATGTCCTCCAGCGGAACCGTCCGGATGGCCTCGTCGGTGAACCAGCCATCGGCTTCGCCGGTCTGCGGCTGGCCGTCGAGCCGGATGCGTGTGTTCGCGAGCCCTTCGAGCGCGAGACGCGCCCCCGCGACGGGGACCTCGCTCGCAAAGGCCAGGCGCACCTGTACCGTGGCGAGCGTGGCGAGCGGTTCGCGGTCGGTCCAGGGCTGCGCCATGTGACCACCGCGGGGCGGCAGGCCGAGCGCCGCGCCGATGCGGCCGTCGAGCTCGAGGATCGGCAGCGGCTCGCTCCAGGCGCCGTCGCCGATCCGGTAGGCCGCGGTGTCGAGCACGAGCACGTTCCGCTCGGACAGCGTCACGGGGACCGGATCGGCCAGTCGCGCCGTCTCGCGCAGGGGCGGTTCCGCGGACACCTCGACGGCAGGCGGGGCGCCGGGTTCCAGCGCCAGCAGCAGGGATCCGTGCGCGTCGAGCCGGCAGGGAATGCGCGTCCAGTCGCCCGCCGCTTCGGCCGGCAGCGGCGCGATCGCGCCCGAGTGCGTATCGAAATGCTGTGGCTGCCAGGCGCCGCGCACCCGCAGCTCGAGGTTCTCCATCGCCCGTTCGCGGTCGGTGTTGCAGAGGAAGATATACCGGTCGCCGTCCTCCTCGCGCACCTGGTGCAGCGCGCCGTGCACCTGCGCGCCGGCCGCGTTGAGCAGCCGCACGTCGCAGAAGGGCGCCAGCGCTTCCAGGAGCGCGGCCCGCGCCAGCGGCCGCCGGAGGCAGCGCGCCGCCAGCGCCGCCGGCGCCGCCGAAGGCGCCGCATCGACCAGGTCCGGGATCTCGCCCGCGAACAGCACGGCGCCGCCGGCATCGGCGAAGCGTTCCAGGCGCGCCAGGGTCGTGGACCGGATCGTGCGCAGGTTGGGGACCACGACCGCATCGTAGGCCATCTGCCCGACCCGAAAGCGCGAGGCGTCCGCGCCCGCCGCCTGGCGCGGCAGGAGGGCCTCGCTGATAAAGTCGAAGTCGGCGAATCCGTAAAGCAGCCAGCGGGTCAGGTCGGCAAAGGCGGCCTCGCGGTCGGCCCGCTCGGCGGCGGTCTGATCGAGCGGCCCGCAGCAGAGCCAGAAGCTCTCGACCGGATGGATGACGCCGATCCGCACGCGGGGCCGGCCGCGGCTCATCAGCGCGCCGGCGCGCGCGAAGTGATCCTCGATCCGGCGGTACCAGGGCCACCAGGGCGACTGGTAGCCGATCGAGGCCGGGTAGTCGCGTTTCGCTTCGCCCGCCATCGAGACATGCGCCAGGTGCGGCACGCGGTAGAGGACGCCCAGCGCCATCTGCCAGTCGCCCTGCCGCTTGTGCCCCGGGAAATCGAAGGACCAGTTGGTCACTCCGTACAGCTCGCTGAGCACCCCGGGCCGGCCGTACTGCCGGGCCGCGCTCTGCGCCTGCTTCGCCGTGTTGAACTCGTCCTCCATGCGGTCGCAGAGCACGTCGATGCCGGGAATCTGGAACGACCGGTAATGCCGCATGGCCTCGCCGACGGCGGCGACCTGGCTGGTCAGCGTCGCCTCCTCCATCAGGTGCCCGGTCAGGGCGATCCCGTGGTCGGCGCACCAGCCCCCGACGGTATCGGCAAAGGCCTGGGCGAAGCGCTCGCAGACGTGATCGTGGTAGCGATAGCGCCAGGCGGAGGCGCCTTCGGGCAGGTCCCAGAAGACCTCGGGCAGGTGATCGAGCAGGTCGCCGCCATGGGCTTCGCGAAACGTCTCGGGCAGGTCGTCGGTGAAGGGCAGGACCAGGTCGGTCCGGTCGGTGGCGCGGCCGAGGCCCCGCATGCGGGAGAACTGCGGCTCGTCGGTGAAGATGGCGGGGATCGTGGCGCCGAAGGCGTCGCCGACGGCCGCCTTGTAGCGCTCGTGCGTGACCTCGACGAAGCGCCGTATGGCGGCGGGGTTGAGGGTGTCCGCGTAGGTCGCGTTATTGAACCAGGAACTCGGTGCGGCGGGCTCGAGGCGGGCATGCCAGCGGACGGCGCCGTGGGCGGGCGGCGGGCTGTCGGCGCCGACGGGCAACCGGCGGTACGCGGCCAACCGCCCTTCGGCGTTCAGCGTCACGTCGTAGCGGGCGAGCAGCCGGCCGTTCCCCGTGCGCACACCCTCCGCGCGAGAGTCGCCGCCCCCCGCCGCCGATCCGGCCTCGGCGTAGGCGCAGGGAGTGAAGAGCAGGCGCCGGAGCCGGTAGCGCGGGTCCGCGGTCACGAGCCCGCCGGCCGCGCCCGAGGGCCAGCGGTCCTCGTCGTAGAGCCAGGCCAGCAGGCCCTCCTTCGCGGCCTTGTCGACGCAGGCGCGCACGGCCGCCATGAACTCGTCGCCGAGATATTCCGTGTCGAGCCCGGTGCGCGGGTGCATGTGAAATCCGCCCATTCCCATGCGCTTGAACACGTCGATCTGGCGGCGAAGCTGGTCCGCGTCCAGGCGGTTGTTCCAGCTCCAGAACGGGGCGGCCCGCAACAGCGCGGGCGGATCGAGAAAGGCCTTCAACGTCTCCGGGTTCATGGGTACGGCTCCCGCTCGGATAGGACACGCAAAGCGTGCGATCCTAGCACAGGCGGTTTTCGACGCGAGTTCCGAAGATGCAGAGTGTGCCGAGGGGGTTCCGCGCATGCGCCTCCCGATCGCAACCCCCGTAGCGATACCCCCGGCCCCGTCGAAGGCGCCGGAGACCAACGCGTCGGGTCCGTATCTAGCCCTCGCTGCTCAGCGGCTTGTCCGCAACCGCGGCCATTTCCCTGATTTGCTCCCGCGTCGCTTCTACGATCACGCGCTTCGTTTCATCGCTTCGGTCCTCCCTTTGGTTCCGGCGCGTTCACGTCTGGGACGCGGATGGTTCATGCGCGGCGTCGATCCGCGCGGCCAGGATGAAGTCGTTGGGGTGCAGGCCGTCGATCTTATGCGTCCAGAGCCGGACCGTGACCTGTCCCCAGGTGAACTCGATCACCGGGTGATGTTGCTCCGCCTCGGCCAGTGCCCCCACCGCGTTGACGAAGGCCAGCGCCCGCGCGAAATCCGGGAACCGGAACGTTCGCTCGAGGTGATGCCCGTCCACCACGGCCCACTCGGAGTCCAGCGCGCTGCGGTAGGTTTCGAGCGCCTCGCCCCGGAGCGGCTCGACCCCGCCCCGACAGGGCTCACACTTGCGTTCAGCCAGGTTCATAGCGTCGTCTCCCTTGCTCACCCCGTCCCTGCCTTACCTTCGCCCGGAAACACCCGCCGCGCAAGCGAGCGCCCCGGCAGCCGTTCCCATGTACCGCGTCCCGAACAAGACCCCTCATCCTCCCCGCTGCTCCCTGCCGCACTCCTCGCGCGCGTCCGGCGCCCCGTCGAAGGCGCCGGGCCTTGCGTTGGACCGGGGCGGGGGTATCTTGACCGCATGAGAACGACGGGACGGCAGGGGGGGGCGACGGGGCTGGTGCGGGCGGATGCGCCCTACGTGGTCATGGGACTGCTCGACACCGATTCCATCGCCTGGGCGATCGGCGAGGCGATCCGCGCGCATGGCGGGCGAGTGGTCT